>NZ_VFSV01000069.1 GCF_007004065.1 Palleronia caenipelagi | reverse complement strand
ATGATCGGTTATGGCGGCCACGATACTCTGTACGGCGGCGCCGGGAATGACCAGCTCTGGGGCAGTGACGGGAATGACCTTCTGAACGGCGGGATCGGGGCCGATACGATCCTTGGCGGCAACGGCAATGACACGTTGGTGATGGACAGCTTCGGGGATCGGCTGAGCGGCGGTGCCGGGATTGATGTCGTGCAGACGTTTGTCGGGATAAACCTGACAGACGGGGTGCAGGCGCTTGATACAAGCATTGAGAATGTGGCTCTGCTCGGAAGCGGCAATATTGATGCCATTGGGAACCATCTCGACAACGTGCTGTCGGGGAACGTGGGTAGCAACGTTTTGAGTGGTTATAGCGGCCACGACAGGCTGAATGGCAATGCTGGCAACGACAGGCTCTTTGGTGGTGCCGGGAATGACCTTCTGAATGGCGGGATTGGTTCTGATACGTTTGTATTCGCTCTGAACTATGACCGCGACACGGTTGTAGATTTCGAGGACAACATCGACACCCTTCGACTGGCGAAACTCGGAGTGAATAATTTTTCTGAGGTTCAGACCTATGCCACGCAAGTCAACGGGGATGTCATGTTTGACTTCGGTTCCGGCGATACTCTGACCATTCGAAACATCACCCTCAACGCCTTGGCTGATGATATGATTTTTGTGTGAGCAAAAACTGGTGCCGCAGGCAGAGCACCGCAAATCGTGTACGATGGACGTACGGCGGATCGCTAGCGTATAAAATGGTGACAGTCCCATGCCGGCGTCCATTATTATATATCGTCTGACCACTGTCCAGAATCTGGCCGATCCACTGCGGTCGGACAGCGTGGATCTGGCAAGACGGATCGTCGCGGACCGCCAGGCGCAAGCTGTCGGCCTGCACAGGAACAATGGGTGGTGGAGAAGTGGCCCTTAAAAAGGTAGCGCCGCGCGGAAAACCGGGCGGCGTTCTTTTCTTCTCGGATATTCACCTTCAGAGCATTCAGGCGAGACCCGTAAAGACGCATTCGTATGGGCTCTGCTAATAGGTTCGGTGATCTGACTTAAGTTCCGGACGGCGCGATAAAATGCTACACATTATACTATACAAACAAAGTTATGAACTTAAATACATGTAGATATTATTCGACGTTAAATCCCTGTCTCTCCGCCACTCGACCCAATCATCGTTCATTACCATCGGTGGCGTCATCCAAGTCTCAAGACCGAAACTAATTTTGGGGAAGTCCGCATGCTCCCAACCGGAAATGGGTCAGAACGGATCTCGATTGGGATCTGGCCGAGATCGACGACTATGTCATCGCGATGAAGCTGCGAAAGAGGGTCGAGATGCTCTTTGCCAACCTTAAACGCATCCTCGGGCTGGGACGACTTCGATTACGCGGCCCATGCGGCGCGAGCGACGAATTTCTCCTCGCCGCAACCGCCCAGAACCTCCGCAAGCTCGCCAAGATCTTTCCAGCACCGCAGCATCTGCGGGAAGCCTGATCAGAAAGGCACTTATGCCGTAGTCAAACCCGCCATTTCTGCGCTCGCAATACGCAGTTTTTCCACAGAACGGCGGGTAGCGGTCATTCGCGGCATGGTCACAACACTTTTGCAGAGGCTTCTAGAGCGGACATTGACGAAAACTGAACCCTGACTGCTTCCAGCGACTGCGTCTAGTTTATTTCTCCAAAGTTTGCCGCCTCTAGCTGAGCCATCGCAACTGGATACTTGGACAGCAATGATGAGTAAAATGCGGCATCAACACTTCGTGCAAATGATATATAACCTTGCAGAGACCTTGCTTCTTGAGTGGATAGCCGCGAAGCCGAAAATAAGAATACCTGTGTTCTTATTGATCGCTTTTTCTTCCTCCCAATAGAAAGCTTTCCGTCGTTCGTGAGTGTTATCCCGGTTACGTGACGGTTATGCGCTCTCGAGCTGAATACCGTCTTGCCATCATTTACTAATAGACTCGGATACTCCATAGCTTTAAGTGCTTCCTTAATGAAGCCTGGCACAGCAAACAGGGCATCCTTAATATTTGTTGAGAACGTCAAGTCGTCGGAATATCGGGAGAAGCTTATGCCGTGTTCCTTGCAATATTCATCGGCGATGGTGTCAAATTCGAAGAGGAGCGCGTTTGAAATGAAGGGGGAGGACGGCGCCCCAACACTCAATACAAGCTCATCATTTTCGAGCATAAAGAATACCCTCGATATCGTGCGTAATTCGATTTCGTCACCTTGGTCTAGGTGACCCTGAGCAACGAGGAGGTGGCACAAGTCCTTGCTGCGGATGGAAGGGAAAAAATCCTTGAAATCCATCTTAAGAAGGTAGCTGTTTTTCGAGTGGATCTTTGCGTTATCAACGATCGACTTGCCGACTTGATACGCCATTGCGCACTCATGTACCTGCAAACATTTCTCTAGGAACTGGCTAACGAGCAAGCGCTGAACCGCCTTTAAGTCCGGCGTTGGTTGAGCAATAATTCTTTTCCCGCCTGATCGTTTATCGATCGGGTATCTTTTATACCTTCTTGGACAGCTTGAAACGTAACGCTTGAGTTCAATGTCGGCAAGAAAGAGCTCTTTCTTGAGAATTTGAGTGGGTTTCATCCGCCTTCTCCAGAAATGACGAAATTTTCGATAACATAGACTCTGTTCTTTTCGCGTCGGGTTGAAGCAGATTGCTTCCTGTAATGTTGGGAGATTTTTATCTTTGCAGCACTTAAGTCAATTACTGGCGCACCCTTTTGAGCCCGGATCTCGACACGAGTAGGAGCATTACTCTTAGCAAAATAGAACTTTTGAGAAGCCCGCTTCTCCATACCGACCAAACCAAACCTCTCAAGAATATAGAGGCCTGCCTTGAGTCGTTTTTCCGATAATGTTACACCGGACTTTTCTAAAAATGTTAAAATTTCATTAAAGGTTAACGCCAAGAAAAGGTGAATAATCTGAAAAATTAGGAGTAACACATGGCCATGGTTGTCGATGGTGAATGCTTCGCTGTCAGGAAGCGTGTCCAAGTATGATGTGACTTCGTGGACAATCTCCTCAACTTCCCTCAGTTCAATCAAGTCTGCGTTGTCCGGATTGAGATCCAGCGGAAGTACAAAGCGTTGATCAAGCGTTTCGAGCGGAGCTAATATGCCATGCTTAATAAAGGAGCTCTCAATATAGAAACCTCTATTTAGAACGGCGAAGAGCTTTGTGCGGATATGCTCATTTGCGTAAAATAGACCAAGTTCGGCAAGAGAGCCTGGGCTTTCTAGAATGACCGCGACGACAGATGCCAGTCCCGCGATATCATTCTCAAACTCCGCGAGATCATCGTAGCCATCAAACCAATCCTTGTAGCTCTCGGCCAGTACAAACTCTACGCCTTCCTGCGCAGCAGTACTATTCATCATCATGTTTCGAACTGATAGGTTTGCCGTAGAAGTAACGTCGACTTTACCACCACAAACGAAAACATAGTGTGGCTTGCTGCGGATGCGGCAATTTTTCAGCGAAATCTTGGCTGCGATATCGTCGCGAGGATCACTTGCAGCTCCGCTCATGATCTGAAGTAAGGCCCCCTACCTTTGAAGGTGCGATAAGACCAAGAAGGTCTTAGCGAAACTACGGCTTTGATAAGACCTTCTTGGTCTTATCGCGCCAAAATGAAATCAATAAGTTAGAGTCCGGCTGTACACCAGACTACGCTCATTAAGAGCGTTCCGCGTAAGGGTATTTACTCCTAGCCTAGGCCTTGCTGTTAGTAAACACCCATAGAACACCCAGATATCAGAGGTTGAAGTTGTCAGCATGGTGTAGGGGGAGCGTTATGTTTTTTTGCGCTTGCAGTAATACACACTTTGTCAGCGCTGCCGACCTTCGACATGGTGGTGATATCGATCCTGCGACGAATGGCCGGTCTGCAGAAGCTGCAACGCAGCGGAGGTGATGGCAATGAATGTCTCTTATGGGCCGAGACCGACGTTGCGCTCCTGGACGATCTTCCCCGGCTCGCCGCGTCGCCGCATGTCGGCTGTGAGCCCAGACTGCCTCAAAATCTCTGTCGGCATCTCGCGGATGCAGCAGGATAGAACTCGAAAGTACGGCCCGGAGCTGCCGCTCGCCACCATGTCAGATGCTGCGATGCGGCCCGCGTTTCCTGCCGTTCGATGATGTGCGCAACATTTACACCGAGCGTGTTGCATAGATCAAACTCTGGACGTATTCGGCCTTCTTACCGGCCTTTATCCGCCCTTTCTGATGACACGCTCATCGGCCGCGCGACCGAGGTCGGTCATGCGGCCCAAGGAATTTGACAGCGATCAGGGTCTCGGATGCTTGGCTCTCCATATTTCGACCTCTTAGCTCAGGCCCAATCACCTGCTTGTAGCGGCCGATCTAGGCTTCAACACGGGAGCGTTGACTGTAACCGGTGGCCTTTTGCCAGGCGATCCGACCGTGGTCGGCAATCATCTGGATATGGGCATTGGGGGTCTCGCAATCCCGGGGGGGGGGGGGCGGCGTTGCTCGGTGGGTGAGAGGCGATAGAGAGTCGATCCGGTGGATCTATTCAGCCTCGAACGGGCGGAGCCCCGGAGGAATGATCACCTCCACATCCGGCCCGAAGGCTTCCTGTATCGTCGCTGCGGGCGGTGCGCCATCATAGGCGCCATCGCCGAGGGAACGGCACACAACCTCCGCCACCTGAGCCAGCAACTCGGGCAGCCCGCCGGGATCGCCGACATGCTCGGTGGTCAGGCTGGACGTGACGATGTGACCGCTCTCCGGATCGAGGCCGATATCCAGTTTACGCCGGGTTTTGCGAGCCTTCGGCAGCCCGTGCTTCTCACTCATCCGTTCCCAACCGCCGTGGATCCGCGTTCTGGGCGATCCGGCCGGTCATTCCGACAGCCTCCGGCCCGGCGCGGTCCTCAACGATGGGCCGCCGCGGCAAAGCGTCGAGAAATCTGGCACAGGCAGGTCAATCCGTATGAGCCGCAGAAGACTTCGCACGAAGCCCTTCGTTTGACAAAGCGCCAGCCCGAACACGACGCGCAAGGTCAGGCACCCTCGATCGCCAGGTCCGAATACCGCCGCTGCGCACCGCGCTTGCCAGAGGGCGGTGGGGTCCATGTGGCCATCCGTCTTCGCTGAGCCAGATCGTCACATCACCGCGCTGGTAGAGACTCTCGTTGTATCCGGCCCAATTCGTGGCCCGGTATTTCGCCTGCGCGAACTTGTGCCGTCGTGATGCGTTGTGCTTGAAAGGCATCCCGTTGTCCCGTCGCTACATCTATGAGCCAGCTACGCAGTCAGATGCCTTCGTGCAGCAAGGTCATGTGCGAGCCGTTTCGGCGGCATTGTGCCGAGAACCCACCAGATCGGAACAGTTCGTTGTAAAAGTCCAAAATCCGCCCCACGATTGATCCATTGAACGTGGAAAACGCGTCTTGTGCCGTTGGTCCTTTTATGATGAGGCACGGGAGCGAATGGCTGAAATCAGTGAATTTTCATATACCGGACTTGCCGGGGAATACGTCGAAATCCGCCTTCCCACCGGCGAAGATCCGTCGCCCTATGCTATCGAAATCTATACAAAATCCGGGAGCGTCGCCGCTTTGGCGAGCACCATACCTATCAGTTCGGGGACATTTTCGACCGACGGAACCTATGACTTTTACGTCATTTTTACCAATCTGGCGAACGGTCCGCGCGATGCGATCGCGCTGTCTGAGAATGGCGTTGCCATTGACTTCGTCGCGTGGGGCGCGACCGGCTCGGTCCCAATATCCGGCGGCTCGCTCGACGGCACCAGCCTGACCAGCATTGGCACCCCGCTGAATTCCGGTTCGACTACTTCACTCAGTAAGGACCCTGATGGGAACTGGGTCGAAGGCACGGCAACACCGGGCAGCAATGTGGTTTTTTGCTTTGCGGGGGAGGTTATGCTGGCTACTCCCAATGGGGCGCGGCGCGCCGACGGGATCACGCCTGGAACGCAACTCTGGACGATGGATCACGGAGTGCAGGCCGTGCGGTGGGTCGGCAGCCGATATGTCACCGCCGCCGAGATGCGGATGAACCCAAACCAGCGCCCGGTCCTGATCCGCACAGGTGCGCTGGGGCCCGGAGTGCCGGAGCGTGATTTGCGCGTGTCACGGCAGCACCGGATGCTCATCCGTTCAGCTATCGCACGACGGATGACCGGAGACTCCGAGGTGCTGGTGCCGGCCATTCGGCTGGTCGGGCTGCCGGGAATCGAGATCGACATGACCGACGCGCCGGTGGAGTACATCCATCTGCTCTTCGATCGACACGAACTTCTGCTCGCCGAAGGCGCTCTTGCAGAGAGCTTACTCGCGACCGCTCAGACACTTGCCCCAGTGCCTGCCCGCTTTCGCCGTGACATTGAACGCCAGAACCCGGAACCAGATTTCGGAGGCCCCCTAATGAAAGAGGCCCGCCCGATATTGGAGGGCAAACGGGTAAGACGGATGGTCTGGCGTCACCAGAAAAATCGCATCATCCTGCAAGATCTGGTCTCAGCGCTGCGCGGCAAAAAACTGGCGCAGCAGCTCTGATGCGGTTTCTGAAGCGGTCCCGTGATAGATTGTCCACACTCTCTTCGTTCTGGTGCGCGGTCCTGCAAAGGCCGCAGTCAACTGTTCGAAACGATGAAGAGAGACGGTGCCGACAAGCTAGAAAACATGATCGTACTACAAGGGGCAGACGTCGTGCACTACCCCGCCATCAGCCCTGGCCGGGGCCGGTGACGGAGCCAGTTTAGCAAAGCGCAGAGACAGAAGGGTCATGACTTCGGTAACGGGGTTGTCCGAGTCAATGGATTTTGCGCAGCCGAATTGATCTGCCAGAGCGGTTTCTTTGATATTTTCGATATTCGTCGCGCCTGTTGTCCCGGCTTTCGGCTGAGGTCTTTCGTTAGTGTCCGAGCACGTGGTGTAATTTCTGCGCCGCCAACGGTGCAATCTCGGGTGGCCATCGAGGTGTATCGTCGAGGTGGAGTGTGACCGCTTCAACCACGAACCACACGGAGACCCCGATGACCAAAACCAACATGGACCTGTCCGAACTTCTGGCCAAGCAAGATGGCGGCGACTTTCTTCGAAGCGTTGCTGAGGCCGTTCTCCCGCTGATCATGGAAGCCGACGTTGAAGGCCTGATCGATGCGGGCAAGCACGAACGTAGTAATGACCGTGCGACGTGGCGCAACGGGTATCGAGAGCTCGCTTTAGAGACCCGTTTGGGCGCGCTAAATCTGAAGTTGCCAAAGCTGCAGCAGGGCAGCTATTTCCCGGGCTTCCTGGAGCCCCGCATGACCTCCGTGAAGGCGCTTGTTGCTGTGATCCAAGAAGCATGGATTGGCGACGTGTCTACGCGCCGGGTTGATGAATGAGCGCAGGCTATAGGCTTGTCTGGCATCTCCAAGAGCAAAGTGTCGAAGCTGAGCGTGTCATCTGATCAGGGCGGGAAGGTCTGCTAACGCAGATGCTGTCATTTGAGTTCGCAATCGCAGCGAAATACCGCTTCCCGTCCCCCTATCCAACGCCCTCGTAGCTGCAGCGGGGATTGAGCGGCTGCGGCGAACGGCAACAATGTCCGCTCAGCGGACACTCGACGGGTTTAAATGCCGCACACACAGTCGAACGGCAGGAAACGCGGACAGCATCGCGGCGTTTGAAATGGTGATGGGCGGCGGCTCAGGGCCGAGACTGACGGCGCGCCGGTCTGGCGGTGTGGATGCCCACCAATTGCTGATCTCTGAGATGTGCCGGACTCGTTCTGACGCCCCAGCCGGATTGCATCGCTGACGCGGCAGGCGGTGAACATGAAAAGAGTAAGCGCGAGGTGCCGTGTCGCGCCCGGCTCGCGCACCTCGCGGAATTTGCGCAGATCGTTCGCCGTCCACGGAGTTGCGCCGCGTCGGCCTTTGCTGATCTTCCCAACGCCAGTCGCCGCAGCTGCTGTTCGGTGTGGTCACATGGAGCCACCGCGAAGCCCTGAAGGGCCTCTAGGTATTCACGATACGTTCCGCAATATTTCTGGCTCGGTCTAATCGAAAAGTCGTGCGAAATCAGCGGAATTCCATCTCTTGCAAATCCGTGTACACCGGTTCGATTCCGGTACTCGCCTCCAATAAAATCAATGACTTGCGTCATGCCATTTCTCCTTCACTGCTATTTTTGAAACAACCGTTGAAACTTTCACGTTTCGGTCTTGCTTCGTTCCATTTGATTTCTTGCCTCTTGCCTCTTGCCTCTTGCGCACGCTTCGCGAGCTCTCTTTGCCGGATCGGGCCGCCGTACTTTTTCAGCATCTCGACGCCTGAATGGCCGGTGACCGCCTTGACCATTTCGTCATCACATCCCGCCAGATAGAGCTCGATAGTCGCATTTTTCCGGAGCCCGTGCGTTTTGTAGTAGCTCGCCTTCTCGTGCTTCATCTTCTTTTTGATGGTGCGCATTTCCTCCGCAACGATCCGGTAGCTCACTGGTCGACCCTTGGCGTCGGTAAAAACGGTGCCGTCCGTTCGTGCGAGCCCGTCGAGGTGGGCTTTCAAGCGGTCGGCGAGCGGGATCGGCGCTGTTGCACAAATCGGGGTCTGAGCGCGGTTCCCCTTTCCCCGGGCGGACCTATCCTACGTCCACAGTAATGGGTACGCCGAGCGCGGTGTAGCCGTTCAGCACGGCGATACGAACTTGCAGCTCGGCGACCTGGCGGTCGAAGTCTCGGGCCATGAGGGATTGGCCGAGCAGCTTGATGCAGTTCATCTTGCTCTCGACCCGGCTCCGGCGGTGGTAGCCAGACCATCGTCGGCAGATGGCACGACCCAAATATTTGGACGCGCGCAATGCCTCATTGAGGGCGATGGCTCCGGGGCTCGTTGGTTTCCAGGGCTTGGCGTTCTTGCGGGGCGGGATGATCGCAGCGGCACAACGGGCAGCGATTGCCTCGTGGCACTTGCGTGTGTCGTAGGCGCCATCTGCCGTCACGGAACCGATCTCTTCGTCAGACGGGATTTGGTCCAAGAGATCTGGCAGGATGGGCGCATCGCCAATGTTGCTGCCGGTGACTTCGACRGCCCGGACTTCCAATGTTTCCTCGTCGATACCGATGTGCACCTTGCGCCAGATGCGCCGTTTGGCTCCGCCGTGCTTGCGGGCGTTCCACTCACCTTCGCCTTCGGCCTTGATGCCGGTGCTGTCGATCAGCAGGTTTAGCGGGCCCGTGCCGCCGCGATACGGGATCGCCACATTCAGCGTCTTTTGGCGGCGGCACAGGGTGCTGAAGTCCGGCACTCGCCAATCCAACCCAACCAGCCGCAGGAGGCTCTGAACGAACCCGGTCGTTTGTCTCGTCGCCATTGTCGCTCGGACCAAT
>NZ_VFSV01000068.1 GCF_007004065.1 Palleronia caenipelagi | reverse complement strand
GTCCTCAAACGCCAGTCAAAGGCCCGGTTGGCGTTTATCGAAAGGCAACTTTCCGAGTTGGAGGAGGCGATCACAGGCCTCATTGCCGCGGATCCAAACTTGTCCGCACGCCGTGATATTCTGACAAGTATTCCCGGTATTGGTCTGGTCACGGCGCACATGCTGCTCATCGAGATGCCTGAGCAGGCCGCCAGCCTCGCCGGGCTTGCACCGTTCACGCGCCGGTCGGGGAAATGGAAAGGCAAGGAAATGATCCGCGGAGGGCGCGCGGCTCTGCGATCTGCAATCTTCATGCCCGCWTTGGTCGCAGTCAGGTTCAACGCCGATCTCAAGCGCAAGTACCAAGCCTTGCTGGACAAGGGAAAACCACCAAAACTCGCCATCACGGCAGTCATGCGCAAACTCATCCTGCTCGCCAACGCCCTGTTGCGTGACGGCCGAAAATGGGATGAACGCTCCGCTTGACCAAGACGGATACTACCGCCCACCGGCTCCGGAAACCGTCGTACCGATGGACCGGAGGCCCGTCATGCACTAACAATCAAATTGGACCACTCAAGTGGGGCTGATCACAAGGCACAGGCAAAACTGGGTGTGGATGACCAATTCGCAGACATGGATGCCAATCTAAAAGGTCTGTTGGATCGTCAGATTGCCGAAATTGAAGCACAGATCAAACGAACCATCATCTCAGATGACGAGATGTTCCAAACCGCCGAAATCCTGCGCTCTGTTTCAGCGACAGGCTCGGTTACAGTCGCAATGCTGATCGCGGAAATGCCTGAACCTGGACAGATTACAGGCGAACAAGCCGCCGCACTGACTGGACTTGCCCCCATCGCACATGACAGCGGCGCATTGCGCGGGAAACGCGCCATCGCAGGTGGGAGACGTTCTCTTCGTCATGTGATGTTTCAGGCCGCTCTGGTAGCCAGTCACCACAATCCAATCCTGAAAACATTCGCACAACGCCTTCAAACTGCAGGGAAGCCACACAAAGTCATTGCCACGGCCGTCGCGCGAAAGCTCGTCACAATCGCAAACGCGCTGTGCAAATCTCGCCAGAAATGGGCTTCTCAGCAGGATTGAGAAATACAGTTGCTGGTGAGACGTTGATGACCCACTCTCGCACAACAGATGCCGCAGGGGGGCTGTCAAACCATCAAGACCGGATGAGTCGTAACCGTACTTCAGCAACAACACCGGTCGTCCGCGCAGAGGTCAGACCCGATAATAATCCCGATACCACGCCACGAACTGGGCAATACCGTCGCGTACGTTGGTTTCAGGGCGGTAGCCGGTGAGTGTCTGCAGCAGCGTGGCATCAGCCCAGGTGGCCTCCACATCGCCCTTCTGCATCTCCATGTAATTGCGGATCGCGGTCTTGCCGGTCGCTTCCTCGATGGCATCGACAAAGTCCAGCAGCTTCACCTTGTCGGAGTTGCCGATATTGACCACCCGCCACGGGGCGACCGGGGACAGGCTGTCGCCTTCGGGCACGATCCGGTCGGCGGGGCGTTCGGGGATAGCGGCCATGAGGTCGGCAATGCCCTTCACCAGATCGGTGACGTAGGTGAAGTCCCGGTACATCTCGCCATTGTTGTAAATGTCGAGGGGCTGTTCATTGAGGATTGCCTTGACGAATTTGAAAAGCGCCATGTCCGGGCGCCCCCAGGGCCCATAAACGGTGAAAAAGCGGAACATTGTCGTCGGCAGGTTCCACAGATGGGCATACGTATGGCCCATCATCTCGTTGGCCTTCTTGGTTGCGGCGTAGATGGTGAGCTGGGTGTCCACCTTGTCCGTTTCGCGGAAGGGCATCTCTTCGTTGGCGCCATAGACCGATGAGGTTGAGGCCATCATCAGGTGGTCGACGGCCAGTTCGCGTGCAGCTTCCATGACGTTGAAGGTGCCCACCACGTTCGAGTCGATATAGGCGCGCGGGTTCTCCAGACTATAGCGGACGCCCGCCTGCGCGGCGAGGTGGATGATCACCTGCGGCTGAAACTCCCGCGCGACCTGCATGACCAGATCCGCATCCTCCAGCATGCCTTGGGTGAAGCTGTAACCGGGGTCCTGCAGCAACATCGCGTTGCGGCGTTCCTTCAGCGAGACCTCGTAGTAATCGGTCATCCCGTCAAAGCCGTGCACTTGATGGCCGCGGGACAGGAGTTCCCTGGTCAGGTGAAAACCGATGAACCCTGCGCTACCGGTGATCAGGACGCGGGGCTTGGGGCTGGGCTCGGACATTGGGGACCTCGTGACTGGTTTGATCCTCTCTAGACCGCCCGCGCGCCTTGCGAAAGGTCAGACCCGCTCCAGCGCCACCGCCAGCGCTTCGCCCCCGCCAATGCAGATCGACGCGACGCCTCGTGCGGCGTCCCGCGCCCGCATGGCGCCCAGCAGGGTGACGAGGATCCGCGCCCCCGACGCGCCGATGGGATGGCCCAGTGCGACAGCGCCTCCGTTGACGTTCAGCCGGTCACGTGGGATGCCGATCTCCTGCATCGAGGCCATGGCGACCACGGCAAAGGCTTCGTTGATCTCATAGAGGTCGACCGATGCAGGATCCCAGCCGGTTTGCTCAAACAGGTGGCGTTTGGCGTGGATGGGGGCGGTGGTGAACCAGCCCGGCTCCCCGGCATAGGCTGCGTGGCCGACAATCCGGGCGAGGGGCTCGGCACCTATCTCTTTGGCGGTCCGTACTGACGCCAGCACCAGCGCCGCCGCCCCGTCATTGATCGAGGAGGCCGAGGCCGCCGTGATCGTGCCGTTCTTGCGAAAGGCGGGCCGCAGGGACGGGATGCGGTCGGGGTCGATGCGGGTTGGTCCTTCGTCCTCGGAGATGAGGGTCTCGCCTTTGCGGATTTTCGCTGTGACGGGCGCGATTTCCCAGTCGAAGCCACCATTCGCGGCGGCCAGCTTCGCGCGGGTCACGCTCTCGATGGCATAGGTATCTTGCGCCTCACGGGAGAACCCGAAGTGATCGGCGCAATCCTCGCCAAAGGTCCCCATCGAGCGCCGCGTGCCGTCCGGAGCGATGTCATAGGCGTCCTCCAGCCCATCGAGCATCATGTGGTCCAGCATCCGGCCATGGCCGATCCGCGCTCCACCCCGTCCCTCGGGCAGGAGGTAGGGTGCGCCGGTCATGCTCTCCATGCCGCCCGCCACGATGATCTCCGCCGCCCCGGCCTGGATCGCGTCATGGGCCATGGTTACGGTTTTCATGCCTGATCCGCAGACCTTGGAGACCGTCGTGCAGGGCACGCTGACCGGCAGTCCCGCGCCCAGAGCCGCTTGCCGCGCGGGGGCCTGACCCAGCCCGGCGGGCAGGACGTTACCCATCAGCACCTCCGACACCGCTTCGGGTGCGAGTCCCGCGCGCTCGACCGCGGCGCGGATCGCGACGGAACCGAGCTCCGTCGCGCTGACCGGCGCGAACACGCCCTGAAACGCGCCCAGAGGCGTGCGGGCGGCGGAGAGAATGACGATATCGTCGTCGGATAATGCGGCTGACATGGACGGATCCTCCCTGATCCAACCGAGCCTGCCTCAAGCGGTCCGCTCTGCCAAGACCATCAGAACTGAGGCACCCCCGGTGCGGCCTCAGCATCCAACAAGCCGCTCGCGCGGGGATCGGGATAGATCTCCACCGCCCTGCGCAGGGGGATGAAGCCGCAGCTTTTGTAAAACCCCAGGGCGCGGGGGTGGTCGAGGGTACAGGTGTTGACCAGCACCTGCCGCGCGCCACCTTCAAAAAAGATCCGCTGCACTTCGCTCATGACCCAACGCCCTACGCCCCGACCGGGTTCTCCCGGGATCAGTCCAAAATAGGCCAGCGTCGGGCGCGCATTGTCGCGACGGTCGAGCTCTGCCATGCCGATCACCGACCCGTCGCGGAGACTGTAGTAGAGCTCGACCTCCGGGAGAGCCAGATGCGCGGCCAGAGCGTCTTCGGACCAGAGTAGCCGCCCCGTCCAGAGCCAGTCCCGCCCGACCTCCCGGAACAGCGCCAGATAGTCTGTTGTATCCGGGTCCCAGACCCGCTTCAGCGAGATCCCTTTGGGCTGTGGAACCGGTCCCATGGGGACGGGACAGCTGAGAAAAGTGACGACGGCCGCCAGATGGTCGGCGGGCACGTCGTGGAATCCGGGGGTGAGGGGCATGTTGGGTCTCCTGAATGCCGCTTATTTCTGCCCAGCCACTGACGTCTGGACAAGAGGCGGGACGCTTTACTTGGCTCGCGCGTCGGTTAACAGTTGCCGGATAAGACACGTTCAGGGAGAACACTCATGATCCTCACTCCGCTCCGGCCCTCGCGGCTGGCTCTTGTCATCGGACTCTCGGCTGTGCCGCTGACCGCTTCGGCCGAGCTGCTCTTTCCCATCGGCGAAGGCGATTTTAGCTGGGACAGCTATGAGGCTTTCGCCGCCGAGCACGATTATTCCGGGCAGGAGCTGAGGGTCACTGGCGCCAGCACCGGCGACGACGGAAAGAGACTGGAGAATGTCTGGGCCTATTTCGCCGAAGCCACGGGCGCGACGGTGGAATACTCGGGTTCGGAGAGCTTTGAGCAGGATATCGTCGTGTCCTCCAATGCCGGGTCTGCGCCGAACATCGCTGCTTTTCCGCAGCCCGGTCTCGCCCGCGATCTGGCGGGCCGGGGCCTGCTGACCGCGCCCGAGGGGATCGGGGACTGGATGGCCGAGAATTACGCAGCCGGGTCTTCCTGGTCCGATCTTGCGACCTTCGTCGGGGCAGATGGCAGCAGCCAGCCCTACGGGATCTTCTTTGGCACCGATGTGAAGTCGCTGGTCTGGTACTCGCCCGAAGCCTTTGAGGAGAACGGTTACGAAGTGCCCCAGAGCATGGAGGAGCTGAAAGCTCTCACCGAACAGATCGCCGAGGATGGCGGGACGCCCTGGTGCATCGGCCTGGGCTCCGGGGCGGCCACAGGCTGGCCCGCGACCGATTGGGTCGAAGACCTGATGCTGCGTACCCAGCCGCCGGAAGTCTATGACCAGTGGGTGTCGAACGAGATGAAGTTCGATGACCCGCGCGTGATTGCCGCCATCGAGGAATTCGGATGGTTTGCGAAGAACGATGCCTTCGTCAAAGGCGGGGCCTCCGCTGTTCCGGGCACCGATTTCCGTGACAGCCCGCTGGGCCTCTTCGAGTTGCCGCCCGAGTGCTACATGCATCGTCAGGCGTCTTTTATTCCGAACTTCTTCCCCGAGGACGTGAGTATTGGCGAGGAAGTAGATTTCTTCTACTTCCCCTCCTACGCGGACAAGGATCTGGGTAACCCGGTGCTGGGGTCTGGGGGTCTGATGGCGATCACCAATGATAGCGAGGTGGCACGAGGCTTCATCGAGTTCCTGAAGACTCCCATTGCCCACGAGGTCATTATGGCGCAGGGCCAGTTTCTGACGCCGCACAAGGGTGTGAATCGTGATATGTATCGCGACGATGCTCAGCGGGCGCTGGGCGAAGTGCTGAATAACGCGACGACCTTCCGCTTCGACGGCTCCGACTTGATGCCGGGCGAGATCGGCACGGCAGCTTTCTGGACGGGCATGGTGGATTATGTCTCCGGTTCCGATGCCGAAACCGTGGCAAAGGATATCCAGACCCGCTGGGATGCGATTCAGTAAGGACCGTTGCTCGTCACGCCATTGGGGCGATCATCGGCCAAGGGGCATTCGCAATGCCCCCTGGCTTTTTTGCCGCCATCTGTTTTGACAGGGACGGTCGGGCGACGCAGAGTGTCCGCAGTGAACTCTCAGGGAGACCCCAACATGAAGATTCGTCTCGCTTCGGCCACCGCCGCTCTGGCGCTTATGGCCGGTGCCGCACAGGCCGAGTATACGATTACGGTCCTGCATACGAACGACTTCCACTCGCGCTTTGAGCCGATCAGCAAATACGACTCGACGTGCTCCGCCGAAGACAATGAGGCCGGTGAGTGCTTCGGCGGCTGGGCCCGTCTGGCCAATGCCGTGCGCGATGCCCAAGGGCGCCATGACAACACCCTGCTGGTGGATGGCGGCGACCAGTTTCAGGGCACGCTGTTTTATACCTTCTACAAGGGCAAGCTGGCCGCCGAGATGATGAACTCGCTCGGCTATGACGGCATGACCGTGGGCAACCACGAATTCGATGACGGCCCCGAGGTGCTGCAGAGCTTTGCCAACACGATCAACTTTCCGATCCTCATGTCGAACGCCGATATCTCGGGCGAGGACCTGCTGAAGGACGTGATCCAGAAATCCACCGTGGTCGAGAAGAATGGCGAGAAGATTGGCTTGATTGGCCTGACGCCGCAGGACACGGATGAGCTGGCCAGCCCCGGCCCGAACGTGATCTTTACCGAGCCGGCCGGTGCCGTTCAGGCCGAGGTGGACAAGCTGACCGAGATGGGCGTGAACAAAATTGTCGTGCTCTCCCATTCCAGCTACGCCGTTGACAAATACGTGGCCGAGAACACCACCGGCGTGGATGTGATCGTCGGCGGTCACTCGAACACGTTGCTGGGGGACATGGAAGGTGCAGAAGGCCCTTATCCAACCATGGTGGGCGACACTGCGATCGTTCAGGCCTATGCCTATGGCAAGTATCTTGGCGAGTTGAGCGTCACCTTCGACGATGACGGCAAGATCACCGAAGCCACGGGCGCACCGGTGCTGATTGATGCGGGCATTGAGGAAGACAGCGACGTTCTGGCCCGTGTGACCGAGGCTGCTCAGCCCCTCGAAGAGATCCGCAACAAGGTCGTTGCCGAAAGCGCTGCCGAGATCGACGGCGCGCGGGAGCAATGCCGGGCGCAGGAATGCCAGATGGGCAACCTGATCGCCGACGCCATGCTCGACCGGGTCAAGGATCAGGGTATTCAGGTCGCGCTGCAGAATGGTGGCGGCATCCGCGCCTCCATTGATGCGGGCGAGGTCACCATGGGCGAAGTGCTCACGGTTCTGCCGTTCCAGAATACTCTGTCGACCTTCGAGGTGACCGGCGCTGTGCTGAAAGAGGCGCTGGAGAATGGTGTGAGTCAGGTCGAAGAAGGCGCCGGTCGCTTCGCGCAGGTGGCGGGCATGACCTACAGCTTTGACCCCTCGGCTGAACCCGGATCGCGCGTGACTGAGGTCATGATCGGAGGTGAGCCGCTTGACGAAGGTGCGACCTATGGCGTGGTCTCGAACAACTACGTCCGCAATGGCGGTGACGGGTATAAGATGTTCGTGGATGCCGCGAACGCCTATGATTTCGGCCCGGACCTCGCCGATGTGACCGCCGAATATCTCGCCGCTAACGGTCCGTTCGAGCCTTTCACCGACGGCCGTATCACCGTCGCTGGCCAATAAGCGAAAGAGGGTCGCGGGCTTGTCCCGCGACCCTACCGGTCGATCACCTTGAGCACCGGGTCAGGGTGACATCTGTGGCCGTGCCACTCACAGGGCCGCCTTTGACCCGCAGGCCGCCATTTGGCCCGGACCAGAGCGTGAAGGTCGCGGGCACGCCCTCCAGCGTCAGAGCATTGATCCCCACCCGGCCGCCATTACCGCTGATATTTGCAACGGTGTAGGGTGTGCCGTTCAGGGTGAGATCGTTGTCGCCCAGCCGCCATTGCCCGGTACACCCGCCACCGGCTCCTTGCCAGGTCCCTTTCATTTGCGTGGTGTAAATCTCTTCTGGCGCCAATGTAGCCGGTGCCGGTGATGGCGAGGTCGGATTTGTCGGAGGGATTGGCGCGGCGGGTTCGGCAGGGCGGGCGACCTCGGGCAGCGGCGCGGCCACCTCGCAGCGATACAGAGCCACGGCGAAGCCGCTCCCCTGGATTGTCAGCAAGTCTCCCCCCAGAGCGAGTGCGACGGGCCGACTGGCACCAGTTCGCGGATCGATCAGGTCGAGGAGGACCCGGCCGCTTCCCACCCCAATCCCCCGAATCGCAAAGCGACTGCCCACACCGGATATGGCGTCACGGGTCAGGCGCCAGCGGCTCGCCGCGTTTGCACATTGGGCTCGGGACGGCGCCCAGTCGCCCAGATAAGGGCTGTAGGCATCTTGCCGAACGCCTGACCTTCCCGGGACTGCTCCCGGAACACGCAGCACCTGACCGACCTCAAGCCGCTCTGGCGCAACTCCGGGATTAGCCGCGAGCAGGTTGTCGAGCGGGATGCCGCACTGTTGGGCGATGCCACCCATGGTCTGCCCTGGCGCGACTTCGATGGAGCTTTCACAGCTTTGCGCGTTTGCGAATGGGGCTTGGAGAGACAGCACTAAAAACACGGTAATCCAGCGCCAGATCGGGCGATGCTTCTTCATATGAGTATCCACTACGAGGCCTCTTTATGCATCAGATATAGGGTCCGGTCTCCGTTATGCGATGACAGCGGCGGTTTCCGCGCGAAAACGGATCAATCTCTGATGACTCTGCTTGGGCGAGAGTACCGATGAGGAAAGGTGTTCTGGATATGATAATCTACGATCCGACGAGGTGAGGCATTGGGGGACTTCTACAACTTCCTTGGATCATGTTGACAAAGATCGGATCCATAGTCTGACACAGACGACAGTGAACATCGCTCCTGGTTTCCGGTCAGACTGATTGTTGATCCTACGAGGCCATTTTCCATAGAGTTCCTTTGAACGCCTGGGCCGGCGTTTGTCAGCTGCTGGCGGAGTGGTGCGCTGGCGGTTGTAGAAGGCCTCGGTGTATTCGAAGTTTGCAGCCTTGGGCTGTGCTCGCGTTATAAACCGTTGGCGGTGGACCAGCTCCCTTTTCAGTGAGGTGAAGAAGGTCTCCATCTGGGCGTTATCGAGGCGCTCCCCCTTGCGGCTCATGGATTGGGTCAGCTTGGCACGATGGATGATCTTGCGGTAGTCTCCGCTGGCGTATTGCACGCCTCTATCGAGTACAGGAACAGGCCGGGGACCGGCCTGCGCCGGTTCAGGGCCATCCGGAGCCCGCCGCAGCACAGCTCGACCCGCAGGTGATTGGCCATAGACCAGCCGACGGTTTCGCGCGTGGCCATATCCTTGACCGCCGCTAGGTCCGCCCATGCGGCGGCCATTGGTCTGAGGCCCATGGCGGACGCCAGCCCTCGTCACTGCCGACATAGGTGATACTCGTCAGCCCGATGGTGTTCTGGTTGGTGCAGTGAACCGTCCGCTGCAACAGGTTTGGCGACGGGATGAGAGGATGTTTTCCCGTAGTATTCTGGCCACATGCCGCTCCGACACCCGCTCCCCGTCAGCGCGCAGATCCCGGTGGATGCGTTTGGATCCGTAGCGTTCCTTGCGGGCTTCGAAACAATGCTCTCCGCTCCAGCAGCGCCCTGCGCGGAGCCCCGCGGTCATCACGACCGGGCGTGCTGGCGTGGCGTCCATAGAGCCAGCTGCGCGACAGGCACAGCAGCCGGCAGAGTGTCGAAACCGCGTTCTCCGGCTGACAAAGCCCTACCGGTGCCACGGTCAGTCAAACTGGGCTTTCCGGGCCGTGCTGAACGCGCGCTTATTTATCTTTCAGGACGGGAAAAAGGGGCTCGCAGGCAAACTCGGAGCGGTGCCGTGCACCTGCTCAATTATCTGCAAGTCCCGTTCTTATCCGCGAGCCGCTTGTTCTTCTGGCGCAAGCGTTCCAGCTCAGCGGCATCGGCTTTCAGCCGGCGTTTCGCTTCCGACCAGCCGAACACCTCGATCTCTGGCCGCCAGGTGTTCAGCTGAGTGCTGATGACCCCCAGCTCTTTCGCAACGCTGCCCTGCGTCGCCCCCGGTTCGTAAAGCCGCGTGGATCCCGTTCGATGCGGTGCCTCAACCAATGGCGCACCTTGCATCTCACCCTTGAATTCGTCCGCATATTCCCGTCGATGCCGTCCCATCTCTTGCTCC
>NZ_VFSV01000067.1 GCF_007004065.1 Palleronia caenipelagi | reverse complement strand
TCATCTCCCGGTCGAGCGTTTTGTCTGACAGCCGCCGGGCATGTTTGCGATAATCCCCGAACCGGCGCTTCAGGCGTTCGTTCTGTTCATTGGGGGGCTTGGCCATAGAATCCTCCTTTCAGGATCATGTCAGGGATGAGTGGATTTGGTCGGCTGGTGGCGCGGTCGCGTACCCTTGGTTCACGGGTCGTTCGGACTGCGAAGGCAGGAGGCCGACAGGTTCCGGGAGAACCCCCCGGGCCTTTTTTATCGAGGGGCGCCGAAAGTGGAAAAACAGGGGGCCTCTGTCCACCACCTTAGTAGTCTCCGCTGGCATATTGCATGCCGCGGTCCGAATGGAGGATCAGGCCCGGGACCGGGCCGCGCTGGTCCAGGGCCATCCGGAGCGCGTCGTAGCACAGCTCTGCGCCCAGGTGATCGGTCATGGACCAGCCGACGATTTCGCGGGTCGCATGCGCCATTGTCCTTGGAGTTGCCCATCGCGGCGCCACTGGTCAGAGCCCGATGGGCGACGGCGGACAAAGGCACCTTCCTTGACCGCAGCGAGGTAGAGCCAGCCCTCGCCGGTACCGACATAGGTGATGTCGGCCAGCCAGGCAGTGTTCGGGGTGGTGCAGTGAAATGCCTCCAGCAGCAGGTTCGGCGACGGGGTCAGCTGGTGATTGCTGTTTGTGGTCACTGGCTTGCGCGGCTTGCGTTGGCCGGCTGAGATCCTGTTTTCGCGCATTATTCTGGCCACGCGCCGCTCCGGGACGCGCTCCCCCTCAGCGCACAGATCCCAGTGGATACGCTTGGACCCGTAGCGGTGTTTGCTGGCTTTGAGGACCCGCATAATTTTTGACAGAAGCACGTCGTCCCGTGCAGATCGCCGCCCGCGGCGGTCATCGCGGGCCGCCTGGCCGGCGTGATATCCATAGAGCCAGCTTCGTGACAGGCGGACCAGCCGGCAAAGTGTAGAAACCGCGTTCTCCCGCTTACGCGGCCCCACCGGGGCCACGGTCAGTCGAACTGAGCTTTGTGGGCCGTGATGAAGGCGCGCTTATTCATCGTTCGGGCAGTCGCTCGGACCAGTGGCGTTCGCCTGCTCACCTATCTGCAAGATCTCGCTCTCCTCTGCCAGCCGCTTGTTCTCCTTGCGCAGCCGCTCCAGCTCGGCGGCATCGGCCTTCTGGCGGCGTTTGGCTTCCATCGAGCCGAAGGCCTCGATCTCCAGCCGCCAGGTTTTCAGCTGCGTGCCGGTGATCCCCAGCTCTTTCGCCACGCTGCCCTGCGTCGCGCCTGGCTCATAAAGCCGCTCAACCGCGTTCGATGCGGTGCTTGAACCAGTGGCGCAAGCGCATCTCACCCTTGAACTCATCCGTGTATTTCCGTCGATGCTGTCCCATGGCGTGCTCCTCTCATGGACAGGGGTAAAGTACCCCGCTGTCCGGTGACAGGCACGAAGATCAGCGGGTTCGAGACCATGCTGGCACGCGCTGCCGAGAAAGGCGCCAAGCGCGCGCTCGCCGATGTTGGCCTCGATGGTGAAGAGGCAGCGCTCGATATCCGCGACCTGAGATCCTTGCTGGACTGCATCCGGCTGGTGCGCCGCACCGCAATGCAAACGGCTGTGCGCATGGTCACCACCGGCGTGATGTTGGCGCTACTCGCGGGCATCGCCATCAAGCTCAAGATCTTCGGTAGCAGCCCGTAGCTGCCCGTCGCGACAATTCACGCACCAACCCGCACCCGCCCTCGAGGCGGTTTTTCGTTTTTGGAGGACACCATGACCACGACCTTTTACGACCATTGGCGCGATGTGCCGGAAAAAGCCTGGCGCTGGACCAATTTCAGCCCGGCCGAGATCGCCTGCCGCAGCACCGGCAAGCTGCTTGTCAATGAACCCACACTCGACAAGCTGCAGGCGTTGCGGGATCGGCTGGGCAAGCCGCTGATCGTCCGCTCGGCGTATCGCAGCCCGGAACACAACCGCGCCGTTGGCGGCGCTACGCGGTCCAAGCATATGAACGGCGCGGCCCTTGACATCGCGATGTCGAACCACGAACCCGTGGCATTCGAGGCTGCGGCACGCGCGGTTGGGTTTCTTGGGTTCGGCTTCTATCCGCGCTCGGGGTTCATGCATGTCGATCTTGGCCCTGCCCGCCAATGGGGCGAACGCTACCCGATCCGGGCGACTGCCTTCGCGGAGGACGCGCCGCCCGCGCGAGGTGCTGGCCGAGAGCCGCACGATGAAAGGCGGGGGATCGACCGGAGTCGCAACACTCGGCGCAGCCGGGGTCGAGGTCACGCAGAGCGTCCTGGCGGAGACCCAATCCGCGATCCTGCCGCTTGTGCCATATCTAGACACGCTTCGCTGGGTCTTCATCGCCGTGGCGCTCGTTGGCATTGCGGTCACGATCTACGCTCGCCTCGATAATTGGAAGCGTGGGCATCGATGATCGCCAGCATTCTGAGTGGGATCGTCGCCAACCCATGGGCGCCGACCATTTTGCGCTACGGTGCCATCGCCGTCGCCATGGTCCTGTTTCTCCTGTCGATCCGCCGCACCGGAGAGCGCGCAGGTCGGATCGCTGAACGTCTCGAAATCACGGAGAAAACCAATGAAACTCAACGCCGGATGCTGGAGGCAGCGGCTCGCCGTCCTCTTGATCGCGACGATCTGGTTGACCGACTGCGCAAC
Organism: Palleronia caenipelagi; assembly: GCF_007004065.1. Classification (GTDB taxonomy): domain Bacteria; phylum Pseudomonadota; class Alphaproteobacteria; order Rhodobacterales; family Rhodobacteraceae; genus Palleronia; species Palleronia caenipelagi. The sequence goes on along the minus strand of NZ_VFSV01000067.1, from coordinate 7,230 downwards.
GGTGGGTTTTGAGGCAGGCGCCGTGGCGGCCTGCCCGCCGGTCGTGGAATATAGTCGGGAGTTTCAGACGCGGGCGGCCGAGGAACTGGTGACGCTTCTGGAGGGCTCGGCGATCGCGGAGGTGCTCAATGACTATGCCGTGATGCGGCAGCAGGCGCGGGTGTGCAGAGAGGCCTGACGGACGGAGTCTGGGGGCGGTTGTGCTGAACGGAACGAACGTGATCACGCGATGGGCTTTTGCGGCCAGTCCTTCAGGCGGCCGAGGCGCTCGAGCAGGGATTGCCTGAGCATTCCCCGTCCTGTGCCGTGATGCAAGTGGCGGTGGCAGTCCGGGCAGCAGGCGACCGCATTGTCGACGGTGTCTGTCCCGCCCTCTGCCAGCGGGCGCACATGGTGTACCTCCAGATACGGTTCACCGTCATCACGCTGGAAAGGGGCTTTGTCACCGCAGGCATCACAGGACCCGGCGGCCTGCTCAAGCACCCACGCGATTACGTTCGGATCCCGGACAAAGCGTTCCGATGAACCTCTCGCCCGCTTGACGTCATTCTGTCCTTCAGGAGGTCTCTTGCCCTTCGCAGACGAACGTCTTGCCTTGCGGCGCGCGTTGGCCACACGTTCGTGGAGCTCTTCATCATCCGACGTTGGGGCTTCCGTCCAGACCGACGCGCCGTCGCGCCCCGTAAAGATAGCTTTTAGCTGATCCATTTGCATGGCAGCCGCCTCTGGCGAGCGCACAATCAGCTTCATTTTCTTACTGTTGTTGCCGGTGGAGTTCGACGTGTTCTGAAACGCCGCGGACTGGCGGCCGATGGCGAGACGTAGATCATTGAAGTCGCTCACTGCGGCAATTTTGAATGGCCGCGGGTAGCCCTCAGGCCAGACAACGCGTTCCGACTCAGGCAGCCGTAGCGCCTTCGCGCTGGCCACTTGGATCTCATCGAGGCGCATATCATGCTCGGCCATGTGCTTCAGGTGCAGAAGCATTCCATCGATGTAGTTCTTGTTCCGGCTGGGGTTCGGGCCATGATCTGACCCGCCCCGGGACTCCACTATCAGGGCAAATCCGTCCGGCAGCTTCTCGAGCCTGAATTTCGCATCGAGCTCCCGACCCGTATCATCTCTGGGGGTCAGCACATTTTCACTCCGTAACCGCTCAAGCCATTGATACTCCAAACCGGCCCAGCACCAAGGTGTCAGAGTAGTCTGGCGAGGCTAGGGGTCAGCAGCTGAATGGATATTCGTTCGAATGACGGAAAATACCACATCGTCGCCGATCTGTAGCTGAAGCTCGTTCGGCCGCAGCCACGCTGAAAGGAGGTCGGCGGTGGCGTCCACCTGATCCGGCCTCCTAAGAGCGCACTCCCAAACCGTTGCGACGCGCCACCCCTCTTCCAGAAGCATTCCAAGAACTGCTTCGTCCCGAGCGACATCCGCCCTGAACTTCGCGTGCCAGAACTCTGGACGCGTCGTTGGAGTGGTTGTGTAACGACACCCCTCATGACATCGCACCCTGACGCTGCGCGCATTCCTGCGTGAATACCGGGCGCTTCATGGCACCTTGCCCGATCAGTTCATCGATTTCGACGCGAGGCTTGTCCCCGAGCCGGATTGGTCAGCAGTCGACGCCGAAGCTTGGCAACTTGCCATTGATGAGGCTCGTGCACTCGAGCCCGGCACTGAGGCAGCTGCGACGGCGATTGACGGTGCCATCGCGAAGCTGCGCAAAAACTATGACGATACGATTCTGATCGGCGGACCGCCCTGTCAGGCTTATTCTCTGATCGGGCGCGCCCGGACCAAGGGCAAGATCGGCTATGTGCCCGAAGTGGATGAGCGGCATTACCTGTTCCGAGAGTACATCCGCGTGCTCGACAGGCTTCGTCCCGCGGCCTTCGTGATGGAAAACGTCAAGGGCATGCCGGCCTCGACTGTCGAAAGCCGACTTGTCTTTAAGATGCTGATGGAGGACCTGTCCTCGCTTGGTACGGGCCAAGGTAATCACTACGATCTGCTGGCAGTCCGCGTGGAAGATGGAAAAGCCAGCCTGCAATAGGCAGCGCGACCGTCAGATATCATCGTGCGGGCCGAGCAGTTCGGGGTCCCGCAACGGCGCCACAGGGTGATCATCGTCGGAGTTCGGTCCGACCTTTCGGGCAAGGCTGCGCGCGCCGAGATTGCCGTCTCGGGTCTGACGCGAACGGTCAGGGACGTGATCGGGACTATGCCGGACCTGCGCGGCGGCATCAGTCGTGAACTTCGTCCCTGTCACCGGACAGCGGGGTACTTTACCCCTGTCCATGAGAGGAGCACGCCATGGGACAGCATCGACGGAAATACACGGATGAGTTCAAGGGTGAGATGCGCTGTGCGCCACTGGTTCAAGCACCGCATCGAACGCGGTTGACCGGCTTTATGAGCCAGGCGCCACGCAGGGCAGCGTGGCGAAAGAGTTGGGGATTACCGGCACCCAGCTGAAAACCTGGCGGTTGGAGATCGAGGCGTTCGGCTCGATGGAGGCCAAACGTCGCCAGAAGGCCGATGCCGCCGAGCTGGAGCGGCTGCGCAAGGAGAACAAGCGGCTGGCAGAGGAGAACGAGATCTTGCAAATGGGTGAGCAGGCGAACGCCACCGGTCCGAGTGCGCCCGCGAACGCTTTTTTCGCATCTCGGGCGGTGAAACCACGATGAACAAGCGCGCTTTCATCCCTGCCCACAAAGCTCAGTTCGACTGACCGTGGCCCCAGTGGGGCCGCGTAAGCGGGAGAACGCGGTTTCTACACTTTGCCGGCTGGTCCGCCTGTCGCGTAACGGGCTCTATGGATATCACGCCGGCCAGGCGGCCCGCGATGACCGCCGCGAGCGGCGATCTGCACGGGACGACGTGCTTCTGACAAAAATTATGCGGGTCTTCAAAGCCAGCAAACATCGCTACGGGTCCAAGCGTATCCACCGGGATCTGTGCGCTGACGGGGAGCGCGTCCCGGAGCGGCGCGTGGCCAAAATAATGCGCGAAAACAGGATCTCAGCCGGCCAACGCAAGCCGCGCAAGCCGTTCACCACAAACAGCAATCACAAGCTGACCCCGTCGCCGAACCTGCTGCAGCGGGCATTTCACTGCACCACCCCGAACACCGTCTGGCTGGCGGGTATCAGCTATGTCGATACCGGCGAGGGCTGGCTCTACCTAGCGGCGGTCAAAGATATGGCGACCCGCGAAATCGTCGGCTGGTCCATGGCCGATCACCTGGGCGCAGAGCTGTGCTGCGACGCGCTCCGGATGGCTCTGAACCGGCGCGGCCCGGTCCCGGGCCTGATCCTGCATTCGGACCGCGGCGTGCAATATGCCAGCGGAGACTATCGCAAGATCATCCACCGCGCGAAGCTGGTTCAATCCATGAGCCGCAAGGGTCAGTGCCTCGGGTTCAAGCTGGTCCGCGCCAACGGATCGAACGATCCGGGGGATCGTTTGAAGGCGCAGAACGCCCCGATGGAGAGCTTCTTCGCGTCGCTTAAAAAGGAGCTGGTCCACCGCCATCGGTTCGGACCCCGGGAACAGCCCAGGGCCGCGATCTTCGAGTACATCGAGGTCTTCTACAACCGCCAGCGACGGCATTCAGCCGTCGGCTACCAGACGCCGGTTCAGGCGTTCACAGAGATGAGTTGGAAAATGGCCGCGTAGGATCAACAACCACACTGCCCGGAAACAGGGACGAAGATCAAAGTTGTTTCTAGATCTCTCTCATGTTGCTGGCCTTTTGGGACTTGTGCCTGTTGTTCAGCTAAACTAGGCGCTGCATAAAGGGTTCTTGGCCCTCGGGTAATCTGGGTTACGCCCACAGGTCAATGCAGAAGGTGTGGTTCCATGTCGAATTTTTATTCCAATCTTCACGCTCGAGCTTTCTGGAAGTCCGGACTTGTTGAGCAGAGCCCGCTGAATGTCGACGGAATCTACACCAAAAAATGGAACATCCGACCAGATCAGAATATTGCGACTGCCGGAAGCTGCTTCGCACAGCACATCGCGCGGAATCTCCGGAAAAACGGGTATCGGGTGATGGATGTTGAGCCAGCCCCCGTTGGCTTGCCCTTGGAGCATCATCAGTCACACGGGTACTCGATGTACTCGGCTCGATACGGTAATATTTACACCACGCGGCAACTCGACCAACTGCTCGCCGAGGCCTTTTCTGATGGGCCAGTAAAGCCCATCATATGGGAGCGAAATGGCCTCTATTTTGATGCCGCGCGCCCAAATATCGAGCCCAGAGGCTTTTCATCCATCGAAGAATTGCTTGATGCCCGCGAGTATCATTTGGAGAAGGTGAGAGAGCTGTTTACAAACCTTGACATCTTTATTTTTACGCTCGGCCTAACTGAAACGTGGATGCATAAAGCAACGAGGAAGGTTGTGCCGATGGCGCCCGGCGTTATTGCGGGAGACGACGTGGTAGATGAATATGCACCCTTGAATTTGACGTATCCCGACATCGTGTCGGATATGAATTCGGTGATCAGGCGGATCTCGAGAGTTCGCAAAAAACAAAATCCCGCCCGGTATATTCTGACTGTTTCTCCGGTGCCGCTGACAGCGACTGCAACAGGAAAACATGTCTTGCCCGCGACGACGTATTCGAAATCTGTTTTAAGGGCGGCCGCTGGCCATCTCAGCTCTACATATCGACGGGTCGATTATTTTCCCAGTTACGAGATTATTACAAACCCCGCTGCACGTGGCACCTTCTTCGCTGCCAATATGCGTAGTGTCATGGATGAAGGTGTTGAGGTGGTGATGAAGACTTTCTTCAAAGCGCACCCGCCGGCGAAAAAGCGGCGGGGAAATGTTGGCTCCGTTAATCAGTCCGTCGAGGATGTGCAGTGCGAAGACGCTATGCTTGAGGCCTTCGGAAAATGAAAAAAGTCTGCATCATCGGAAATTCTCATACGGCCTGTATTAAAATGGCCCTGGATGGTGAAAGCAGCGATCTAATTAAAGATCATGCCGTCACTGTTTTTGGCAGCTATTCCAAAATGCTCAAAAACGCCCAAGTGGAAAATGGCATGATCATACCGGTTAGTAAAAAGCAAAGAGAAATATTCTCTTGGACGTCCGGCGGGCAAGAGGAAATCGAGATTGGCAGCTACGATGCTTTTTTCGTGGTGGCTGGACGATCACTCTTTTCAATCGAACCCTTCCTGACAGCCGATGGGCTGCCGCCGTTGAGTGACTCGGCCATCGAGAAAATTTTAAGTCAGGTATTCAGAGACAATTGGTCTTTGGATTTCGCCCGGCGTGTGGCGGACCAAAGCTCGCCAGCCACCGTGTATCATGTCGGTCATCCTTTTTTGGCAGACGTGGCGCCGTTGGCTCAAAGCGTTGCGGCGCAGGTGGCGGACGGTCATGACCGAGTGATGAGCCGCGTACAAAAGGTGCAGGCTGCGATCAATCATATGGTGCAGGTTTCGTCGACGGAAACCCTATCGTTTTGTCGTCCTCCGGCTGCTGCACTCGACGAGTTAGGCCTGTTTACGCGCCATGAATTCAGTAGAGGGTCACGCCGCCTCCTGCCAGAGTTTGATCAGTCTCACGCTGCCGATGATTTTTTCCACATGAATGAAAAATATGGTGATTTGAGTCTCACTGATTTTCTCAGTCACGTTTGACTGGAGGCGCGTCGCGACCTGCTATGACAGATGCCCGACAGTCTTACTTTCTGCCATCGCGCTCGCAGTAATCGTCATCATCGGCTGCGAAACTCAGAAAGTCCTCAGCCTGGGCTTAAGCTGCCGTGCGGCCACGTGGCGGGAGCTAAACGATGCCTGTGACTCCAGCTTTCAGACGCGACCCGGAGAAGCCCTTCAAAATCAAGCGGGGTAACAAGGTATGCTCTGTTCACTGGTTGCACCTTTGCATAGGGCAATCCAATGCGGGCTCATACTCTTCGCGTAATAAGTGCTACACAATTCGCTACGCCTTTTAATTCATCCTCCTGAATCTAAATGAATATCTAACCATACTGAATGCCTGTCTCTCCGTCAGATACCATTTAATTTATTGGCATTTTTGAAAATTTGGTCGCACCACCCGCCAAAGAACCCGTCATCAAAATTGCACTTGGACGCGGCTGATCGCAACAACGCAGCGGCCCCCAAGTCTGCATTGGTTTGAACGTTGACATGGGCCTTCACTTGGAGAACATCTCCACCAATCAATCCTGTCATCATTCATTACCATCGGTGGCGTCATCAAGTCTCAAGACCGGGACCAATGTCGGGGAAGGCCGCACGCCGTGACCGGAAATGGGTCAGAACAGATCTCAACAACGACCAGTATATCTGTCCTGAGGGTCAGGAGTTGAAGCAATTCAGCCGCAACTATTCCGATCCGAACCGGGGACCGACGGCCAAGGGCGCTGCCCGCTACCGCGCACTAAAAGACGTCTGTCAGGCTTGCCCCTCAAAAGCCAGATGCTGCCCGAGGGGAAACCGATCGACCTGTTCGTCACCGCCGGACAGGTCAGCGATACTATCGGCGCACGGGCATGGCTTAGTGGCCTGCCAAACGTCAAATGGCTCCTCGGGGATCGTGGCTATGACGCTGATTTGTTCAGAGAAGCTCTGCAGGAAAAGGGGATACGCGCCTGCATCCCGGGACAGAAGAAACGCAAGACGCCGGGCAGATACGACAAGCGGAGATACAAGCGGCGCAACTGCATTGAGATCATGCTCGGCAAGCTCAAGGACTTGAGGCGCGTCGCCACCCGGCGCTGTTATACAAATCGGGTCTGAGCGCGGTTCCCTTTTCCCCGGACGGACCTATCTTACGGCTACAGTCATGGGTGCGCCGAGCGCGGTGTAGCCGTTCAGCACGGCGATACGAACTTGCAGACCGGCGACCTGGCGGTCGAAGTCTCGGGCCATGAGGGATTGGTCGAGCAGCTTGATGCAGTTCATCTTGCTCTCGACCCGGCTCCGGCGGTGGTAGCCAGACCATCGTCGCCAGATGGCACGACCCAAATATTTGGACGCGCGCAGTGCCTCATTGCGGGCAATGGCTCCGGGGCTCGTTGGTTTCCAAGGCTTGGCGTTCTTGCGGGGCGGGATGATCGCAGCGGCACAACGGGCAGCGATTGCCTCGTGGCACTTGCGTGTGTCGTAGGCGCCATCTGCCGTCACGGAACCGATCTCTTCGTCAGACGGGATTTGGTCCAGGAGATCTGGCAGGATGGGC
>NZ_VFSV01000066.1 GCF_007004065.1 Palleronia caenipelagi | reverse complement strand
CACCGTTCACGCGCCGGTCGGGGAAATGGAAAGGCAAGGAAATGATCCGCGGAGGGCGCGCGGCTCTGCGATCTGCAATCTTCATGCCCGCATTGGTCGCAGTCAGGTTCAACGCCGATCTCAAGCGCAAGTACCAAGCCTTGCTGGACAAGGGAAAACCACCAAAACTCGCCATCACGGCAGTCATGCGCAAACTCATCCTGCTCGCCAACGCCCTGTTGCGTGACGGCCGAAAATGGGATGAACGCTCCGCTTGACCAAGACGGATACTACCGCCCACCGGCTCCGGAAACCGTCGTACCGATGGACCGGAGGCCCGTCATGCACTAACAATCAAATTGGACCACTCAAGTGGGGCTAATCAGTGATGTCACACAGCGTTTCTTCCGTTGCCAGACTTTTCAAACAACGCCAACCCGGTCCGACTATTTTGATGAAGATCCATGGCGCGCGGCGATTTCTTTAACTTCGTTCGCCTTTTTTCGGCTGACCGGATAAATTGAACCATTACGATCAATCACCCGAGGGTTGCCATTATGATAGACCAGTCGAGAGATTTCTGAATTCGCCATCCATATTGAGCGATGGATCAGAATACCTTGGGATTCATCGATGTCCTCTATGCAGGACATCATGCTTTGTCGGACGATATGTTTTCCGCGAGATGTAACGATTGTGCAATAATGACCATCAGCTTCGATGCGCAGAAGGCTTCCTCGCTTCTCAAAGGGTACTTTCTCCAAAACTGCAGGAGTTCTTGGCGGAAAACGAAATAACATCACGTCTCGTTGAACTTCTCTAAAATGATCTATTATGAGCTGCTCATAAGAAGTATCTATAATGTATATCAATGCAGTGTAGACAAGGAACGCAACCGTTACAATCTGGATAAACCGCGGGAAGCCCCATCCGGAAGCAACCCCCAGATGAATATCCACGTACTCTGAAAGAATAGCCCCCGTTATCGAAGCGATAAAGTTGATGATCACGTTTACATAAAAGATCGGCCATCTTTTGATGCTAAAATAATATGCGAGAGGTGGCATAATGAAATAAAATAGAAAAAGAGAATAAGCAGTCCATCCAATGCACTTAAGGGCGTTCACGGCAAGACTTAGCTCCGCCCCAAGACCAAAGGCTTCCGTCAAAACATAAAGTAGCATGTAGCTCGTCATGATCAGGATGACCGGACGACGAAAGACAATGCTAGTGATCAACCGGCGGTGATGCCGGATTTCGTCCCGTGCATTTTCTAGAGAACTCACTATTTCGCTCTTTGGGTCTACATTTACGACACGGCGCAGGAGTCAGTGATCCTAATGCCTGTTTTGGCCTCGCAAAGATCACAACGGTTTCATGCAAATAGCCCAAGGTTCGCGTAGAGGCGATTTCTGCCATCGCGGCGCTTCAGCTGATATAGTATTTGCTTAGCCGTCCTTCCCCGCAAGGCAAGTCTGTTTCATGGGGCTCAGTGAACCAAATCTATCTGATTATGATTCATAAGATTACCATATCACGACTCCAGACAAACACTACTGATAGTTTATCACAGAGCCGCAATAATTCAACCAACGAGTCTAGAAGACTTGCACTCTTATTTTCTTAGTGAGATGCGGCGCAATGCCGCATCTCTTATTGTGTGCCTGTGGCAGGTCAGTCGGCACCCACGAGGAGTTGCGACTCTTTTACCGTAAGTAGCGGCTGCGCCGGAGCCCAAGCGAATTCGCCGGTACGCAGGGTTCCCATTAGCTCGGGGAAGAGGGTAAGAAGCTCTTGTCTGGCCGCCCGATCAACAGAATTGATAGCTTCCGGTCCAGGCAGGAAGCTCTCGGTCCAGGCACCTTCGGAGCAAATCACCTCATGCTGATCGAACATTATGTGATAATACTCGATTTCACCGCCTTCCAAGATCAGAACGTTCTTACCGTCAACCATGGACTTGGCAGGAACCAAGGCCTGATCGACGCCAAACAGCATTTCGAGAGCCCAGCCGCTGCGCAGCACCCGATGCTGAGGTGAAACGCGGAGATCGCGGGTGTTGCCGATGGTACCAGCCTTGAACAAGATGGGCGCGAAATTTCCGACAGCCGCGACCGTGCGCCGACCAATCCATTGGATTGGTTTGATACCATTGTCGCGAGTGACAACGAGATCGCCGACGGAGAGGTCCTCCACCTGCACCCAGCCGTCCGGTGTCTGGATCCGCGTCTCGCGCGCGAAGCACACCGGCGCAGCGGTTGCATTCGATACGAGGACGCTCGTCCCTGATCCGTCGACGCTGCTGGCATCATTGCCGACCCAGCTGACCACAACATTGTAGCCAGACAGCGGCACAACCTCGTAGTTTTCAACGTCAAACCCGTCAAGGCCTTCAACCTGATAGCCGCCGGAGATGTCGGAGAAGTTAATCTCACCACCGACGAGGTTGCCCGCTGCGTCGACGTAATGGCCGACAAGGTCACCGCCATCGAGGTTCCGGGAGGCCACAATAAAGTAACCGCCGTTATCGAGTGCCGTGATCTGGGGCGACCCGTTGAACCCGGCCCCATCATACTCAAAGACATATTGGTCTTGCGCGACCACAAATGCCGGATCGGTTGGGGCAAGGCTCGGGTTGATGATCGAATAGATGGGCAGGTCCGAACCCGGAGCCGCTGACGTCTGCGAGTAGGCGATCATGACGTTGCCGTCGCTGCTCACCGCAAGATCGAAGATGTCGACGTCCTGAGGATCGAAGCCATCCACTCCGATGGTGCCGATTGTAAACTGATCAGTGGACGGCGTCCCGTCACTGTTAAAGATCCGGCCTTCCATTGTCGCAGGACCGTCGTCGGACAGAGCGTTCGTTTTCCAGACCGCCATGATCCGCCCGTCGGGCAGGGCGACCATTTTCGGGGGGCCTTCGATCCCGACCGGATTTACGTCCTGCATCTGCAAGTCAGTCGCAACCGCAGCACCGGTGGTATCGATGACCGAGTAGACGGGTGCACTCCCCCCGGCTTCTACGCCATTCTGCACCAATCCGACCATGATGTTGCCGGACCCATCGGTGAACTGCTCCACATCGAAGTTCGGAACATCAAAGCCGTCGGTTCCATCAACTGCGACAGTCCCGATCTGGAACTCGGTGCCGGTGAACGTCCCGTCAGAATTGATGAAGCGCCCATAGAGGTCCATGGTGCCATCATCACTGAGGCCATTGCGCGACCAAACGGCAATGATCCGGCCATCTGCCAGCTCTTCGAGCTGAGCGGGCGACTCGAAGTTTGTGTCAACCGTGGATGGGATCTCGGCGTCGGATACGATCTCGAAACCCGGATCCGTCGAAGCCAGCGCGGTGTCGAGGATTGTCAGGATCGGTGTGTCTGTGCCGGCCGGATCACCGTTCGCGCGCAGATAAGTAACCGCGACTTTGCCGTCCCCGAATAGCTCGACGTTGAACTGCGGAACATCGTAGCCATCGGTGCCGTCGATCGAGGCTGCCCCGATCTGGAACTGGTCGGTTGCCCAGGTCCCATCAGCGTTCTGGATGCGACCCTGCATAAGCGACGTGGTCCCATCGGACAGGCCATCATTGCTCCAGACGTGAAGAATGCGGCCGTCATCCAGCAGGATCGATTGCGGCGGGGACTGGAAGCCTACGGTGTCCTGGTTCACCAGACCCGGGGTCGGATCAGTGGTTGCCAACGCGTCTGCGCCAGCTTCAGCAGTTGCCGTCAGAACGGTCGTCCCGGACCCATCGACAGACCCGGCGTCGTTGCCGACCCAACCAACGGTTACGTTATAGCCGGTGTTGGCCACAACGTCATAATTGTCGATGTCGAACCCGCCAGCCCCCTCGGCCTGCCAGCCGGTGCCTTGGGTGCTGAAATCGATCTCGCCGTCGATCGGGTTTCCGTCGGGGTCGAAGAAGCGGCCCACAAGGTTGCCATCATCGACACTGCGAGACCACAGAGCGAAGAAACCGCCGTTATCGAGGGCTGTGATCTTGGGTGCAGCCTCGAACGACGTTGTGTTGAACTCGTTGATGTACTGGTCTTCTGCGACAATGAAAGCAGGGTCAGTTGGTGCCAGGCTCGGGTTGAACATGGTGAAGACCGGCAGATCTGTGCCATATTCCTGAGTCGCCTGGACATAAGCGACCATGACATTGCCATTAGTACTTTGGGCGATGTCAAAATTGTCAACGTCCTGCGCGTCGAACCCGTCGACAAAGAGTGTGCCGATGTTGAATTGGTCGCCCGCTGTACCGTCGGAATTGAAGATCCGACCGACGAGCTGGTTTGTGCCGTCATCTGCGAGTGCATTCGTCTTCCAGACCGCCAGAACGCGACCATCATTCAGGGTCAAGAGCTTCGGCGGCCCTTCGGTCCCGACGGGATCGACGGTCTGCATCTCCTGATCGGAAACGACGGGGGTGCCGGTGCTGTCGATGATCGAGTACACCGGCTCCGAGCCGCCCGTTTCTCCACCATTGCGGACAAGACCGACCATGATGTTGCCGGACAGATCGCCAAATTCCGTCACTTCGAAATTAGGGACGTCGAACGCATCGGTTCCATCGACTGCGACAGTGCCAACCTGGAACTCGCCGCCAGAGAAAGTGCCGTCGGGATTGATGAACCGTGCATAGAGGTCCATCGTTGTGTCGTCATTCAAGCCGTTCCGCGACCAGACGGCGATCACGCGCCCGTCGGACAACGTTGTCAACTGAGCGGGGGATTCGAAGGGTATATCGACCGTTGACGGAATTTCGACATCGGTAGCAACTTCAAAACCGGCGTCAGCCTGGGTCAAACTCGGATCGAGGATGGTGAAGATCGGAGTGTCGGTTCCAGCCGGATCACCGTTCGCACGTTCAAACGAAACAATAACATTGCCACCGCTGAGCTGCTGCACTTCCAGTTGTGGAACATCGTAACCGTCAGTGCCGTCGATCGATGCGCTGCCAATCTGAAACTGGGTATCAACCCAAGTCCCATCTGGGTTCTGAAGCCGCCCGTAGACAAAAGCGGATGTCGTGTCACCCAAACCGTCATCAGTCCAGACGTGCAGAATTCGACCGTCGTCCAGCTTCAAAAGAACCGGTGGTGACTGAAAACCAATCGTCCCCGTATCATTGACCTGCGACGTACTCAAAATATCGGACATACAGCTCTACCCCTTCGTGTACCTCGCGGACTAGTTCGATTTTTCTCCAAATTTTCAAATAAATTCGGCCTCCAAGACGTGGAACACACTACTCTCGTCATGAATGACGGGGGCCAACATCGACAACATTTCGATTAACGCTGTCCGGTTTGAGATTTTACCTATCCAACAGAATCGACTGTACGAGGTGGGAAGACCGGCGCTCATGTCCATTGAGGCACACAGTCATATACCAAGGCAGTGCTCTAAGACGCACAAGCATCGTAATAGTGGTGTTGAGAACCGTACTAGATCCGCTGAGCACCGGAACGCTTGAAACTGACCGAGTTGCACAGTTCCACTTTTAGGAGATTGCCAATTTGTTCTGCACTGATCGCAAAAGTCTGGTGGGGGTACGATTACGTAGTCATTTCGAGGGCGTAGCTGCGCCATAGATCGAAAGCATTTGATATGGCGTGGCGGTAAGAGATGGCGGTCAGTCGATAGCGGTGGAGTCCGAGGTCGTGTCGCGAATGCTGTGGAAATTGCCTGGCAGCGCGCTCCGGGCATGTGGATGTTCGGTTTCTCAAGCGGCGAGGTCAAGGAGCATCGGCTGGAGGGTCTGAGACAGGGCCTCCCACCCGCCGACCCTCCGCATCTGGATCTGCCCGGAGGCCAACAGTGCCCAGAGCAGGATCGGCACGGTCTCGGCGCATGGCAGCATGGTCTGGGTCTTGATGCGGCGTCGGAAGTCCTCGTTCAGCCGCTCGATGGCAGTCGTGGTCCGGGCGGATTTCCATTGCGACGGGTCAAGGCGGATGAAGGTGAAGAGCCGGTATCCCGCGTCCTTCAGGCTGTCTGCGACAGCCCGGCACTTGAGGCCCCGTTTCCGCAGGAGTGCCTTTCGCCGCGTCTCGATGTCGGCCGCTGTATCGGCATGAATCATGTCCCGGTCGTCCTTGGCCAGCTCGTCCTGCATGTGTTTCGGGGCATGCGCCAGAAGGTTGCGATGTTTGTGGACCGTGCAGCGCTGGATCGGCAATTCTTCCCCCCCACAGCGACACGAGCGCGGCTTCGAGCCCCGAAGCCCCTTCGAAGATCACCAATTCGGGCCGCTTCAGGCCTCGGGCATCGAGATCCTCGAGGAACGGGCGGCAGGCCAACGTGCTCTCTTCGCCCATGTTCCGGATGGACAGCAGCACCTTCTGACCGTCGCGGCGCCCCCCTGATCGCGGCCAGCACCGGGATGTTCGTGGCCTTCTGGTCGAGCCGGGTCTGGATCACAGTGCCGTCGAGGATCAGACGCATGATGTCCTCGTCGGCCAGGCTGCGGGCGCACCAGGCGTCCCAGTCACCTTTCGCCAGGCGCGGCTGACCACGTCCTTGCTGACGGCACCCTCGAACAGCCCGAACAGCGCGCGTCGGACCCGGCGCGTGTTGGTGCCGGAAAGATAGACGGCAGCGATCAGCGCCTCGGCCTTCTTCGTCAGCCGCTTGTAGCGTGGCAGCGACTTCGACCGCGATTCCGTGACCTTGTCCTCTTCGTCCTCGACCCGGGCGCTCGGCACCTGCACGGTCTCGGCCCCGAAGGTGCCGGTGAGCTGTCGTTCACGGGACCCGTGACGAGAGCCCTTTACCGGGCTGCCGCCCCGGCCATAGCGAAGGCGGCCGAGAAAGCCGGCCAGCTCTTCCTCGAACACCGCCTCGAGGGTCGCACGGACATTTGCCCTCAGGCGATCTTCAATCGGGTCGAACCCGGTCTCGCTGGCCAGTCGCGAAAAGCGCGCGGTCTCAGTCGTCTGGGTCATGGCATGATCTCCCTGGCGGTTGCCGCCGCCGGCTGGGTGGTTGCAAGTTCACCCCGAGATTACGCCACCTTCAAATTTCCACCACTTCCGAGACACGACCGGTCTGAAGCCACACGTTGTTACTATCGGAGCACGTGGTGTAATTTCTGCGCCTTGAACGGTGTAATGCCGGGTGGCCATCGAGGTGTATGATCGGGTGGAGTTTGACGATTTCAACCACGCACTACACGGAGCCCCCCGATGACCAAGACCAACATGGACCTTTCCGAACGTCTGGCCAAGCAGGACGGCGGCGATTTTCTGCGCACCGTCGCCGAGGCCGTTTTGCAGCTGGTCATGGAGGCTGACGTCGAAGGCCTGATCGGCGCCGGCAAGCACGAACGGGCTGATCACCGCACGACCTGGAGGAACGGGTATCGAGAGCGCGCTCTGGAGACCCGTTTGGGCACGCTGAACCTGAAGGTCCCGAAGCTGCGGCAGGGCAGCTATTTCCCCGGCTTTCTGGAACCCCGCAAGACGTCCGAGAAGGCGCTTGTTGCTATGATCCAAGAAGCATGGATGGGCGGCGTGTCTACGGGCCGGGTTGATGGGTTAGCGCAGGCTATGGGCTTGTCTGGCATCTCCAAGAGCACAGTGTCGAAGCTGTGCAAAGACATTGATGAGCGCGTGAACGAGTTCCTGAACCGCCCGCTCACCGGCGAATGGCCGTTCGCCAATGTCTCTCGGACCATTGGCGTTCGATTGGCTCACTTTGGCTCGACGCGAGATATCTCAAGGTCCGCCAGGGCGGCCGGATCGTCAGCGTGGCGGCGATAATAGCGGTCGCGGCCAACACCGACGGGCGACGTGAGATCATCGGCCTTGGATCGGGCCCTTCGGAAGCAGAGACGTTCTGGATGGACGTCCTGCGCGGCCTGAAGGCGCGTGGGCTGGACGGCACCAAGCTTGTGATCAGCGATGCCCACAGCGGCCTCAGGGCGGCCATCGAGCGCGTGTTTGAGGGTGAGCCTGCGAACGGGCAGCGCTGCCGCGTCCACTGGATGCGCAATGCGCTCGCCCATGTGTCACGCGGCCAGCACACCGTCGTGGCCGCACTCGCCATCGGGCTCGAACCAATGGCGCCTCAATGGCTCGTTCCGCCAGGCCTTCGATCAGCCCGATCGCAAACAGGCGGAGAAACATGGCGCAAGGTGGCAGACCAGCTCCGCTCTCGCTGGCCCAAGCTGGCTGAACTGACGAACAACAGCGAGCATGATGTCCTAGCTTACATGGTCTTTCCCCGTCAGCATCGCACAAAGCTACACTCGACCAACCCAATCGAACGGCTCAACAAAGAGGTAAAACGCCGTGCGGATGTCGTCGGCATCTGTCCCAACGAGGCATTAATCATCCGCCTTATCGGCGTGGTGTTGTTCGAGCATAACGACGAATGGCAAACCGCCAGCCGCTACATGATGGTCGAGGCCTTCGCCCAGATCGACAACGAGGAGACAGACCCAATTTTCAGCATAAAAGCCGCCTGATCATGACCTCAGGCCATCCGGGAAAATACACCACCTTGATGGACGTGTCCCAAATTTCCACGACTTCAGAGACACGACCAACACAACAGCTGAATAGGCGCTTGGCAAATGTCACGCATATCTATTAAAGTTAGAAAACGGTGAGGGTGATTCCGTCTGAGCCGAAATCGAGGCGAGGCGGACCAAGCTCAACCTACCACTTATCCGTAGATCGCCCATATTACCATTTTTAGTCAAACAGTGAGTGCCTTGTTTCCAAGTCTGCCAAAACTATTTTTCCGAATGAAAGACAACGGTGCTACCGTCTTTCGTGTGCAAACAAATACCAAGTCTGGACGGGTTGAGTTCGAACGGATTGCGGTTGCGGTCGTTAAGACTGGTGCGGTAAAATCACATGCGGAAGTATCTCTGACGAGCGAGGAGCGCTCGCAAATATCTGATTGGATACGCAACGAACAAGAGGCGAAGTCCAAGAGATTAGTCGAGGAGATGCTGAGTATGGCCCGAGATGTGAGTCTCGCCACGCACCAGCTCAGCACCTCAGATCATATCAATGAGGACGTCCTTGAGGCAACGAATGACCTTCTCGTCGCTTTGCTGGACATGCAAAGAGAAGTTACCTCGGTCATGATGAAAAGAAGAGCTAACGAGGCTTAGAGCGCTTCCAGTTCACGTAGAAGCATACCCGGCCTGACAGAAGTAGTTTGAGCATTCTTCTGGTGTGTAGAGGCGCTGTTGCACAAATCGGGGTCTGAGCGGTTCCCTTTTCCCCGGACGGACCTATCTTACGGCTACAGTCATGGGTGCGCCGAGCGCGGTGTAGCCGTTCAGCACGGCGATACGAACTTGCAGCTCGGCGATCTGGCGGTCGCAGTCTCGGGCCATGAGGGATTGGCCGAGCAGCTTGATGCAGTTCATCTTGCTCTCGACCCAGCTCCGGCGGTGGTAGCCAGACTATCGTCGGCAGATGGCACGACCCAAATATTTGGACGCGCGCAGTGCCTCGTTGCGGGCGATGGCTCCGGGGCTCGTTGGTTTCCAGGGCTTGGCGTTCTTGCGGGGCGGGATGATCGCAGCGGCACAACGGGCAGCGATTGCCTCGTGGCACTTGCGTGTGTCGTAGGCGCCATCTGCCGTCACGGAACCGATCTCTTCGTCAGACGGGATTTGGTCCARGAGATCTGGCAGGATGGGCGCATCGCCAATGTTGCTGCCGGTGACTTCGACGGCCCGGACTTCCAATGTTTCCTCGTCGATACCGATGTGCACCTTGCGCCAGATGCGCCGTTTGGCTCCGCCGTGCTTGCGGGCGTTCCACTCACCTTCGCCTTCGGCCTTGATGCCGGTGCTGTCGATCAGCAGGTTTAGCGGGCCCGTGCCGCCGCGATACGGGATCGCCACATTCAGCGTCTTTTGGCGGCGGCACAGGGTGCTGAAGTCCGGCACTCGCCAATCCAACCCAACCAGCCGCAGGA
>NZ_VFSV01000065.1 GCF_007004065.1 Palleronia caenipelagi | reverse complement strand
CTCGATGGATGGCCGGGGCCGCTGGATCGACAACCGGATGATCGAGCGGCTCTGGCGATCCCTCAAATACGAATGCGTCTACTTGAACGCCTTCGAAACAGGTTCCGAAGCCCGGGACGGGATCGGTGACTGGATCAGCTACTACAACAAAAGACGCCCGCACTCATCACATGGGATCATGACGCCGGACGAGGCCTATGACAGGCAATCTCCGGACCTGAAGGTTGCCGCCTGAAATGAAACCAATGCTATAGCTTAGCACGGCGGCAAACTGGTCGAATTTCAAGGACCACCTCTGGTTGTGGTTAAGATCCGGGGCAGGAAACACTGGCTCTGGCGCGCCGCAGATCAGGAAGGTTTTGTGCTGGACGTCCTCGTTCAGAGCCGGCGGGACAAGAAGGCCGCCAAGCGTCTTCTCGGTAAGCTTCTGAAAAGCATGGCCTTCCCCGCGTCATGATCACCGACAAGCTGCGCTCCTGTCCGGCGGCGAAGAAGGAGATCACGCCGGGTGTCGAGCACCGATCCCATAAAGGCCTTAACATTCGTGGTGAGAATTCTCACCAACCAGTGCGACGAAGGGAGCGGGTCATGAAGGGTTTCAAGTCGCCGAGACATCTGCAGCGCTTCGTCTCGATCCACGACCCGATTGCGAATCTGTTCCAGTTGCCCCGCCATGAAATGACCTCCGCAGAGTTCCGGGATCTCCGTCAAGCCGCGCTGAACCTGTGGTGGACCATCGCGGGCGTCGAGCTCGCTTGATCGGCAAGATCAGCCGATACTTACTCCGCTGAAGTTAACTTTACGGAGCCAGTTGGACACATATCTGACCGGGGAGCGCGCCGAC
The DNA here is from genome assembly GCF_007004065.1 of Palleronia caenipelagi. GTDB lineage: Bacteria > Pseudomonadota > Alphaproteobacteria > Rhodobacterales > Rhodobacteraceae > Palleronia > Palleronia caenipelagi. The sequence continues at coordinate 9,497 of NZ_VFSV01000065.1, read as the reverse complement.
CCGCCGCCCAATCGGCGCAACGGCACCACCCGAAAGACCGTGACCACCGACAGTGGCGAGGTCGTTTTGGACATCTCCCGGTTGTCGCGTGAAGCGGTCAGTCCAGTGGGCGGCATTGTTGTGGAACTCTGACCTGAGGCATGATCGCCGCTTACCCCGATTATGTCATGCAACACGCTCGATTGGAGACCAATCGCCCGTCGGCAGGTCGCCTGATTTCATGGCGACCTACCGTTGAAGTCTACGCCACCGATTTAAGCCGCCGCGAAGAAGCCACAACCGTTTGCTGCAAGGCGGACAGTTCCAGCACCACATTCTGCGCCCTCGCCGAACAGCGGTTCTCCATGCGGTAACACGACGTCAATCGGGTCAGGAGACAGGTTGAACACGCAGAGTACCCCGGCCGCGCGGGTGAAGGCGAGCACCGGTTCGGGCACGTCGAGGAAAGCGATATCGCCGTCGCGGAACTCGGGGTGCGCCCGGCGGAAGGCCAGCATTTTCTGGTAGAACTGCATGACGGACCCTTCGCCCTGTGCAGAGACAGCGCGTTCCCATTGCGGCGCCTTAACCGGCAGCCAGGGCGTGCCGGTGGTAAACCCACCATTGGGGGCTTGTGCGTCCCAGACCATCGGCGTCCGCGCGCCATCGCGGCCCTTGTTTTCGGGCCAGAAGTTCAGGCCCTGGGGGTCGGTCAACTCGTCGTAATTCAGGTCGGTTTCCAGCTGACCCAGCTCTTCGCCCTGATAGATGCAGACGGACCCCTTTAGGGAGAGGAGCATCGCGGCGGAGAGCTTGGCGAGGCTGTCCGAGTCCTTGCCGTGGTCTTTCCAGCGCGAAACATGGCGCATCACATCGTGGTTGGAGAAGGACCAGCAGGGCCAGCCTTCGGGTGCGCCCTTGAAGAATTCCTCGACCCGGCTGCGGAAATGCGCTGGCGTGAAGTGGACGTCCAGCATGTCGAACGAGTACGCCATGTGCAGCCGGTTCTCCGATGTGTACTGGCCCATGATTTCGATGCCGTGATAGGTTTCCCCCACCTCGCCGATCAGGGTCCGGTCGTCGTATTCATCGAGCAGCGCACGCATCTTCTGGAGGAAGACCAAGTTCTCTGGCTGGTTCTTCGAGAACAGGTGATACAGCCTGTGATAAAGGTTCCACTCCTCGGCCGCGTCTGACCGGGGATTGGCCGCATCGTCGCGCAGCAACTGGTCGTGGAAGTAGAAGTTCACGGTGTCGAGGCGGAATCCATCGACGCCGCGCTCGAGCCAGAAGCGCATGGTTCCCAGCAGCCAGTCCTGCACGTCGGGATTATGGAAATTGAAGTCCGGCTGCTCTTTCAGAAAGTTATGCAGATAGTACTGCTTGCGCCGAGCCTCCCATTCCCAGGCGATGCCACCGAAGTTTGCCTTCCAGTTATTTGGCGCGCTGCCATCGGGCTTGGGGTCGGCCCAGACATACCAGTCCGCCTTGGCGTTGTCGCGGGACTTGCGGCTCTCTTGAAAAAACGGGTGCCGGTCTGAGCTGTGCGACAGCACCTGATCTATGATCACCTTCAGGCCAAGTTCATGGGCCCGGGTGACCATGTCGTCGAAATCGTCCAGCGTACCGAACTGCGGATCGATGTTGGTATAATCTTCCACATCATAGCCCATGTCCAACATGGGCGAGGTGAAGATCGGGCTGAGCCAGATCGCATCGACACCGAGCGCCGCGATATAAGGTAAGCGCTCGGTGATGCCCTTCAGGTCACCAATGCCGTCGCCGTTGCTATCCTGATAAGAGCGTGGATAGATCTGATACGTGACGGATCCGCGCCACCAGTCATTGTTCGCCATAACAACCTCCTCCAATAGGGTTGAGTCGACTTCCGAAACGATACGGTTGACGCGGACGGTTGCCGGAAACGCTTCGGGTTGGCAAGCTCCGTTTAAAATTTGTTGCAGAAAAGGTTGGATAACGTGACTACTCTCAAGGATCTCAGCCGTCATCTGAAGTTGTCGGTGACACAGGTCAGCCGCGCACTAAACGACCATGATGATGTCAGTCAGGCCACTAAGGAACGGGTCCAAAAAGCGGCGAAGCTACTGAATTATAGGGTTAATATGTCGGCAAAGCGGTTGGTAACCGGGCGTTCCGGCATTGTCGGCCTGGTCGTTGAGCAAGATGGAGACGTTCTGGAGCCACAACTATTTACCCAGGTGATCTGGGGCCTCAGCCATGCATTTTCCGAACGGGGGCGCCAGTTCATCCTGCACGCCACCGGCGCCGGGGGCGATGTGCTCCGCGAGTACGAATCGCTGATCGACAGCGCCGGAATCGACGGATTTGTCATTACTGAGCCAACACTCAACGACCGCCGCATCGCTTACCTGATCAACCGGAAGGTGCCCTTCGTCGTCCATGGCCGCGTCCCTGATCACACGGACTATGCCTTCTATGACATCGACAACTTTGCCGTCGGGCACGACCTGACGCGGTATCTGATTGATCGCGGTCATCAGCGCATCGCCTTTCTCAACGGACCTGCCAACCGGACTTATGTCGAGGCGCGGCGGGAGGGTTATGTGGCCGCGCTGACCGGGGCAGGCCTGGCGCTCGATCAGACTCTGCACATCACTGGCGATATGGCTGCGACCGCCGGCCTCGTTTCCTGTATCAGGCTGTTTGATAAAGACAATGTGTCACCCACTGCCATCGTTTGCAGCAACATTACCTTGGCCGAAGGCGCATATGCAGGCCTCAAGGCGCTCGGTCTGGCGGTGCCGGATGATGTGTCTGTGGTCGCCCATGACGATTTGCTCCCGGGGCATGCAGCCACCAGTTTCACCCCCCCGCTGACCACCACGATGGTGCCCTTGTCCAAGGGCTGGCCTCCCATTGCGGACCTTCTGTCCCGGGAAATCGACGGAGCTCCGCTGGAGCAGGTGCAAATGGTCGAGTCAATGGATTTGATTGAACGCGGCTCAGTAAGAACGCTCTAAACTCGCCCTTAAAGAGAACCCTTGATCGTAGGAAATGTTCGCGCTAAAGAACCGAAACGTTTCGGTTTTAAGGCCAGGCCGAACGGGGCTTAGCCGCCAGCAACAACAGCGGCACAGAAAGGGAGCGAGGACACATGAACAAGACACCGATTCGGGCACTGACAACGGTTGCCACCATCGCGATGGTGGCAGGGACCGCTCATGCCGCCGAAATCACCTATGTCTCGGGGGCGGTCGGCAATGCCATCGAGGAATTCCGGGAAATCGTAAAGCCATGGGAAGAGGCCACCGGCCACACCGTGACCATGGTGCCGATGCCTGCTTCGACCACCGACCAGTTCGGCCAGTACCGCCTCTGGCTGGCGGCGGGCAATGGCGATATTGACCTCTACCAGACCGACGTGATCTGGGCGCCGCAGCTCGCCGATCACTTCGTCGATCTGACCAGAGCCGCGGCGGACGTCGTCCCGCAGCACTTCCCGTCAATCGTCGAATCGCAAACCGTCGATGGCAAGCTGGTGGCCCTGCCGCTCTGGACAGATGCTCCGGCGCTGTATTTCCGCAAGGATCTGCTGGAAAAGCACGGCCAGCCGGTGCCGACGACCTGGGAGCAGCTGACCGAGGTCGCCCAGATCGTTCAGGACGCCGAGCGCGCCGAAGGCAATTCCGAGATCTGGGGCTATGTCTGGCAGGGCAACTCCTATGAAGGCCTGACTTGCGATGCGCTGGAATGGGTGAAGTCCTCCGGCGGTGGTCAGATCATCGAACCCGATGGCACGATATCGATCAACAACCCCAAGGCCGCCGCCGCGATCGAGCTGGCTGCAAGCTGGCCCGGAACCATCTCCCCCGAAGGCGTGGTCTCCTATATGGAAGAGGAGTCGCGCGGTGTCTGGCAGACCGGCAACGCAGTCTTTATGCGCAACTGGCCTTATGCCTACAATCTCGGCAACAGCGAAGACAGCGCCGTCAAGGGGCTGTTCGAAGTAACGACCCTGCCCACCGGTCAGGGGCATGACACCTCGGCAGCGACGCTGGGTGGCTGGAATGTCGGCGTGTCGAAATACGGCGACAATATCGAGATCGCGACCGATCTCGCCCTGTATCTCGCCAGTGCCGAAGCGCAGAAGACGCGTGCTCTACTCGGGGCGGCTCTGCCGACCATCGTCAGCCTCTATGACGATACCGAGATCGCCGAGGCGCAGCCGATCATCCCGCGCTGGAAAGATGTCTTCCTGCAGGCCGTGCCGCGCCCGTCAGCGCCGACCCGTGGCGATTATAACGAGGTCTCGACACTGTTCTTCGGCGCCGTGCACTCGGTCCTGCTGGGGGACTCAACGGCCGAGGAGGCGTTGGCCGATCTCGAACTGGATCTCGAAGACGTTCTCGACAAGTAAGTCCCACGACGAGCCTCTCCGGGCGGCACGCTGTCGCCCGGGTATCCCTGATTTGCCCTGCGGGTTCCGCCCGCAAGCGTCACAGGAGTTCCTATGGCACAGTCCTTCACGGGTCGCGAGCGGAGCCTGCAACAGCAGCGTGTCCGGGCCGCTTATACATTCCTTGCCCCAATGCTGATCATGCTGGCCGTGGTCGCCGCCTGGCCTCTGCTGCGCTCGATTGGCTTTTCTTTTACCGATGCGACCGCTGATACGATTTTCAACGGTGAGTCAAAATGGGTCGGCTTCGAAAATTATCTTGAACGGCGGGTCCGGTCCAATGGCGAGGTCCGCTGGCGCGGCGTGCTGGTCGACCCTGACTGGTGGAACGCCGTCTGGAATACAGTGCGCTTCTCGGCCGTGTCGGTGGCGCTGGAAGCCACGCTGGGCCTCCTGGTTGCGCTGGTTCTCAACGCCGAATTCAAGGGTCGTGGGCTGGTGCGCGCCGCCATTCTGATCCCTTGGGCGATCCCCACGGTGGTGTCGGCCCGGATGTGGGGCTGGATGCTGAATGACCAGTTTGGTGTCATCAACCACATGATGATGAGCGTCGGGCTGATCGATGCGCCCATCGCCTGGACGGCGCAGGCCGATACCGCGATGCTGGCGGTGCTGATCGTTGATGTCTGGAAGACGACCCCCTTCATGGCGCTGCTCATGCTCGCCGGTCTGCAGATGATCCCCCGCGACATGTACGAAGCCGCAAAGATCGACGGCATCCACCCGATCCGCGTCTTCTTCAAGGTGACGCTGCCGTTGCTGAAACCGGCGATCCTGGTGGCGGTGATCTTCCGGGCGCTGGATGCGCTGCGGATCTTCGACCTGATCTACTTGCTGACACCGCAATCGGATGCAACCGTGACCATGTCCGTGCTCAGCTACCGAGAATTGCAGCAGTTCGGCGATTACGGCGAAGGCTCCGCCATGTCGACGCTGCTTTTCCTCATCATCACTGGCTTCGTGCTGCTCTACATCAAGCTCGGCCGGGTTGACCTGACAGGGAGCAAAAGCTGATGGAACGCTATGTCTTCAAGACCACACTGTTCTACATGGCAGTCGTGCTGATCGTGATAGTTGCGGTCTACCCCTTCTATTACGCCATTCTCACCAGTTTCGAGACCGGCACGGCGATCTTCAACCCCAATGTGCTGCCCGAGGCCTTTTCGCTCGCCAACTATCAAGCCGTGTTGTCCAAGGGCGCCTTCATCCGCTCGGTCGGCAACTCCCTGTTGATCGCCGGCGTCACGGTGGCCTTTGCGCTCCTGATGGCGGTGACGGCTTCCTATGCGCTGGCCCGGGTCCGCTTCAGGGGCAGGGGGCTGTTGCTGATGACCATCCTTGCGGTGTCGATGTTTCCGCAGATTGCGGTGCTCTCGGGCCTCTATGAACTGGTCAACCTGTTCGGCCTCTACAATTCGCCCTTCGCCCTGATCCTGTCCTATACAATCTTTACCCTGCCATTCACCGTCTGGGTGCTGACCACCTTCATGCGGGATCTGCCGGTGGAGATCGAAGAGGCGGCGATCGTTGATGGCGCCACTCCCTGGGTCATCATTACAAGGGTCTTTCTCCCTCTCTTGTGGCCCGCGATGGTCACCACCGGACTTCTGGCCTTCATCGGCGCGTGGAACGAATTCCTCTTCGCGCTGACCTTCACGATTTCCGAAACCCAGCGCACCGTCCCGGTGGCCATCGCGCTGTTGTCGGGCGCAAGCCAGCAGGAAATCCCGTGGGGAACCATCATGGCGGCCTCGGTTCTTGTGACCGTCCCCCTGATCGTCCTCGTTCTTATCTTCCAACGCAAGATCGTGGCGGGCCTGACCGCTGGCGGCGTCAAGGGCTGACAGGAGGCTGACATGGCACGTATCGAACTCAAAAACGTTCGCAAATCCTATGGCGCGGTGGAGGTGATCAAGGGCATCGACCTCGACATCCGCAAAGGCGAATTCATGGTCTTTGTCGGGCCCTCGGGCTGCGGAAAATCCACCCTGTTGCGGCTTATCTCCGGTCTTGAGGAGATCACCGATGGCGATCTGCTCTTCGACAATGAACGGGTGAACAACGTCGTCCCGTCGAAACGCGGTATCGCGATGGTGTTCCAGAGCTATGCTCTCTACCCGCATATGAAGGTCTACGACAACATGGCCTTCGGCATGCAATTATCGAAATCCAACCCAAAAGAGATCGAGGCCCGCGTCCGCAAGGCTGCAGAAATGCTTCAGATCGACCACCTCCTCGATCGCCTGCCAAAGCAGCTCTCCGGCGGTCAGCGTCAGCGCGTCGCCATCGGTCGGGCCATCGTGCGCGATCCGCGGGTGTTTCTCTTCGACGAACCGCTGTCGAATCTCGACGCGGCCCTGCGGGTCGATACGCGACTGGAAATCGCCAGACTGAACCATGACATGGAGGACGTCACGATGATCTACGTCACCCATGATCAGGTCGAGGCGATGACCCTCGCAGACCGCATCTGTGTGCTGCGCGACGGCAAGGTCGAACAGGTGGGCACCCCCGCCGAGCTCTATGAAAGCCCCAACAGCGTCTTCGTCGCCGGGTTCATCGGGTCACCCAAGATGAATTTCCTCAAAGGCAGCTTCGCCGCGGCGTTCGACTGCACCACCCTGGGCATCCGCCCCGAGCACATCTCCGTCGTTGACGAGGCCCGTGGCATCTGGCGGGGCAAAGTGATCCACGGCGAGAACCTCGGCTCGGATTATTTCCTCTTCGTCGAGATCGGCGCGGAAGCTCCCCTCGTCGTCCGCCGCGATGGCAAGGAGGGATTGCCCGTTGGTGCCGAGATCGCTTTGGCACCGGAGATCCCGAATCTTCACCGGTTCGGACCGGACGACAGACCCGTCTGACACCCCGAATCCTCTCTTCCCTGACCCGAAGATCTCTCGATTAATCTATGAATGGCCGAGGGATCTTCGCGGAAAAATAGGGGCACAAAAATTTGTAAATAACTGGGTTGGCCCTTCGAAATTTAAGCAGCTTGATATATTATTAGGGCAATAATATTCCCGTATTTGATTTGCAACTGAGGCGAGGTTGGTAACTCAAGTTCGAAATCTTTCATTGTGTCGAAAGAAGAGAAATTTATCAACTTCAAAACTTCTGGAATTATGTTTGAAAACTGCGCCCTTTACTCCCGTGTCAATTATTTTGACTGTAGGCGTACAAATCAATCAGGCCCTGCAGCCGACCTGACTCGAGCACCCGCGTTCACATCCAGCGCGCAGGCCGCCATTTTCTCAAGTATCGCGTATAGCTCTCGTTTATCGGCCGGCCCGTTGAGCTATTCAAAAAGTTCGTCCATTCTCAGCGCTTTGACTATTCTAACTATAATTGGATAAGAACTACAACTATGCCGGTAAAACGGAAAGTTTTTTAGTAATGTTGCAAAACTATCAAATTTTGCGACTTACAGAAAAATTAGGGGAGTACTTTTTTGAAATAACGCCAGCAGATGTTAAAGTCTGCTGGCGCTACCATTGGCGCCTAATCGAAACCATCAAGTCTAACAACTCAGCAACCAAAGATCTGTTGAAGGAGGAGAAAAACCCACACTTTTCGAAACACTAATAACGCATCCACTCCACATGACATGCGTTCTTATCTGCTTCAACCGGATGGACAATCTTGATCCACCGGACGGGTCTTTCTTTGTCCTCTCCAGACAAGGAGAATATATGTCCAAAACTCTTCTGATTTCAACCGCGATCGTTGCAGCTTCTGCGCTCCATGCAACCGCCGAGGTCGAATTGCGCCCCTCCGCTTCGTTCGGGATCAAATCGACGGATGCGGGCCACAGCTGGAACGCGGATGCTGTTCTGGGGATTAACGTCTCGGCCAGTACAACTGCAGATGACGGCACCGAGGTTGAGGCCGCCTTTACCATTGAAACCGGCAATCTTGCCGACTCGGACGGCAACGGAACCACGGGCTCCGTGGTTGATCCCAACATCCACATTCGAGGCGATTGGGGCGAAGTCTACGTCATCGAAAACGGCGATGACGAGGCGGTTTTCGGCTTCACGACCGGCTTGAACTCGACCAGCTTCAAGCTTGAACATAACTGGGACACTGATGTCTCTACACTTGGTCTCTATCAGAATTTCGACCAGTTCAGGGTCGGTCTGGAAGCGAACACCGATGAAGAATACAGTGTCAAACTGAGCTACGATAACAGCATCGTTAATGCCAGCGCGAAGGTCGACCAGAACTCGGTCTTCACCGTGACTGGCGGCGTGATGCAGGATAATTTCTCGTTCGGCGCCGAGTACAACACGCTCGACGAGTGGAGCTTGAATGCCTCCTACAATTCCGGTCTGCACTCGATCAAACTCGTCTACGAGCATGACGAAGATTACCTCATTGAAGCCCGGTATGGTCTCAACGACAAGCTCTCTCTGTACGCCGATGCCAAGGTTGAGGATCAGAAAGATGCAGAAATCGCATTGGGGGTGAAGCTCAGCTTCTGACCCCAACGGGCGCAGTTCCCTCATGAAAAAGATTCGGACGGCTTGTTGCGCCCGGGCCGTGCCGGATCATCTTGCGTCGGATCCCAGAATCGGATCCGGCGGACCATGTTGGGTTCTGTCGGTATTGCCAACTTGTCGAGATCGATCCGCCATTGGCCTGAATGGGAGCGTGTTGCATGAATTCGCCCCATAGCGTAGCGGGCGGTCAGAGGTGGTCGCGGGATTTCGGACCGGGTGCTAATCTGTAGTGTCTGAGGAAGAACGCACAGAAATGACGAAACGGAAACGCAATTCTGCAGAGTTCAAGGCGAAGGTGGCTTTGGAAGCCATCCGCGAGGAGCTGACGACGGCCGAGCTGGCCAAGAAGTATGACAGCCACCCTACCATGATCAGCGGCTGGAAACGGACCGCGATTGAGAACATGGCACAGGCCTTCACCGGCCAGGCGACCGCGGAGCCGACGATATCGGCGGCAGAGGTCGGAAAGCTGCACGCCAAAATCGGGCAGCTGGTCGTGGAACGGGATTTTTTGTTGGAAGCCTCCAGTCTCATCCCCGGCACTGGAGGCAAAAAGCGGTGAAGAAAGACCATCCCGATCT
>NZ_VFSV01000064.1 GCF_007004065.1 Palleronia caenipelagi | reverse complement strand
GACTGGATCAAAGCTGTCGGCGCGAAAACGGCTTACATCGAACCTGGATCGCCTTGGGAGAACGGATACTGCGAAAGCTTCAACGCCCGTTTCCGCGACGAGTTCCTGAATGGCGAAACCTTCTACAGCCTGCGCGAGGCGCAGATCCTGATCGAACAATGGAGGAAACACTACAACACGAAACGACCACACAGCGCATTAGGCTACCGCCCACCGGCCCCGGAAACCTTCGTCACGATGGACCGGAGGCCCGTCATGCACTAACAATCAAATTGGACCACTCAAGTGGGGCTGATCACCAGCATTGCAGCCTCCAATGTCATCTAACGTGCTGTAATATAACACGAAAAGCCACATCAACAAAGGTAAATCACGGAATTACTTGGGAAATGTGGGATCAAATACCCTGAGGTGGCAACAGCAGACACTGCGCCAAATGCCACCACAAGCAGCACGAAAAGAGCTTTCATCAAGTGGAGTATCAGCGTCATGGCGTCGCGACCTTTTCGAACCCGCGCGCAGTGATGTGCCAGTTAAACTCACGATCAAAATAGATGTAATGATTATGGTTCGGAAAAAACTGTTCGATCCTTGCAAGATACGAAGACCCCTCAACCAAATATAACCCGTTGGTTCGATCTACGTCCTTAAAATATGGATAACTTTCCGAAGACCACAGCAGCTCATCGCAGTACATTACTGACGACACCCAATCGAAGGCTATTGCCACATTCTCGTCTTCTGGAAATAAGAAACGAAGATCACCCACGAACTCTGGGAGCAATTGCTTAGCAACCCCTCTAAAAAGCAACTGCAACGATGAGTAAGATTCGAAATCCTGTTTCACCAAAGAAACATCGACAGCACTAGTCATATCTGATCGCCGCCCCGTCGACATATATGGTCGGTGGACCGGTAACGTTGGGGTTCAATCCACCAGAACTTTGTGGGTTAAATATTATGTTTTCTCCATTCGGTCCTGTACCACGCAGGTTGCCATTGGGCAGTGTCGTGTATTGACCTCCAACGGCACTCTCGAAATCAGCCTTTGCCCGATCTAGTCCGCCGTCAGCATGATACTGTGGCTTCCTACCTCCAGCGGCTGGACCATCCTGGTGTGTTCGAACGCCTTTGATTCCACCGACATCACGCGGGTCAACTCCCCCCTTTGTGGCTTTACAACACTCTGGGGCGATTTTGGCGTGATAGTCAAAATTTTCCAATGACGCCAATTGGATAGCGTGCTGATCCGCCAAAGTGACCGGCTCAAAAAGTTGATATCCCCCCGACGCGGTTTTTGCGCCTGCGGGTGCGCACGCGAGGAGGGCTGCTGTGAGCAGGGCAATGAGGCCGGTAAAGAAGGTTTTGAGCCGCAGGGTCATACCCCAGTCATAGACCGGACGGCTTGCACTTGGAAAGATGTAAGGGATTGGCGGCTAAAGGAGAAGTTCAGTAATGGTAGCGACATAGGGCAATGAGCAACTGCTCACCCTCGACCCGATAGACGAGCCGATGCTCGCGATTCAGACGGCGGGACCACCAGCCAGCTAGCTGTCCTTTCAGCGGCTCAGGCTTGCCTGTGCCGTCAAACGGGGTGCGTGTGCATTCTTTTATGAGGCTATTGAGGCGGGTCAGCAGTTTGCGGTCATGCTTCTGCCAATACAGATAATCGTCCCAAGCCTGCTCATCGAAGATGATCTTCACTCGATCAACTGCCGCTCGGTGCCTTTACCCTCGTCAAGCTCCTGCACCGCCTTTAACAGGCGCTCGGAGTTTTTCGGGCTGCTAAGGAGATAGCGGGTTTCTTCAAAGGATGCGAAGTCCTCCAAAGACATCAGCACAGCCGCAGGTTTGCCGCCGCTGCGCGTAATCAGCACGGGTTCATGATCAACGGCAACCCCGTCAATCGTGGCGGACAAGTTGCGGCGGAAGTCGGTGTAGGTTGTTGCTCTCATGCTCGTATATGTACGCGGTTCTGTACTTAATTTCAATCCTCATCCTCAATCACGGTTTCCGCCCCTCCTGCCATCTTGGCCGGGTGTGTGAGGGTATGGACCTGTTTGAGCTGTCGGATGCTGACCTGGGTGTAGATTTGTGTCGTGTCGAGCTTGGCGTGGCCGAGGAGCTGCTGAATATAGCGGATGTCGGCGCCATTCTCCAACATCAGGGTGGCGCAGGAATGGCGGAACAGGTGGCAGGAGCCGGATTTGCCAATGTCAGCGGCCTGCACATAGCCGCGCACAAGCTGGGTCATGCGGTTGGCGGTGAAGGCCTCGCCAAGGCTGGTGAGAAAGAACGCCGGATCGCGGCCCGTCAGATCGAACTGCGGGCGCACTTCTGCGCCGTATTTAAGGCACCATGTGAGCGCTCTCTCCCCTATAGGCACCATCCGGTCCACCTTGCCCTTGCCCTCGCGGATAAACACCGTGCCGCGCTAGGCATCGATGTCGTCCCACCTCAACACCGCAAACGAGACCAAAGCCGCACTCGCAAACCTCAAAGACACCACCCAGAACATCGCCGCAACAAAGCAACAGCTCTCCGTTGTCGCCAACCGGCTCGAAGAACGTGACACCCGATCAAAATGGGACTGGGTTACGCTGGTGGCCGGGATGGCCGTCGCCGCGCTGCTCGCAGGCGGTGGGGCGTTCTATTTCGCAAAGGCAAGGATTGTGGGGGACGATTTCAGCCGATCCGTCCAGCTCATCGCCCAAGACGACGATGCAAGCTGGTGCGGGTTTGCAAACGCCCCCATTATCCAAGACCGCAACGGGCTGTCATACTGCGCTATCGCTATGCCAAAGTATCAGGCGCCAGAAGAACCGGCGGAGTGATCACAGACCCGCTTCGTTTTGTTCTGCCAAGATAACTGCGCGGTCGATATAGTCCTTGGTGATAAAATTGACAAAACCGCAGCGATCTCCGGTTTCAAAGTGTTTCTGATAGGTGAGCAGCTTGTTCGTGTGCTGATTCAAAGCCAAAGCAGCAAGGTGCCAAACACCAGCGGCACCCGGTGTTGCAGGATCAAGGCTACAAAGTTCCTCATAACGCTGATCTATATCAACAGACATTGCCCACTCTATCGCTTTGTCACAGGCTATCTCTATGTGTTTTCGAGTAATTTCAGGTTCTTGGAAACGTACTTTGTTCTTAAAGTTGACCTTGAGCAAATCATTGTACTCGCCGCGACCCCCTTCGATCTCTTTGACCGCAGCGGTAAACGTTTCAGTCCTTATGGAATGGCTACCTTCAAATTTCTGAAAATCATCTAGATCTTTGATCGTGAACAAAATTCTTACTACCCTGTCGCCAGTTTCTTTCTCCGCATAACGATCTATATCTCGCTTTGGCGTCCAACCAAGCTGTGTGAAAACTCCTGCGACCTCTTTGGCGTTCATTGATTGACCCCTTCAAAAGTTCGAACCTCAACTGGAATGCCATTCGGATAGCCTTGATCTCTCAACGGCACACCTGGGCGAAGCCCCAAACGCTCTGCTACTTGCCCGGTTGGGATAGCATCACCATTGGCAACTTGAGGATAAATTTCTGCTTGGTTGGGACTTAACCCCGCGTCGCCGGTTTTAACCTCAACGACTTGCACAACACGACCGTTTTCATCGCGAGCCACAACGTCAGCACGGCAACGTCTTGTGGTATCGCACCCTCTGAAACTTACCTCAGTATCCACCTGATAACCCTGCGCCTCAAGGTCATCGACCACTTCGTTAACCTTTTGCTCGTGGTGCTGGCGGTTTCTCGTTATTTGCGGAACGTCGTCTACCCTATTTGGGGCAATACGAGTTGGGATTACATTACCCACGACTCGGCTCAGAGCACCCGCCGATGCTGAGAGGATTTCCAGAGAGCACCCGATCGCACTGGGATTTTGAACGCACTCCGAAAGGCCTACCGCAGTTCCAACTGCACCGGGAGTAAGACCTGCAACAAGAACAATTGCGTGTCCACGAGCTTCGTCTAAACACGTGACATCACCGGTTTTACAATGACTGCCTATAACTCCATTATAAGCCAATACATTAGCGTCTGCCTGCGCCCAGATTTCTGATGACGCGTATGCGTTTGAGAACGTAACATTACCAATGGCTGTGCCATCCATGATGCGCAAGAAGTCATCAACAGATACTGCCTGATCTTTGTAGTAGCTTACGCAAAGAGCATCTCGGCATTCTGCGAGCAGAGCTTCGTTTCTTAGGTCGGAAATATCCTGATACTTGTCATAGAGTGCTTGAATTTCTTCTGAACTACATCCCTGCGCTTTTGCCAAACAAGCGTCGTATTCCTGGCGCAACAGGTTAACGTCGTCATGCGTTAGATAGTTGTTCTCTATGCCCGACGCGGTGACTTGGGATGCGATCCCAACGTTGTCTGCTTCACCGCCCGAGAAGGCGTATCCGACGGCGGCGCCGAGGAGGCTGGCGTTCCGGATCACTGTGGGGTTCGATTCGGGACCGGTGACAGGAGCTGTGCCTGCATAGAGCGACTGCGTGGCGCCTGCTGCTGCACCGGCGGCGCAGTCTCCGCCCTGAAGTTCGGCGGCGCCACAGCCGACGGCGGCGTGGAGGATGAGGTGACCGAGGCTGCCTTCACCAGCCAAGGTGCCGTCAACCACCAGACCGCCGATCTCATTTTGGGCATCGGCCATGGCGAGGTTCACGATCGTGCCGGTCAGGCCCGCGGTGAAGGCATCCCCGAAATCGGACCCGGTAACGACGGTGCCGACACCGGCAGTCAGGCCGCTATCGAGCGTCGCCTCTGCCACGTTCCTGATGGTGAGATTGCCATCTCCGAAGAGGGAGGTGGTCAGGATATCGCTGTCAGGCAGGGTCACGCCGAGGGTCTCGAGATTGATCGCCGTCGTCAGCCCCGACCCGATTCCAGCGGTGACACCCGAGAGGGCCGCATCGCCAAGAATATCGCCGAGGTCGAACTCGCCGGTCAGCGCGCCCTCCAGGGTGCCGATGCCAGCCTGGATGCCGAAGGTGGTGAGACCCGTGGCGGTGGACGTGCCGAATGTTTGGACCAGGAACTGGGGCTGCCCGACGAGCAGCATTGCGGCGGTCGTCACCAGTGCCTTGAACGCGGGGGAAAGCTCGCGGTTCTGCTCAAATTCGTAGCTGTGCAGAAGCTCTTCGGTGACGATGGTGACATTGTCACCGGAGATCAGGGCGTCGGGATAGGGGTTGCGGGTGCCCACCCCTGGCAGGCTTACTCCATCCACCGTTGTGCCGGGCCGCGCGTCCCAATCGCCGGAGTAGACGTCGTCGTACCGGGTCAGGGTTGTTGTCCCGCCGATATCAAACGTAAAGTCTCCATCGAACCGGGCCATTTCAACCGTCTGGTCGAAGGTGTTTTCGGTCGTCACGGTTTTCAGAACAGCCCCGGAATCATCTTCGAAATAGCTGGTTTTCAGTGTGCTGATCGCTCCTTCGACATTCAGGTTGCCACCGGTGGTGATGGTCGCTCTCCCGCCGGCTACAAGCTGCGATCCGATGAGGCGGGTATTCCCTTCTGAGGCGAGGGACAGGTCGGCACCGGCAGTAAGGTCCGACGTTCCTGCGGTTGTTCGACTGGAACTGCTTTGGCGATCACGCCGGATCAGTCCGCCGAAAGAGGATTTCGAAACGTCTTTCGAGTAGCTGCTTTCATCCTCGTAGATCCCGACGACGAGATCATCGCCCACGTCAAGAGCCACATGACCACCGGTCGAGGCCAGCTGCGATCCGGCCAATGTCATCGTATCACCCGAGGCGAGCCGAAGTCCCTCACCTGCCGAAATGCTGGTGCCCTGATAGGTCAGATCATACCTGCTGATCGTGGTTTTCTTCTTCGACAGAAAGCCTCGGCTGATTTTTTCCTTTTGATAAGTTTCTTCATTTGCGGCCGCGGCGAGAGTCAGGCTGCTTCCGGCGATGGCCTCAACGCCTCCGACAACGGAGACCTGCAGGCCCTCCGCCGTCAGGTCGGTCCCTGCCAACAGCGTCAGGTTTTCGCCGCTCTCCAAACGGGAAACCTGCGATGACATGGTCGATGTCGTTTTTCGGCTGGAGCGGCGCTCTTTTTCATAGGTGCTTGAGCGCGCGGCCAAGAAATCAAGCGCTCCGCTGCCCGCTGCGAGCGACAGGGCCCCGTCAGCGAAGATCCCAGCCCCATGCGAGCGAAGATTTCTATCGGCCAGAATGCTGATATTCCCGTTGGCAGAAGAGATGTTACTGGTGATTGCAGTGGAGTTGTTCCAGTCGCGCTGGGAGAAAACACTGGCAAAGCTGCCCTGTGTCGTCTGATCTGCCGTGTTAAGCTTGATATCGCGTAAGGCGCGTAGAGACACATCGCCCCCCGCGTCGAGATTGGCCGAAGTAATCGTCAAATCCCGCCCGGCTGTCAGGGTCAACGAACCGCTGGCATCAATCTGCGCGCGTGCGAGAGACGAGCTTTCCGATGTCAGGCGATAGCGCTCCGAAGAGAATGCGCAAGTCCAGCCACAACCGGGATCGGAACGATCGACATACGCTTCGGTTCCGGATCTTAGCTCGACGGGCTTGATCGAAATATCGCGGCTGGCAGAGAGAACGATGTCCCCGCCGGAAACCGTGCCACCTTCTTGAAGAATGTCCCTGCCCGCAAAGAGTGACAGGTCACCTCGAACGTTGATTGAGGGCACATCAACGGTTTCGCTGTAGCGTCTGATAGACCCTTCGGCCGGGATCGTCTTTGTCACGGTTCCGTAGACACGGCATCCGTCGCCTCCCGGAATGCGGCAAACTCTTTCCTCCACCTGCCGGGTGGGGATTTGAATATCTTCCGTCCTGGTGATCTGCGACAGAAGTTGGATATCGCGGCCGGCTTGCAGTAGGGCTGTCCGGGCGGTCAGATCAATGGCATCGAGGGTCAGATCCCGCCCGGCAACGAGTTCGAGCTTGCCAGACACGTTGATGTCCTGATTGATCAGAAGGTCCCGACCGGCATAGAGTGACAGTGAGCGTGGCGATGCATCGAGCTCAAGATCACTGAAGACCAAATCGCTTGTCGCCCCAAGAGCACGGAGGTCCAGTCGGTCTGTTGCGGAAATCCGGCCAAAAGACGCGGTGGTGTCACTCTGAATGGTGACGTTCCGGCCAGACAGAAGAGAGCTGTCATTTAGCGCGATGCGACCGCCCTCCAGGACCAGATTGTCGCGCCCAATAAAGCTGCCTGGAGGTGAGTTGTTACGCTCATTTTGCGACAGATATAGTGTCGGCACCAGTACGCGCTGCCCGTCGACCGTCTTCTCGACGTACCACAGGAGTGGTGCCTTGAGGTTACCAATCTGCTCGGCGCTCAGCGCCTTGCCCAGTTCCACTCCGGGATGCGTCTGGAAGAACGCCAGGGCATTTTCCAGGAGAGCGTCATGCTGGTCTTCGGCAGTGCGCCATTCGTCATAAAGGAATGCGCGGCCGGTCTGCTGGAGATTGGCCAAGCGAATGGTCTCGGCTTCTGTCGCAGGATCCACTAGAAACTGGATATCTCCTTTGAACCCAACGCTGCGCAACAAAGCGTGGCGAGACAGATCCGATGATGGGACCAGATCGCCTTCGGATGTCCGGTAGTCCGGAGTGCTCAACAAACCCGCTGTATCACGCGTTGCAAATCCGCCCGGAAGAGCATCCGCAGAGGTTAATCCCAAGAGATCGTTCGCCCTGAACAAGAGCGCTTGATCGCTCAGGGAGGTAGTAGAGGGCTGACTGGGATCGATACCTTCCTGAGCCACGGTCGCCACATTTGGCGAGTTGGCAGATTGGCGTGCAATCGTACTCTTCAAGCTTTGCCGGGTGTCAATTCTGCGCCCCGTCGCCGGATCCACACCACCAAATGATGCATCAGCGACTCCGTCCCTCATACCCGCAGATGGATCAATCGCACTGCCGGTTGCGACAGGCACCGTACCTGGCGAGAGGGGAGAGCCGGCGGTCTGTGTGAGGACTGCGGTTGCCGCATAGTCGCTCAGGTCAATCCCGACGGACCCGACTGTGTTGTCTGAGACAATGAAGTTGCCTGATGCGAGCCCGCCGGTGATCTGGTCAGAAACAATCTGTGTGGAGGAGCCTTCTATGACGCCTGTATTCACCACGCCACCAGACCCGTTGGGAGTTGTCCCGTTGATCGACAAATTGCGGCCGGCAACAATCCGACCGAGGTACTTTTTTCCCGGAACAACAGAGAGGAGTTCTGTTTGGCGACCATCCATCCATGCGTAGGAAGTTGAATAGTCGTCATTACCGACGCGGTAATACCGCATTTCCTTTTCATATCGATACTTAGTGGTGTCGTATCCGGTATTCCGAACCGTACCTGCCCTCAGGACCACATCTTTGTCTGCAGAAATCAGGCCGAGGTCATTGGTGATCTGATCTGAGATGATCTTGATTGTGCTGTCGGAACGAATGATTGGCTGAGCGCCGGACAGACTGACATTCGCCCCTTCTTCCCAGAAAAAGCGGTAGTCCGTACGCCGACCGTCATCATTATCGCCTCCGTAAATGTGGAAAAGCGGATGCAGGAAGTTCAAGGGATCGTCAAAATGGAGGTAATAGCTCCAAATTTTGGAGTCTGTCCAGATTGGCTGATCGCCCATGCCGCCAACAAAAAAGTACTTAAAGTCAGGCTTATACACATATTCAGAAGATGGTTTTCTGTTCCCCTCAACGAAAAACGGTCCCTCTGGAATGATGACGCCATCAAAGGCATTTGGGTCTCTCGCGAAGTTGTTTCTGAGTCGAATGTGATCTAAGCCATCAATCGTTTTCTCACTGTAGTTCTCCTCCATCAGATTGCAGACCCCAATGACACAGGAGACATCAACGGTCAGATAACTGTTGACGACCGAGCTCGCCGAAATGGTCAGGTCGCCCCCAGCTTCAACAATACCAGAGAGGTTTTCGAAAGCGCCGTTCGATGCGGTGAGGGACATCGTCTCGCCGGATTTCAAAAGTGATTGGTGATTGATGATGTCCGCGGCCGAGGTCAGCATAAGACTGCCCCCGGCACGAATGATCCCATTATTTCGAATGGATCCAGACAGGTCGATCCGAAGATCACCGAGCACCGCAAGCGACGCACCCGAACTAACGATCAGGCCGGCATTGGATAAGGTCAGTGACAGACCTCCACCTGAAGCCACCATGCCCAGGGATTGCAACGTGTTGGCACCGCTGAGATCCGTTCTGCCCAACCGGGCTGCGTCGAGCGAGACGAGAGACTGTCCAATGATCGAACCTGCATCGCCGACGATCTGTTGGGGTGTCGAAATGAATACCCGTTCGCCATTTATCAGACCCCGGTTGGTGATATTGCCGGCTTCAGAGTCAAGCACAATGTCGCCAAGGCTGCGGATAAGCCCGTTATTTGCAATGGACCCATCAACGAGAGCAGCAACCGTGCCCTGTGACTGAATGATCCCTGCTTCCGAGTTTACCAGACTGTCGGAGACGACCTCCAGGCCAGAACCGGCATGGAAAAGCCCGGCATTTCTCAACTCACCGGCAGACATTAACACCCAATCGGTGCCAACAATTTTACCCTCATTGATGAGGTGGGTGTCGGCATTGAGCTGCGCAGAAATGCTGTCGAAGACCCCTCCTGCATTGTTGCGCAGCTCATCAGTACTTATTGAGATCAGACCGGCCCGCAACTGACCACTATTTTCAAGCTGCGCTGACGCAATATTTAATTCCGTTGCGGCGCCAATATCCCCACTATTTGACAAGGTATCGGAAGCTACAAGCCGGATCCGTTCAGCGGACAAAACTGCACCGACATGGTTTTCGACCGTCCTGGCCTCGATACGGGCCACGTCAGAGGCGTCAATTACTCCATCATTTCTAATAAGGCGTCCAGCGATCCAATCGACATTGCCCAACGCCAGCACATCTCCCGAATTCGCGATATCCGTGATCGATTGAAGAACAAGGCGTCCTCCCGCCAATCCACCTGACACAAGGATGTCATTAGCCTGGATCTCAACCGTTCCGTCCAAGATGAAATTACCGGCGCCATCGGTTTGGAAAGTTGCGACGGTCCCGGCGATATCTGTTCTGCCACCGGCAGAAACAGAGACGTGACTTTGACCAAAGGTATCGCCATCCAGCAGGTAATTTCCCTGAGCGGTCACAGAAACATTTTTGCCGGAAACCTGACCGGTCTGGTCAATTGAACTGGCGTTGACTTGCAGCGATTGATCAGAAGATAGCAACCCACGCAGGCTCAAAGCCCCGTCTACCTGCACCGTGGCCGTGCCGCCCGTCAGCATCTCCCCGCCCAGATCGGCGCTCGCTGCGCTCAGCGTCAGGTTCGCCACGCCCAGCGAGGCCGTGAGATCCGAAAAATCCACGCCCGCAACCGCCACCGCCGATGCCGCGCTCTCAATCCGTTCCCCGGACAGAGACAGATCCCCACCCGAATACAGCGTCCCCGACAGGCGCAGGACATCCGTGGAAACAACATCCGCCGTGTTCTGCACTGCCATCAGACCATCCAGCGCCAGGTCATCTGCCCGTGCCGACAGGCTGCCCGACAACAGCTCCGCCCCTGCCAGAACCTCAAGCCGTACCGCGTCCAGATCCAGCGCCCCGGCCGCCGTCACTCCACCTGCCAGCTGCAAAAGATCCACCGCCGACAGCTCAAGCGCCCCGCCGCTCTCCAGAAGCCCGCTGCTCGTCAGACCCTCCGAGGCGCTCAGCACCGCAGAGCCCAGACCATAGGCCAGACCCTCCACAGCGATCTCGCTGGCGAGGATCGCCAGCCGGTCACCCGCGCCCACGGCGCCATCTGTAGCCGTGAT
>NZ_VFSV01000063.1 GCF_007004065.1 Palleronia caenipelagi | reverse complement strand
TCTGTGAGGCAAATGAGATCGAACATCGGCTCACTAAGCCGAACCATCCGTGGACCAATGGCCAGGTCGAACGAATGAACCGCACCATCAAGGAGGCGACGGTCAAACGCTTCCACTACGAAAATCACGACCAGTTGCGAACACACCTTGCCGACTTCATGGCAGCCTACAACTTCGCCCGCAGGCTCAAGACCCTCAGCGGGCTGACGCCTTACGAATACATCTGCAAGATCTGGACTTCAGAGCCAGATCGATTCATCCTAAATCCGATCCACCAAATGCCGGGACTGAACAACTAGGCGCTTCCACGGTAAGCGGTGGCGCAAGGCGTCGACGAACGCGTGGTCGGCGGCGGGCATCCAGTCGATGGCAAAGCCAAAGATACGCAACCCGGCGATGAGATCGGGGCCGTCCACATCGGCCAGCATGACAAAGGGTTTGGGCAGCCCATCGCCCCCCAACCGCATCTGTTCGCGAAAGAACACGTCCAGGGCGCAGGGCGGCTCCCAAAGGCAGGGCTGTCCGGCATGGGCCTCGGGCGAGGCACCGGCACCAAGCGCCGCCGAACGAGCGCCGGAAATGGTTGGTCAGATCATGGCGGGCGATCAGATGCGCCGCACCGCCCAGACGGATTCGGACCGTCTGGTCAAACCACCGGTCAGCAAGGTCGGTGGCGGTCGTGATCTGCCGCGCTGCATCCTGCAATCGATGCGTCGGGGAATTTGTCTCGACGGGTGGGCGGGAGGGTGAAATGGTGAAAACAGGTCGCCCTGAGGCAAATCGCTTTTGGAAATGGTCCAGCTCTTTGAAATTGCTGACAAATGGAAGCGCCGTCTATGACTTTGGCTGTTTGCGAGCTTCGCTACGTACGGAAATTTGACTCGCATTTGGAAAGGTGCTGGAATCAGAACATCTTTTCAAAGGCTTCCAGAGGGTTAGTCCTAGCCCGCTCCCTTCGGGGGTGCGGATTGAAACTCAGTCGGAGCGGGAAATTGTGTTAGAAACTGCTGTCCGGACCCGCTTCGTTCTGCTGAAGGAAGGTTTGGTCTCGTCATATTTGGAGGGCATCAAGCAACATCGTTGACAGGTCAAATTCGGCGCCGCTGGGGTCAACTTATCATTTTACTGAGTGGTTTTATGACGCGCGACCTGTTTCTTTGGGTGGAAGGCTGCAACTTTCATCATTGCCTTTACGATACAAACGATCTGTCGGTCATTCGTGGCTCCAGCGCCATGCTGGATGCGATTGGGGCGCGTCTGGCGTCGGCGCTGGGACGTGGGCCGCTCTGGTCGGGCGCGTCGACAGCCGTGTTCGACAAGGTTACGGATGGTGAGGTAGACGCGGCCCGGACGGCTCTCGGGAAGGACGGCTGGGAACATCTGACCTTCGCCATCGGCACAGGCACAAGCGAGGCTGCGGCACAGGCTGCGGCGCGACGCGATCAGATGCAAAGCTGGTCGCTGACGGATTTCCGTACCGACGGTGGCCATATGCCCGATAGTTTCGATGGAATTCGGCCCGCCTCAGAACAGGACGCTGTCAAGACGGAGTACTGGATCTCTCCCTCAGTGAAGGCTAGGATAGATTATGGGCGTAACCAGAAATACTCGGCTGACCGGTTGTGCCGTCTTGGCGCTGACGCGGCAGATCTGGACAGGCTGACACTTGCCCGGGATATCGACGCTTTGCTCGACAATGCTCCGATTGGCACCCCCGAGTCAGTAAAAGGCAAGCTTGCCGTGTTGCATTTCGACGGGGATGGATTCGGAGCGGCGCGGCAGCGCGCGGGTTCCAATGCGAGTTTCTCTGCTGCCCTGCAAGAGCGGCTCAAATCTCTGATGGTCGCAATCGTTCGTTCAAGCCGCTTCCCCCAGTATGACGAAGTGCATCTCAAAACCGAGGTATTGATCTGGGGCGGAAATGATATCACGTTGATGACGCCGGCCTGGAATGTTTCGGCCGTGATCCGGGCTTTCCACGATGTCACTCAGAGTTGGGACGCGGGACCACCTGATAATCTGGGAGATATCGGGTTTACCGGGGCAGTGATAATTGCCCGGGGCGGCACGCCGATCCGACAAATGGTCGCAATGGCCAACGCATCCGTCGATGCCTCAAAGGCCGCTGGAGTCACGGGATCAGTGGTTCTGGATATCTTCGAAAGCGCAGCTGTGCCGGACGCATCGGCTGGCAGTATGGCATTGATCGACGCCTACCGGGCGGCGAAATTCGGGACGAATTCAATTGAGGACCTCGCAATACCAATTCGGGACTGGCCGCGTTTTGAAAAGGCGATGCGCAGAATCCTCTCTGAAAGCGAAGGGGCTGGCCTGTCGCGCAGTCGCGCCTACGGGCTCGCCAAGGGCCATTTGGAGAGGATCACCACAGGTGACAGAGACGAGGCTGATACGTGGCTGATCGGCGAGGTGCAAAGTTACATGGAGCGCGTCCGTAGCCAGTCTGACGCAGTCGAAGAAGACCACGCAGACCTCTTTAGCTTGCCAGCCGTAGCTCACGAGACACCGCTCGCGATCCGGCTGCGCCGTGGGCTCGACCTTTGGGACTACGCCACAACATCAGAGCGGAAACCCGATGCAAAGATATGAGCTCATCCTTACCATACGGGTCCGAAGCCCGTTTTTGTTCCCCGGTCAGTCGCCGCTGAGCTTTGGCCTAGACGCGGCGGCGGCACGGACATCTGATGGCAAAGCCATGATCCCAGCTGAGCAAATCCGCGGCGTTTTTCGGCATGCGCTGGGCGACGTGATTGCGACCGGAATTGAAGATGGCGTTCAGATACGGGACGAGATGTTCGGAACAGGAACAGGGGAGGCCCGCAAGACCTCTCCCACGCCGGACGTGAACGACTTTGAACCGTCGCGAGGGCGTCTGATATTCTCGGACTGCGTAGCAACGGAGGATCATGACACCAGTACATCGATCCGTGTGGCCATCGATCCCGAGACCGGCGCCGCGGCTCGCGGGGCATAGTTCTCCAGCGAACTCGTGGCCCCTCAAGGCGCCCTCGTGACATTTACCGGGCGGTTGGTCGCCTTCGCTTCTGAAAACGAGTGGGCAAAGTGGTATCCGTTGTTGCTGGCGATCCCCATCTGGATCAGCGCAATCGGCTCGATGAAATCAGCGGGCTTTGGTCAGGTCGAGGGAATAGAGATCGGTGCATCAGTTCCGACGGCAATCGGATCGTTCTACGCCGACGCCCCTCCGACGGAGCGGGTGTGCTACGAGATACGATTCGATCGACCGCTTCTGGTCGATGCGAAGCGCGTGGCCTAGAACGCTTTTCAAGGCAGCGAGGCCATTCCTGGCTCGGTGATAAAGGGTGCTCTGGCCCGGCGTCTCGATCTGATGGGCCAGCTCTCCGAAAATGGGGCAAATCTGACCGCGCTGCACGTCGACTTTGCCAGACCAGCGGGCGCGCCGGAACCCATTGCTAAATCCATCGTCTTATGCATCTGCGGAGAGAGTGTTTGGATCGCAGATGCTTTTACGCTGGAGCAAGATCAGTGGCTTCGCGATGCGGTGCCCATGGCATTTTCCGGCGATTGGAAAGCACGGCAATTCGCTGTCTCAGATCAGGTCCTGCGGCGTTGGTTTCTCCGCCCCCTTCCACTGCAGACGGCGTTGTTGCGCAACTCCCGCCTGAGGGGAGACTGTCCCTTTGCCCGCTGATGTCATGCGACGCGGACGATCTCGGCGGTGCCGAGGGCGTTGACGCGGTTCATAAGGGCGATGCGGATATGGATTTCGGCGGTCTGGCGGTCGGGGTCTCTTGCCATGATGCGCTCACCGAAGGCTTTCAGGCAGCGCATCCTCGCCTCGATGCGACTGCGGGCGTGATATCCCGTCCAGCGTTTCCAGAAGGCCCTGCCGTAATATCGCGTCGCGCGCAGGGTTTCGTTTCGGGCGCGTGCCGCCGGGCAGTCATCTTTCCATAGCCGCCCGTTCTTGCGGATCGGAATGATCGGAATGGCCTGCCGTTCGATAATGGCCTTGTGGCAGCGGCGCGTGTCATAGGCACCGTCGGCGGTGACCGTGCCAATTTGCTCGTCCGCCGGGATTTGGCCGAGCAGATCGGGCAGCACGGGACTGTCGCCATCGCCGGGGAACTTGCTCCCGGTGCTGTCCACGAGCAGGTTCAGCGGGCCGTCCGCGCGGCGATAGGGAACCTGCACGGCCAGGGTCTTCTGCCTGCGGCACAGCGTCGGCCAGTCCAGTCCAGCCCCGCCAGCTTCAGCAGGCTCGCGACCATCGCGGCGGTCTGGCGAAGCGGCAGCTTGAACAGCCCGGGGCTTCGCCCGTTCAGGGCTGACATCCGTCCACCGGACGGATGTCCGGGCGCCCTTCACCCTTGAGCGACAGACAGAACTGGATCGCCGCGTCAGAAAAGACGGGCGGACGTCCGGTCCGACCGTCAGGCGGTGCGCGCCAGCTCATGTCCTTGTCAACGCAGATCAGCAGCGATCCCCGCCTGCGCAGCGATGCGTTGTAGCTGGACCAGTTCACCGTGCGATAACGGGCGGGCTGGGGCTTGCTCATGCCATCCCACTAACCGCATGGATTCGTGATGTGAATCCTTCACGGTCAGAGTTCTGTAACAACGCCCATCCGAGGGGCCAAATGATCGGACGGTCCGCCGTAAGGACTGGTCCGACCCTACCGCCCGCCTCGCCGGTCGAAAACGCTATCCCGCGCGCAATGCAAGCAGTGCCGGGATCCGAACGTGGCTTACGGAGGTCGATGAAAAAGTCGACAACACGGACGTCAAAAGCAGCCTGACATTTCTCCAGCCCGCGAATCCGAACGCACCGCTTCGATTCGACGGGCGGATACGGCTGCACAATGTCTCCCAAATTGAACTGGGCGCGCTGATATGGGCACTTGAGCTCAGCGGCGATAAAAAGCTAAGTCACCTCATCGGGCGCGCGCGCACTGCTGGCGCTGGACAAATCCAGATCGAGGTCACCACTGTCCGGTTGACCAGCCCGAAAGCCAGTGTGGCAGCCAAAGACGCCGCGCAGCAAGCCTTTATAGGCCATATGAACGGTTGGATCGAGGCCGAGAAGAAGGGCCAATGGGACAAGCAACCCAAAATCATCGCCCTGATGTCGTCGTGCGATCCGGTCCGGGGGCAGAGCAAGGAAGAAAAGCTCAGATACTTTCAATTGAAGGCTCACGGCAAACTCCGTGAATTAGCCTACAAGAACCTAACCCGTTCCCGACTGCTCGGCCCATAGCGCCGGAAGCATGGGATGCGAAATGCTTGTTGACCGCGTGCATCCACAGTGCCGCTGGGGTCAGAATTGCGAGACGTTCGGGTCAGAAATGCATGATGCCCTTGACTGATTTTCATCAAGAAATTTTCTGCATTTAGTCCAAGATCGGCGGTGTTCGACAACCTGCGCAGGAGGCCGGGACCAAAGGATGCCGCCCTGCGTCGGGCCCGGGTCTGCTACAATCATCTGGCGGGCGACATGGGAACCCGGATGTTCGCGCGCCTCATGACGCGTGGCCAATTGGTTCTGAACGGGGATGCGCTGACGCTGACCGGCGCGGGTGATAGCTTTGCGCGGGAGTGCGGGATTGACGTCGAGCAGTTGCGGCATGACCGGGCTCCGCTCTGCCGGGAATGCCTCGACTGGAATGACCGCCGATCCCAACTCGCGGGCAGCCTCGGCCCCGCTTTTCTCAGCCGCTTCGAAGAGCTGGACTGGGCAAAGCGCGACCCGAAGACCCGGATCGTGGCATTCTCCCGGGCTGGGGAACGAGCGTTCGACGAGGTCTTCCCGGTGGACTGAACGGCGCTGACCCTGGGTTGTGCAGCCCGCCTTGTGCCTCGATGACGCGCACCGTGCCAGAGAAGCGGACGGGCGCTACTCGGGTGCTGTCTACGGCGACCGTGATCAGGGTGGGACACCCATGTCCTCGGCCTGAAGGACGCGGATCTCTCCGCCATGGGGCCAGCCCCGATCTCTGAGATAGCCCGCAAACGCCGCAGCCGCAGTTCCGGTCGCGGGGTCTTCAAGCACACCACCCGGGGCAAAGGCATTCCGGACAGTAAACCGCTGATCGGACCCGATCACGACGAGCTTGATATTCACGAGGCCGTGTCAACGCATCATTAGCCGCCCGTGATCGAGCGAATACCGCATCTCTGACAAGGTCTGGCGGAATTTGTAGAGGCATGATGATGTGATCTGCGCCAGCATTGCTCCAAGCTGGCGGTAGGCGTGGATCGAGATCGTCCCACGTCAGCCAAAAGAGCGCCAGATCGTCGCTCAGCTGTGCCACCTCCGGAGCCGTCGGACTAGCCACGGCTATCGTCGCTTGGCCCGTTCGCGATAGAGCGCCGCCGGAGATACGCCGATCTGGTGTGCCACGGTGCTCCAGTCCCCCTGCGCAGGTTCTCCGTGGAGCGTGATCCACGCATCAAGCCGGTCTGCCACCCGCCGCATCCGCAGGACTTCTACTCTGGCGCGCTGGGCCTGCACCTCTCTGGCATGGGTTTCGATTAGGCTCAGGGCGGCTCTTGGTTGACGTTCGAGGTCCCGCAGAAAGACCGGCTTCGGCAGAACAGCTACCTCTGAATCAACCCGAGCCACGGCATCGCAATGATACCGGTCGGCGAAGAGCGAGGCCTCTGCAACGGCGCTGCCAGCGGAGGCCAGGTGCAGCGTCAGGGATGTGCCGTCCGCCATGGGACGCTCCAGCGCGATCATCCCTGACCGGAGCAGATACATGGAGCGGACGGGATCTGCGGCCCGAAACAGGGCCGTGCCCTTGGGAAATTCGCGGGTCGGCGCGCCATCGAAGAGGTGGATCCATGCAGACATGATAGAAATCATATGGTATCGAAGCTCGCTCGGCTACGGTCTCACTAATCAAGACGGAGACATGACAAATGAAGACGAGTCACACCCTTGCCATTTTGATGCTTACAGCGGGCCTCGGGCCCGTCATCGGCCAGACGGAGCATAGCGGGCATTCTGACGGCATGAACCATGGGACGCATCGCGTGGAGCACGGTAGCCCGGTCGAGCTCACGGAACCCGGACAAGGGGCTTTTGCCGCGC
This sequence comes from Palleronia caenipelagi, assembly GCF_007004065.1. Classification (GTDB taxonomy): domain Bacteria; phylum Pseudomonadota; class Alphaproteobacteria; order Rhodobacterales; family Rhodobacteraceae; genus Palleronia; species Palleronia caenipelagi. The sequence continues at coordinate 4,192 of NZ_VFSV01000063.1, read as the reverse complement.
TCTCAGAGGTCGTCCGCCTGCTCGAAGAGGACCCGGATACCGATTGGTCACGGGTCGATCTGGACGGGCTTCGGAACCATTTGGTGGATATGGACCGTGTGGTGATGGACAGCATCGTGTCCGAGACAGCTTTGCCAGACGGTTTGTTGATGCGTGTTACCGGGGACGCGAAGACGGTCGCGTCGTTGATGCGGATGGTTCCGGCCCATGCGGCTCAGTTGGCGCAGGACCCACGCTGGAGCGTGGAGGCTGAGGTGCTTGATGACGCGGTGTCGTTGACCGTGAAAAGCACCAACCCTGTGGTCATTGCACGGATCAGGGGGCTCGGGTTCTTTGGGCTGATGGCCAGTCAGGATCACCATCGCGCTCACCATCTTATGATGGCCCGCGGCGAGGACGCCCATAGCCACCAGACCCGCCAAAACATCGAATAAACGCCCGATCTGCGGCGGCGCGACCCACGGTTCGTGCTATCTGTGGTTCATGTTGTTTGATCTTCCTGACCACGCCACGCTTTATCAGGCGCTCCTTGACCGGGATCCCGGCTATGACGGGCAGGCCTATGTCTGCGTCGCCAGCACAGGCATCTTCTGCCGCCTCACCTGTCCCGCGCGTAAGCCAAAGCCTGAAAACTGCACATTTTTCGGGACCGTTGGCGAGTGCATCGAAGCGGGATATCGGCCTTGCAAACGATGCTATCCGCTAGAGCCCATGGCGCTGGCCGATCCGGCTATTGCGACGCTGCTGGCGGCGCTTGATGAGCGGCCTGAGCATCGGTGGCGCGAAAGCGATGTGGTGCGGCTGGGCTTCGATGCCTCTACTGTCCGGCGCAGTTTTCGGCGCCAGTTCGGTATGACCTTCCTGGAAATGGCCCGGCAGAGGCGCCTGCGTGACGGGTTCGAGACGCTGGCGGCGGGTGGGGCGGTGATTGAGGGGCAACTCGATGCAGGGTTTGAGTCTGCGAGCGCGTTTCGGGCCGCGTTCCTGCGGCTGATTGGCAAGGCGCCGGGGAGCCTCTCTCGCGATCCGCTGCTGTTTGCCGACTGGGTTCCGACACCGCTGGGGGACATGGTCGCCGTCAGTTGCCGCTCGCAGCTCCATCTGCTGGAGTTTTTCGACCGCAAGGCGCTCCGGAGCGAGATGATCCGGCTCGATGCATTTGCCAAAGGCCGCCTCGGTATCGGCCAGACGGCTCCGTCGGAACAGATCAAGCGCGAGCTTCAGGCCTTCTTCGACGGTTGCTCTGCCACGTTTCAGATCCCTCTGGCGCTCCACGGCACGGCCTTCACCAAACAGGTTTGGGAGGCGCTGAGACAGATACCGCCCGGCCAGACCCGGAGCTATTCCCAGATCGCCGTAGGGATCGGGCGACCCACCGCGACCCGTGCCGTCGCCCGCGCGAATGGAGCCAACCAGATCGCTCTGGTCATCCCCTGCCATCGCGTCATCGGCGCCGACGGATCGCTGACGGGATATGGTGGCGGCTTATGGCGGAAACAGAAGCTGTTGGAGATCGAACGACATTATCTTGGTTCAGAATTGAAAGGAGCGACCCGTGTCTCAGGCTGAAAAAGCAAACCGTTTTGGAGAATTGCATCGTCCGGGCAGTCCGCTCGTCCTCTTCAACATATGGGACGCTGGCAGCGCCCGGGCTGTCGTCGATGCCGGTGCCCCTGCCGTAGCGACGGGCAGTTGGTCTGTGGCTGCGGCGCAAGGCTACGAGGACGGTCAGGAGCTTCCTCTCGAATTGCTCAGAACGTTGGCGGGGCGGATCTGCGCCAGCGTCGACGTCCCGGTCTCGATCGATTTCGAAGGCGGCTATGCAACCGACCCCGAAGCAGTCGCCGAAAATGTGCGGCAAATTCTGCGCGCCGGTGCGGTCGGTATCAATTTCGAAGACCGGGTGGTGGGCGGAGAAGGCTTGCATCCGATCCGGGATCAGGTCGCAAAGATAGAGGCGATCAAAGCTATGGCCGCCGAGGAAGCTGTGTCGCTTTTCCTGAACGCCCGCACGGATCTGTTTCTTGAAAACGGCGCAGCGTCGCACAAGGACGTCATGGCCGAGGCCAAAGAGCGCGGAGCGGCCTATGCGGGCGCAGGGGCGGACGGGTTTTTTGTTCCGGGGCTCGTGGATTTCGACCTGATCGGGGACATCGTGAACGCTGTGGATCTCCCGGTTAACGTACTGAAAAAGGATGGAATGGGATCAGTCGGCGATCTTGCCACCGTCGGGGTGTCGCGCATCAGCCACGGGCCGGCGCCATACCGTCAGGCTATGTCCGACCTCGTCGAGCGGTTCAAAGGTAGTTGACCGGCTCGGGATCCGATCGGTTGGCTGCCGGAACTTTGCGCTCCGACGTCGGGTGTCTGTTTTTCCGGTGGCAAGCCCCTGTGAGACCCCGACAGGCAGTTTCGCCGATTGAAGAAGCGTCATACTCTGCCCCGGACATTGGTACCAAGACGGATACGGACGACATGGGCTGGATCGAATTTGCGCTGGCGATGGGGGTGTTTCTGATATCGCACCGTCTCCCGGCCATGCTGGGCGTTAAGTCAAAGCTGACCAATGCGCTGGGCCAGAGGGGATATACCGTGCTGTTCAGCGTCGTGTCATTGGTCTTGCTTTGGTGGGTTTTTGCGGCGGCAGGGCGCGCGCCGGTCATTCCTCTCTGGGAGCAGAGCGCGGCGGCGCGGTGGCTGTTGAACCTGACCATGCCCGTGGTCATCCTGCTCGCGGTGTTCGGCGTGGGCGCGCCGAACCCATTTGCGTTTGAAGGTCGCCCCCAGGGTTTCGACCCTGTACATCCGGGGATCGTCGGTCTGACACGCCAGCCTCTGCTCTGGGCGCTGATCCTCTGGAGCGGGGCGCATCTGCTGGCGAATGGCGATCTGGCGCACGTGATCCTGTTTGGGTCATTTCTGCTGTTCTCCGCAATGGGGTTGCGGATCGTGGAGCGGCGCCGACGGCGGATCATGGGTGCCGATCCATGGAACGAGGCTGCGCGCCGCACCGGACTCGTCCCCTTCGCGGCGCTGCTCAGGGGTCGTTGGCGGCCTCAAGCGTTGCCGTCCCTGCCACGCCTCGGACTCGCCATTGGCCTCTGGGTCGTGTTACTGGCCCTTCATGCTCCGGTCATCGGCGTCAGCCCATTGCCGTAAGGGGCCTTGTACGAAAAGCAAACCGCCCGCGCGGGTTTTGCGCGGGCGGGGCGTGTGCTTGATCCGTCAGGGAGGAGTTGGATCAGGCGTAGGTCTTGAAGGGCTCGAGGCTCTCTTGCAGGCGGGCGTTGGCGAGGTCGAGGACTTCCTTCGTGTCCGATACATTGCGGTCGAGGGCGGACTGGGTGGTCATCGCGGTCATGGCGATGGCAGTCTTCACGTCGCGGGCCTTCAGGATCTGCTGGCCCTGCTGAACGGTCTCGGAGGCGGCGTTGCTGAGCTTCGACAGGATCAGCTTGTCGACCTCAATAACGCCCTCGGCGAAGCTGCGCAGCGCGGTCGTGTAGAGTGAGGCAAAGGTGCGGGCCTCAGAAGTCGCGGCGTTCAGATTGGCGCTCGCTCGGTTGGCGAACTTCTCGACTTTGTTCTCCACCTTCTCGGCGGCGTTTTCGACTTTGGTTTCGACTTTTTTAGCAGTGGCAGCCATGGGGGCCTCCTATCGGTTCGGTGTGTGTGTTTGCGTCCTTGTGAGACACAAGATAGGGGCGGAATGCTGCGCTGCAATAGCGCAATGCTGCAATGCAGCATATGACGCTACGGCACGGGACAGCTGCCCGTTGAAGACCGTTTCGATCTTCGTGACAGTTGAAGCCCGTTGCCATCGTCGGACTTTCGATAAACTTTCCATCAATAACACCTGCTCTTTCCTCCGCACAATTCTGCGCGGATGTTAATTAGTCCATGCTGATCAACAGGCTCCGGCGGCGATTTGCGGCCTCTGATGGCGGTGGGCGCCGGGGGTGAGGCCTCGGAGCAGTGTGATCAGCCAGATGAAATGGCACAGACAGACCCTCAGGTGGCGCAGGATCATGCGGATGTTGTGACCGCAGCCGCAGAGGACCGCGAAAAGGGCATCACCTTCGGTTCCTTTGAGTGGGCATCGGGTCAGACGTCCGTCGGCTTTCATATGGCCCGTCATTGGTTCGATGGCGCTTCGTCGTCGCAGCAGTTTCGCGATGGTCCTGGTGACGCC
>NZ_VFSV01000062.1 GCF_007004065.1 Palleronia caenipelagi | reverse complement strand
GATTTGTATTTGAAGGTGCGTCAGGCTCATTTTCAGGACGGTTTGAGCGGGCGCCAGATTGCCCGGGGTTTTTGGGATCAGCCGGGACAGTGTTGCGAAGATGCTGGCCTGTTCGGAACCGCCGGGGTATCGGCGGACGGCGCCGATCCGACGGCCCAGGCTGGATGCTTTCATTGGTCAGATCGACCGGTGGCTGACCGAGGACAAAGGCCGGCCACGGAAGCAACGTCACACGGCGAAGCGCATTTTCGAGCGGCTGCGGGATGAGTGCGGATTTGATGGCGGCTCCACGATCGTGAAGGATTACGTCCGGCTCTCGAAGCGGACCGGCAAGGAGATGTTCGTGCCGCTCAGCCATCCCGCGGGGCATGCGCAGGCCGATTTTGGCGAAGCACTTGTGGTGATCGGCGGTGTTGAGCAGAAAGCGCACTTCTTTGCCATCGATCTGCCGCACAGCGACGCCTGTTATGTCCGGGCCTGCCCGGCAGCCACCACGGAGGCCTGGCTTGACGGACATGTCCATGCCTTTGCGTTCTTCGGCGCTCTCCCTCAGTCGATCCTTTACGACAACGACAAGTGCCTCGTTGGGCATTGCCAAGTTGTTGTATGGTGCAGCCCTTGCTACAGGGTTCCGGATGAAAATGCGGTCATCTCTGCCGCGCCTGAAGGGCTTCCGCTTCCCCGGCGAGATCATCGCTTATGCTGTCTGGGTCTATCACCGCTTCGCTCTAAGCACTGCCGACGTCGAGGACCTCCTGGCAGAGCGCGGCGTGATCGTCAGCCGCGAAACGGTTCCGTCGCAAATTTTGGGTGTGATCTTTCGCCTGGCGGGTGACGTCGATATGTCGACGGCTTCAACGCCACCGCTGACGGAATGACAGGATGATCGACTTCAAGGGCGCCCACTATCCCAAAGAAGCCATCCTTTACGCGGTGTTCTTCTACGTTCGCTACGCCGTTTCGTATCGCGATCTGGAATAAATCATGGCCGAGCGTAGCGTCCCTGTCGATCACGCGACGCTGAACCGCTGGGCGGTGAAATATGCGCCGCTGATCGCAGACGTGGCGCAGCAGCGCAAAGCGGCAACCGCCAGATCATGGCCCGTCGATGAAACATACATAAAGGTGAAGGGGGAGTGGACCTACCTGTACCGGGCGGTGGATCGGGACGGTCAACCCTTGATTTTATGCTGTCTGAACGGCGAGACGAAGACGCAGCCACCCGGTTCTTCGAGCGGACGATGGACCGGAACGGCTGGCCGGACAAGGTGGTCATTGACAAGAGTGGCGCCAACCGGGCCGGTCTCGACAACATGAACATCGCGCTGATCCTGGCCGGCTGGTACTGGCTCATCGAGGTCTTGCAGGTGACGTATCTGAACAATCGCATCGAGCAGGACCACCGGTTCATCAAGAAGATCACCCGCCCGATGATGGGCTTCAAATCCTTCGATGCTGCGCAGGCGACCCTCGCGGGAATTGAGGCCGCTCACATGATCCGAAAGGGGCAACTTGGTGATGCCGGACGCAGTCCGTTCCAAGTCTTCGCGGACCTCGCAGGATAAGTGTGTCTGGCCAAAGGGCTATCCGCGCGCGCCAGAAAAGTTCGCGACAGAACCCCCGCAGCCGCATCGAGGCGAGGATGCGCTGCCTGAAAGCCTTCGGTGAGCGCATCATGGCAAGAGACTCCGACCGCCAGACCGCCGAAATCCATATCCACATCGCCCTTATGAACCGCTTCAACGCCCTCGGCACCGCCGAGATCGTCCGCGTCGCATGACATCAGCGGGCAAAGGGGAAATCACGCCTCAACCAAGAGTTCTGCAACAATGCCGGTCAAACGGACGGGCACGCTAATCGGGCGCAATTATTTTATTGATTTTTGATCAAAAATGAAACATCAATACTTGAGCAGGCAAATCCGTCGGCTTTGGATTCCATCGCCTGCGCAAACGGGAGGAAAACATTGGCACTTTCTAAGTTCACGGCGGCTGTGACCGCAGGTTTCATCGCGGCAGGCGCAACTGTCGCGACGGCAGAAGTCATCGACGTTCATATGTCGATCCCGAAGGATCTGACCTTCTTGTCAGACAGCGCCAAGATGATGGACGAGTCCCTGCGCGCCATGAGTGGCGGCGAAGTGGGCATGGAACTCTATGGTTCGGGCGAGCTGGTTCCGGCGGGTGAAATCCTTGAAAATGTCAGCTCCGGCGCGATCCCGGCGGGCTGGACCTTCCTCGGTCAGTGGGGCGGCACCATCCCCGTGGCGCAGATCGCGGCGACGCCCTTTGGTGCAGGCCCCGAGCAGTTGGCGGCTTGGCTCCATGTGGGTGGCGGTCTGGAGATCATCCAGCGGGGCTTTGACGAGGTGAACGTCAAAGTGCTCGCCTGCCACGTGACCAATCCCGAGCCCGGTGGCTGGTTCAACAAAGAGATCAACTCGGTCGAAGATTTCAACGGTCTGAAGATGCGCATGAGCGGCGTCGGCGCCCGGGTTCTGAACGAGTTCGGTGCCTCGGCCCAGTTCCTGCCTGCGGGCGAGATCTACCTGGCGCTGGAGCGCGGCCGGATCGATGCCTCCGAGTTCTCGCTGCCGATCATCGACAAGGATCTCGGGTTTAACCAGATCGCCAAATACTACTACTATCCGGGCTGGCACCAGCCGGGCAGTATCGATGTTCTGCTGATCAACATGGATGTGTGGAATGGTATGAGCGATGCCGAGCGCGCCATGTATGACGCCGCCTGTCAGCAAGCCCTTCAGTGGACGCTGGCCTATGCGCCCTCCGCCCAGACGCCCCAGATTGAGGAATTCGAGGCGGGTGGCACCGAGGTGAAGCGCTTCCCCGATGACGTGCTGATGAAGCTGCGCGAGACCACCGAAAAGGTGCTTGAGGAAGAGGCCGCCAAGGACGCGCTCTATGGCGAAGCCTACAATTCGATGAAAGAATTCGTCGCCTCCTCGGGTCGCTGGACCTCGCTGCAGACGCTGCCCGAGTAAGCAATAGTGGCACACGGTATGGAACCCCGCACGGGGTCTCCGGATCGTGGTACCGGCCCCGTTCATGCGGTCCTTCGCGGGATCGCATGGATCGGGCAGGCCGCGGCCTGGCTGATCCTGCCCATTCTGGTCCTGGTGCTGATCAGCGTCGTGCTGTCGCTCGCCAAGGTCGGAACGATCTTTCGATGGGAGAGCGATGTTTTCCTGTTCGGGTCGAAGCTGACCCTCGCCAGTCTGGGCGATCTGCAATGGCATCTCTTTGGCATCATGCTGATGCTGACCATCGCCAGCGCTCTGGTCAGTGACGCCCATGTCCGCGTGGATTTCCTGCGCCAGCACATGAGCAAGCGGCAAAAGAACATTGTCGATATCATCGGCCATCTGCTCTTTCTCCTGCCCTTCTGCGCGGTCGTGATCTGGCACAGTCAGGACTTTGCCATGCGGTCCTTCTCTCTGGGCGAAGGGTCCGATTATGACGGGCTTTATGACCGCTACTTTCTGAAATCCTTCATTCCCATCGGCTTTACGCTCTTGTTCGCGGCGGGGCTGGGCTTGCTCATCCTGCGGCTTCGGGCGCTACGCGGCGATGCGGAGGAGTTCCCGGATGATTGAACATTTTGTGCCGCTGATGATGGTCGTCTGCCTGCTGGCGGGGATCTTCAGCGGCTATCCTGTGGCCTTCGTGCTGGGGGGCATCGGTATCCTCTTCGCCTTTATCGGCGGGCTGCCCTTTACCTTCCTGAAGATCGGCGTGTCGCGGATCTATGCGGGTGTGATTGAGAACTGGCTGCTCCTTGCCGTGCCGCTTTTCGTCTTCATGGGGGCGATGCTGGACAAATCGGGGCTGGCGCAAAACCTGCTCTATAGTCTCGAACGGGCGCTGGGGCGCAAACGAGGTGGGCTTGCGATTGCCGTAGCGCTGTTGGGCATCATCATGGCAGCCAGCACCGGGATCGTCGGCGCGTCGGTCGTTATGCTGAGCACGCTGGCCCTGCCGATCATGCTGCGCGAGAACTATAAACCCGAACTGGCCGTCGGCACTATCGCCGCGTCGGGCACGCTGGGCATTCTGATCCCGCCTTCGATCATGCTGGTGCTGGTGGGCGACATCCTGCAGATCTCGGTGGGCGAGCTCTTTGTCGGTGCAATCGTGCCGGGATTGCTGCTGGGCGGGCTTTATATTGGCTACATCATCTTCGTGGCGATCACCCGACCCGGCGACGCCCCGATTTCCGCAACGCGCGAGGGCGAAGGTTCTCTGGCCTTTGCGCTCCTGCGCGATCTCTTCGCACCGCTGATGCTGATCCTCACCGTCCTCGGCTCCATCGCGACGGGTGCTGCGACGCCCACCGAGGCCGCAGGTCTTGGAGCGATCTGCGCCATGGGTCTGGCCGCGCTGAACCGCAAGCTCACTTTCCGCACCTTGTCGGCCTGCGTCCGCGAAACCGGCAACACCTCGGCGATGATCCTCGGTGTGCTCGTCGGCGCCACGATCTTCGGCATGGTGTTCAAGGGCCTGAAGGGCGACAAGATGATCGAGAACGCGATCCTGTTCTTCGATCTCGGGGCCTATGGCACGCTGGGCATTCTGCTCTTGATGATCTTCATCATGGGCTTCTTCCTCGAATGGGTCGAGATCAGCTTTATCGTGCTTCCACTCTTTGCGCCCATCGTGGCGGGACTGGATTTCGGGCTCGGTCTCACGCGCGATCAGCAGCTATTGTGGTTCGCGATGCTGGTGGCGGTGAACCTGCAAACCAGCTTCCTGACCCCGCCCTTTGGCTATTCGCTATTCTATATCAAAGGTGTGGCTCCGCCAGAGATCAGCATCCGAATGATCTACAGGGGCATCATTCCCTTCGTCGCGTTGCAATTGCTTGGACTGGCGCTGCTGATCATCTGGCCACAACTGGTCCTGTCGGTCCCTGACGCCGTATTCGGAAATTGAAGGAGCCTGAGATGACGGATGACGTGACCAAGGACAGGGCCTCCGGGCTGCGCCTGCCGGGTCTCCGGGGGCGCCGGGTCGTGGTGACCGCCGGCGCCGGGGGGATCGGCCTCGCCATCGCCCGGGTTCTTTATGAACAGGGCGCGCGGCTGGCGATCTGCGACGTGAGCGCGGAGGCTCTGCGAACCGCGAGTGCGGAGCTGGGCGATTGCCTCGCAATGCAGGCCGATGTGTCGGACGATGCGCAGGTCAGCGCGTTTTTCGACGCGGTGTCTGCGGAGCTGGGCGGGCTGGATGCGCTCGTGAACAATGCGGGCATTGCTGGACCGACGGCGAAGGTCGAGGACATCACCCCCGAAGACTGGCGTCGCTGCGTAGATATCTGCCTGACGGGACAGTTCCTCTGCGCCCGGCAAGCTGTCCCGATGATCAAGGCTGCGGGCGGCGGGGCCATGGTGAATATGGGCTCAGCGGCGTCTAAGCACGGCTATGTCCATCGCAGCCCCTATTCGGCGGCAAAATTCGGCGTGATCGGCCTGACCCAGAGCCTCGCCAAAGAGCTCGGTCCCGGCAACATCCGCGTCAACGCTGTGCTGCCCGGCATTGTCGAAGGTCCCCGCATGGAGGGAGTCATCCGCGACCGCGCCGCCGCGCAGGGGATCAGCTACGAGGAGATGGAGGCGAATTACCTGCGCAACATCTCGCTCCGCCGGATGGTGTCGCAACAGGATGTCGCCATGAGCGTGGCTTTTCTGATCTCCGATGCTGGTGCGACGCTCTCAGGGCAGTCACTGGGCGTGGACGGCAATATCGAAGCGCTTTGACGCGAAACGGAAAGTTCAGACATGAGCAAAGAGAATGTGAAATCGGGTAAGGTGATCATCACCTGTGCCATCACCGGCGCCATCCATACGCCCTCCATGTCGCCGCACCTGCCGGTGACGCCGGATGAGATCGTGTCGGAGTCGCTCGCGGCGGCAGAGGCCGGCGCTTCGATCCTGCACCTTCATGCGCGCCATGCCGACGGGCGTCCGGATCAGAGCCCTGAGGGGTTCGCGCAGTTCCTGCCGCGGATCAAACAATCCACCGATGCGGTGATGAACATCACCACCGGCGGCAGCCCCTATATGAGCGTCGAGGAACGTGCCGCCCCCGCCGCGACCTGGCAGCCGGAACTGGCGTCGCTGAACATGGGGTCGATGAATTTCGGCCTCTACCCGATGCTGAACCGCTTCAAGGAGTTCAAACATGACTGGGAGCGGGAGCATCTCGAAGGCTCCCGCGACCTCGTCTTCCGCAACTCTTTCAAGGACATCGAATATGTACTGGAGACCTGCTACGGCAACGGCACCCGGTTCGAGTTCGAGTGCTACGACATCTCGCATCTCTACAACCTCGCCCATTTTGCCGATCGCGGGCTGGTGAAGGCGCCGTTCTTCGTCCAGTCGGTCTTTGGCCTTCTCGGCGGCATCGGCGGCCACCCCGAGGACGTGTTGCACATGAAGCGCACCGCCGACCGGCTGTTTGGCGAGGACTACCGCTGGTCGGTACTGGGCGCTGGTGCGAACCAGTTCCGCATAGCCACGCAGGCCGCGACGCTCGGTGGCAATGTCCGTGTTGGGCTGGAGGACAGCCTTTGGGCCGGGCGCGGTAAACTCGCAACATCGAATGCCGAGCAAGTTGCGAAGATCCGGGGGATCGTCGAAGGTCTCGGCCTCTCGGTCGCCACACCGGACGAGGCACGTGAGATCCTTGGCCTCAAGGGCGGCGATCAGGTCGCGTTCTGATCAACGAGGGTGCCATGGAAAAGATCGCCATCATCGGCTGCGGATTGATCGGACAGGGTTGGGCGGCAGTGTTCGCGCAGGCGGGCTTTGCCGTGGCGCTCTACGATGCAGCGCCGAACGCGGCCAAGGCCGCCCTTGACGCTATGGATCAGCGGATCGCGGATCTGGCAGAGTTCGACCTGATCGATCCCGCTGACGCCCCTGCCATTCTGAGCCGGTTCTCGGTTGCAAAGTCCCTCGCAGATGCCCTCGAAGAGACCGTCTACGTGCAGGAAAACGGGCCGGAGCGGGTCGAGGTGAAACGCAGCCTCACCACCGAGATCGACGCGCTCGCCGCGCCGGATGTTCCCATCGGCAGTTCCACCTCCGGTATCTCCGCCTCGCGCTATTGCGAGGAGATCCCGGGCCGTCACCGCTGTCTTGTCGTCCACCCGATCAACCCACCGCACCTGATCCCGGCGGTCGAGATTGTGCCGACACCTTGGACGGATGCCATAGTCACCAAGCGGGTCGAAGAGATCATGACGCAAGCGCGGCGGGAGACGATTGTCCTCAGCCGCGAAATCGACGGTTTCGTGGTGAACCGCCTGCAAGGCGCACTCCTCGAAGAAGCGTTTCGGCTGGTCGGCGACGGGATCGTCTCGGCCAAGGATCTCGACAAGGCGATCTGCGAGGGGCTCGGCCTGCGCTGGTCTTTTATGGGGCCGATGAAGACGATCCACCTGAATGCGCCCGGGGGCGTCGCCGATTATGTAGCCCGCTACGGTCAGATGTATCGCGGTTTCGGTGTCGCTCCCGCGGATGCGCCGGATTGGGCCGATGTTGTGGACCGATCCCTCGGCGCCGAGATGGAACGTCTCATTCCCTTGCAGGACCTTCCCGACGCGCAGGCTACACGCGACCGCACCCTGATGGCGCTCCTGCGGCACAAGGCACGCTCCCAATCTAACCTTTGAAAGCCGGAACCGACACCATGCAAAGCCCTGATATCCTGACCCTCAATGACCGCGACAACATTGCCGTCGCGCTGCGACAGATCGAGCCGGGCACGGCGCTGCCGCAGGCCGGTCTGGTGGCTCAGGACGCCATCCCGTCGGGCCACAAACTATCGCTGACCGCCATCGCATCAGGTCAGGAAATCGTGAAATACGGCAGCATCATTGGTGTCGCCACACAGGATATTCTGGCGGGTGCCCATGTGCATGTGCACAACGTTGCCATGACCGCGTTCGAGCGGAGCGACCGCTACGGCGCTCATGCCCGTCCCACCGAGGTCCTGCCCGTGGCCGAGCGTGCGACCTTTGAAGGCTACGTGCGCGCCGATGGCAGCGTCGGGACGCGTAACTACGTGGGGATTGTCACCTCTGTGAACTGCTCGGCCTCGGCGGCGAAATTGCTGACCCGCGAGGCGGAGCGCGCGGGCTTGCTGGATCAGTATCCCGGTGTCGACGGCATCGTCCCCATCGTCCACGGCGCGGGCTGCTGCATCGGCACCGATGACGAGGCGTTCCGCAAGCTGCAACGGGCGATCTGGGGCCATGCGACCCACGCGAATTTTGCCTCCGTGCTCATGCTGGGGCTGGGCTGTGAAGCCAACCAGATCCCCTTGATGCTTGAGGCCTATGGGCGGCCCGAAGACGAGACCTTTCACTACTATACGCTGCAAAGTGCCGGCGGCACACGCAAGACCATCGAGAAGGGTCTGCAATGGCTGGAAACCGCGCTGGATCAGGCGTCCAAGGCTAAGCGTGAGACCGTCGATGCCTCCCATCTGACCGTGGCGCTGCAATGCGGCGGGTCGGATGGCTATTCCGGCATCACCGCCAACCCCGCTCTGGGTCATGCAGTGGATCTGCTCGTGCGCAATGGCGGTACGGCGGCGCTGGCCGAGACGCCCGAGATCTACGGTGCCGAGAACCTCCTGACCGACCGCGCGGCGAGCCCCGAAGTCGGGCAGAAGCTGGTTGATCTGCTGGAATGGTGGGAAGACTACGCGGCCAAGCACGGCTCCGAGATGAACAACAACCCGACTCCCGGAAATAAGGCCGGTGGCCTGACCACCATTCTGGAAAAATCCCTCGGCGCGGTGGCCAAGGCGGGCAGCACCAATCTGAACGGCGTTTATGGCTATGGGGAGAAGATTACCGCCAAGGGCCTCGTCTTTGTGGACAGCCCCGGCTACGATCCGGTGTCGATCACGGGCGAGGTGGCGTCGGGCTGCAATCTCGTATGCTTCACCACCGGGCGCGGCTCTTGTTACGGCAACAAGCCGGTGCCCTCGATCAAGATCGCCTCCAACAGTGCCATGTACGGCCATATGCAGGAGGACATGGACCTCAATTGCGGCACCATCGCAGATGGCAGCGAAACCGTGACAGAGGCCGGGGAGCGGATCTTTGACATGATACTGAAAACCGCCTCGGGTCAGCAGACGAAATCCGAAGAACTCGACATCGGCGACGCGGAATTCGCGCCGTGGCAAACCTACGCGCAGATGTGAGGGGTCAACCGGTTTTCTGAGATGCGGCCAGCGAGCGCAGCAGGACCTCATAGGCTTCCTTGAGGTCCTGCGCCAGAGCCGCCACGGCGGCCTCTGCGTCACCACTACGGATCGCGCGGACGATCTCCCGGTGCAGAACGTTTGAGACCCGGAACTGATCTTCACGCTCCAGTTGGTAGAGATGCGGGCTGACCCGCAGCCAGAGCGTGTCGATCAACCCCATCAGAACCGGCGATCCGGACTGACGGTAGAGCCGGAAGTGAAATTCGTAATTGGTCTTGATAAAAGACGGAATGTCGCCCGACTGCTCGGTCTCTTCGAGACGCGCCAAAAGATCGGACAGATCCTTCAGAAAGGCGTCATCGCGGTTCGCAACGGCCCAGCGGACGGCGAGGCACTCCACTTCAAGCCGCACATTGCGCAGGTCGTTCAGTTCTTCAAGCGTCAGGGTCGGAACACCAACCGACCGCCCGGAGACATTGGCCAGAACTCCGATCGCAACAAGCCGCATCAGCGCTTCACGTACCGGCATCGCACTGACGGCAAAAGCCTCAGCCACCCGCGCAACACGGACCGGCTCGCCGGGCGTAAACTGCCCTTCGCGCAGGAGCGTGCAGAGTCGATCATAAACCTGATCGTGCAGCTTGTCCTTCTGGACCGGTGTTACATTTTCCAGCAATTCGGTCTTCTTCGTTTCTCCGCGAGCGCGGGCGGTTATAATTATCATCCTTCGTTCGCGTAACATATGCGAATAGTCGAGTTGTTGTAAGTGCGTTGCCACTTAGGGGGCCGTCGCACTTTTTCGGATGGGCACGGCAAGCCGTAAGCGGTGCGGCGCTCACACGCGTCTGATGTAATTCCGGCGCAGCAACTCGTTGATGTCTGTTTGTTCACGCTCCTCCGCGATGGCGGTCGGCACCCCATGCAGATGGCACTGTAAAGTTACCGCGCATAAGGAGAGTGGGGCATTGGCCCTGCAATCACGCGACCTCTACGCCCGCGATGCTCCACCAATGGTTCATCGCGGCTTGACGGAGTTCCCGGAACTCAGCGGAGGTCATTTCGTGGCGGGGCAGATGGAACAGGTTGGCGATCGGGTCGTGGATCGAGACGAACCGCTGCAGATGTCCCGGCGTCTTGAACCCCTTCATGATCCGCTCTCGTCGTCGCACCGGTTGGTGCGAATTTTCACCACGGTTGTTCAGGCCCTTGTGAGACCGGTGCTCAATACCCGGCGCGATCTCCTTCTTCGCTGCCGAATATGAGCTCAGCTTGTCAGTAACCATGACACGGGGAAGGCCGTGCTTTTTCAGGAGTTTGCGCAGAAGCCGCCTGGCGGCTTTCTTGTCCCGGCGGCTCTGCACGAGGACATCCAGGACGAAACCCTCCTGATCCACAGCGCGCCAGAGCCAATGTTTCTTGCCCCCGATTTTAACGACGACTTCATCGAGGTGCCATTTATCCCCCATCTTCCCAGCCGATTTCCGGCGGATCCTGCCCGCAAACTGCCGACCGAACTTCTCCGTCCAGGCCCGCACAGTCTGGTGCGACACGATGATCCCACGCGCAGCTAACAGGTCCTCAACCATTCGCAGACTCAGCGGAAACTCGAATTATAGCCAAACTGCATAAGCGATCACGTCCGGCGGGAAACGGTGGCGGCGATAGAGGTCAGCGGGGATCATGCCGCCAGATCGCATATCTCACCGATTACCGCCTTAACTTTACGGTGCCCCGAGGGTGCTTAGCCGGTCGCCATGAATGTCCCAGCTGAGATGCCTCGCCTGAAGGGCTACCGCTTTCCCCGTGAAGTCGTTGCCTACGCCGTTTGGGCCTATCATCGGTTCGCGCTGAGCACGGCGGATGTAAAGGATCTGCTCGCCGAGCGAGGCGTCATCGTCAGCCGGGAAGCCGTTCGGAAATGGGTGAACCGGTTTGGTCGGCATTTCGCGCATTGCATCAAGCGCGACCGGCCCGCAGCGTCAGATAAGTGGCACCTCGATGAAGTCGCCGTTCCGATCAACGGTATCAAGATGTGGTTATGGCGGGCCGTGGATGGTGAGGAGGACAAGAAATTGATCCGGGGGATCAATTTCCCGACGAACGCGATGTGCTC
>NZ_VFSV01000061.1 GCF_007004065.1 Palleronia caenipelagi | reverse complement strand
AACTCGTCGCGGAAACGGGCGTTGAAGCTTTCGCAGTATCCGTTCTCCCAAGGCGATCCAGGTTCGATGTAAGCCGTTTTCGCGCCGACAGCTTTGATCCAGTCCTGTACGGCTTGAGCAACGAACTCCGGGCCATTGTCAGACCGAATGAACGAAGGCACGCCGCGCAGGATGAACAGGTCGCTCAGCACATCGATCACGTTGCCTGAGTTCAACTTCCTGTCGACACGGATCGCCAGACATTCCCGGCTGTACTCTTCGATGATATTCAATGTCCGGAACGCCTTCCCATCGTCCGTCCGGCAGTGCACGAAGTCATATGACCAAACATGGTTTGGATGCTCAGGCCGCAACCGGACACACGATCCATCATTCAGCCAGAGCCGTCCCTTCTTTGGTTGCTTCATTGGGACTTTCAGCCCCTCTCGTCGCCACAGCCTTTCGACGCGCTTGTCGTTCACATGCCAGCCAGCATCTCTGAGCATTGCTGCAATCCGACGATAGCCATACCGTCCATATTGCCGGGTTAGCTCGATCATATCCGCCACCAAGCGCTCTTCGTCCGGGCGACCGGCAGGTGCTTTGCGCTGTGTCGATCGGTGTTGTCTGAGAAAGCGACACGCGCGGCGTTCCGAAACGTTCCATTCTGCACGAACACGATCAATGCAGGACGGCGACGAGCGGGGCTCAGAAGTTTCCCTTTGCGGCCACCGCCAGGATCAGCTTGTCCAGGGTCAGATCCGAAACGGCCTTGCGCAGGCGCTCATTCTCTTTCTGAAGACGCTTTAGTTCCTTCAATTGGTCCGCGCCCATTCCACCGTACTTCTTCTTCCAGCGGTAGAACGTCTGTTCAGTCACGCCGATCTGGCGGATCGCATCCAGACGCGGCATCCCTTGCCCCGTCAGAACCTCAACCTGCCGTAACTTCGTAACAATCTCTTCCGGCTTTGGTCGCTTGTTTGCCATGTGTTTCCTCCGTTTTCCTGAACATAGCGGAGGACCACTTCAGTGGGGGAGAAGCAGACTCCAAGCGGAGCAGGTCAATTTCCTTGCAAAACCGGAGCTGTCCACAAATGGCAATCCCGGCCTGCGTGTTATGCCCCTGTTTCGGAAGCCTTCGGTCGACACAGCAGCACCAGCCAGGGCAGAAACGGTGCAAGAACGGAACAGAACAGCATGCGGTACATGTTGTTTGCCGCAACAAAAGCTGGATCAAGTTCGAGAGCAAGGGCAACGGCGATCATTTCGGTCAGGCTAGCAGGCGAAAAAGCGAGGATGGCGACGGCAGGGCGCAGCCCGAAAAGCGCGCTTGCAAAAAAGGCAGCCACAAAGGTCAAGGCCATGAACAGGGCAAAGAGGACCGCCGTCTGAAGCACGAGTTTGAGCAGCAATCGCGCTTTGAGGCGCGGCAACAGAGTGCCAACCGAAGCCCCCACGACCACAAAGGCCCCAGCGACGAGCCAAACGGGAACCGTCATCGTGACAACGCCGGTCGCATAGAGGGTCGCGGACAAGGCCAACGGAAGCGAGATTTCGGCCGATGGAATACGCAATCGACGGCCCAGAACCATGACGATAAGGCTGCCGCCGATCAAAAGGGCCAGATCGTGCAGCGTGGCTGGAACGCTGTTGGATACGGGGCGGACCCCCGTGGTGGGCACGTCAAACCCGGACATGGCATAGCCAAGCGGGATCAGGGACGCTCCGAGTACGATGCGAAACACCTGAAAGAACAGAACCGCGCTGGTGTCGGCGTTACTGGCGCGCGCCATTTCGATGACTGTCAGGATACCGCCAGGCAAGCCCGCGAGAGCAGCTGTTCGCCGGTCGTGGCCAAAGACGCGGGACAACAGCAGAAACCCCAGAAATATCCCTGTGAGCGTGATCGCTGTATTCAGCGCAATCGCTCCAGCTATACCCGACCATACATCCAGCGTCTCAGGCGTAAAATACTGGCCAAGACCCACGCCGATCACCGCCAGACCCAGAGCGTAGGCAAGGCGCGACACCTGAAGCTTGGGCAGGCGTTGCGACACGACCGACATCGTGACCACGGGCCCGACCAGAAACGCCAGCGGCAGGTTTAACGCCCATGCTGCCAAAGCACCGAGGAGCGCCAGCGCATAGGCGGCGCCCTCGCGGCCGAGCCGTGCCAGTGTCACGGCTCACGCAATTCGCGGCGCAGGATCTTGCCGACCGTGGATTTCGGCAATTCTTCGACAAAGGCGATGTGCCGGGGCACCTTGTAAGCGGTGAGATTATCGCGGCAATAAGCCTCGACATCTTCGGCCGTCACAACCGGATCCTTGCGCACGCAGAAGACCTTGACCGCCTCGCCGGTACGATCATCCGGCACACCGATACACGCGCTTTCCATCAGGCCCGGCATGGCGGCCAGAACATCCTCGATCTCATTGGGGAAAACGTTGAAGCCCGATACGAGGATCATGTCCTTCTTGCGATCGACGATCTTGACGAGGCCTTCCGCGCTGACCTCGGCGATATCGCCGGTGCGGAAATAACCGTCGTGCGTAAAGTGCTTATCATGTTCGTCTTCGCGGCCCCAGTAGTCGCGCATCACCTGCGGGCCCTTCAGACAAATCTCTCCTGCCTCGCCAACGCCCAGTTCATTGTCGTTCTCGTCAAGGATTTTGATGTCGGTTGACGGGAAAGGATAGCCGACCGTGCCGGTGAAGTCAGGCGCGTTCAGCATGTTGGCTGTAGCGATGGGGGAGGTTTCACTGAGGCCGTAGCCTTCGGTTATGTGAAGCCCGGTCAGCTTTTTCCAGCCCTCGGACACAGCGCGCTGCGTCGGTGAGCCGCCACCGAAAGACACGGTCAACGCGGAGAAATCGCACTCATCGAAGCCGGGGGTATGCAGCAAACCCAGATAGAGCGTGTTGACTCCGGTAAAGGCGGTGACGCGCCATTTCTTCCATTCAGCGACGAAGCCGGGCATGTCGCGCGGATTGGGGATCAGTATGTTGTGGCTGCCCAGTTTGAAATAGCACAGGAAATTCACCATCAGGGCGAAGATGTGATAAAGCGGCAGCGCAGTGATGATCACCTCTTCGCCGTGGCGCGTGACGTCGTCGACCCAGGCCTCAAAACCGGCGATATTCGCCATCAAGTTGCCGTGGCTGAGCATCGCGCCTTTTGACAGTCCGGTGGTGCCGCCGGTGTATTGCAGGAAGATCAGGTCGTCTTCTGTGATTTCCGGCTGCATGAACTCCAGCTCACGACCTTCACGCAACACTTGCGGGAAAGTGATGGCCTTCGGCGCGATGGCCTCGTGCACAGGCGGGTTGGGCGCTTGCAGGTCGCAAAGGTCATAGAAACCTGTGGTGACGATGGTCTTGACCGGTGTGTCGTCCAGCACGGCGGCCAGCGTCGGGGTCACTTGATTGAAGATCACGATGATCTCGGCTCCGCTGTCGCGCAGTTGGTGACCCAGTTCGCGCGGAGTATATAGCGGATTGACGTTCACCTGTACGCCGCCAGCGCGGATGATCCCAAAGCTGACGACCGGATGGACCAGCAGGTTTGGCATCATCACCGCGACCCGGTCACCTTTTTTCAGCCCCTGCGCCTGAAGCCAGGCCGCCACGTCACGCGAGAGTCGCTCAACCTCGTTATAGCTGAGGTTGGTGTGCAGACAGTGAAAGGCAGGTTTATCGCCCCATTTACCCACCGCCTCGTGCAAGAGGTCAACAACGGTTCCCCTGGTTTCCACATCCGAGGGAATTGAGCCATAGTGCTTTTGCCAGATACGTTCCATTTCGGGGCCCCTTACTTGGCGTCTTCGAGAACCATGTCGGCGCCTTTTTCAGCGGTCGCGATGGTCGGGATATTGGTGTTGGTGGCGGGCATGGTCGGGAAGATCGAACTGTCGATCACACGCAGGTTTGTCAGCCCATGCACGCGCAGGCGGTCATCGACCACATCCATGGGGCCATCGCCCATCCGGCAAGTCGAGATCGGATGCCACGAGGTCTGGCCGGTGCGTTTCATGAAGTCGATGACCTCGTCATCGCTGTCGATGTCGAAGCCGGGATCGACCTCGTCCACGATATGCTGAGCCATGGCTGGGTGGCGGGCGATCTCGCGCAGCTTGCGCATGCCTGCGAGCGCCTTCTCCGCATCTCCCTGCGCTGAGAAGTAATTGGCGTTCATCTCGGGGAAGACGCTTGGGTCAGCGGTGGTGATATGCACCGAGCCGCGGCTTTCTGGATAGATGTGGAACTGACCCAAGCCGATGCCGGAGAACGGATCTGTGGGTGGGCCGTCCTCGGCCAGGTAGCGATCCTTGGCCGAATAGAGCGCGATTTGCAGCTTAAGATCCGCATAAGGTTCACTCTCATGGCTGCGGGTCATGGCATGGGCCGTAACGGTGGGCGTGGCCAACAAGCCCTTGCCCAGCGTTAGATATTTGATCCCGGCGATCACGCTGCGCACCTTGCTGTGGAGGATGTCATTGAGTGTCACCGCCTTGTTGACGCGATACGCAAACCTTGTGTGCAGGTGGTCCATAAGGTTCTCGCCCACACCCGGAAGTGCATGAAGCACGTCGATACCGTGGCGTTTCAGCAGGTCTGGCTGACCGACGCCGGACAATTCAAGAATTTTCGGGCTGATGATGGGTCCAGCGGAGAGGATCACTTCGCGACTGGCCGTCAGATCGTGCAATGCGCCCTCATGACGGATGCGGATGCCCGTGGCGCGCTTGTTTTCAAAAAGCACCTTTTCGCAGGGCGCTTCGGTCAACACGGTGAGATTGGGCCGCCCGATCGCGGGGCGCAGATAGGCCGTGGCGGTGGAATGGCGTCGTCCGTTCTTGATCGTAAATTGCAGCCACCCCACGCCGTCTGACTTCTGGCCGTTGTAATCGGGATTGAACGGTATGCCGGTACCTTGGGCCGCGTCGATGAAGCCCTGACTGATCTCGTCACGCACGACACCATAGGTACAGGTCATCGGCCCGCCGCGTCCTCGGGTCGGGTCGTCGGTTTCGCGCGGCGCGTCATCAAGCTTGCGGAAATAGGGATAAAGGTCATCCCACCCCCAACCCTTGTTACCAGCCTCGGCCCATTCATTGTAGCGCGCGGGTTCGCCCCGGACATAGATCATGCCGTTGATCGACGAGGACCCGCCCAGAACCGCCCCACGCGGCCAGAACACCTTTTGATCAACCAAGGATTTTTCGGGGTTGGTAAAGTATTGCCAAGTAAAGCGCGGATCCATCCAGGTTTTGCCGATGCCCATCGGCATATTGACCCAAAAGCTCTTGTCCGAGCCTCCGGCCTCGACCAGCGCGACCTGATACCTGCCGTTTTCCGAGAGGCGATTGGCCAGTGCGCAGCCCGCTGAACCTGCGCCAACAATGATGTAATCGAACGCGGTCTTCATCGGGTTGTCCCCAAAGCGTCCATCATAGCGGCGGATTCGGCCCCCATACGTGTGAATTGCAGTTCGGGGATTTCGGGCTGCGGGGTTTCGTGGGTGAATTTCTCGGGCGCCCGAATGATCAGTTCGACCATATGCGGCCCATTCTGTTCAAGAAGCTCAGGCATGGCGGCGGCAAGAGCTTCGGGTGTTTCGATCTTTTGCGCGCTGGCATAGCCTGCGCCAAGCGCGACCGCGCAAAAATCCAGGTTGCGCCCCGGGCGGTCGAGATTGGCGACGCCGCTGAATTGCAGGCTGTTGTTGAACACGAAATGGATGAAATTGGCGGGTGCGACATCGCCGATCTGCGCCAGTGTGCCCAGTTCCATCAACAGGCTGGAATCACCATCCAGCACCATCACCTGCCGGTTGGGTTGCGCTATGGCCAGGCCAAGCCCCAGCCCCGAGGCCCCGCCCATCAGCGGCACCGAGGCCAGATTTAGCGGGCTGGGCGAGACGGCCGAAATGGCAAACATCGCCGACATGGTATTGGTGATCAGTGCGTCGCCCCGGAACTGGTGGATAACGCCGCAGGCTTGGAAATTCGTCATGCTCATCGGAGTGTCCTTTCTCAATTCCAGGCCGGGAAATAGCCAAAGTGAACAACGGCAGCGCGTTTGGTGGCGCGGGCGGTGTCGAAGGCTTCGGCGACCTTGGGCAGATCACCCGGGGTTTCGAGGTTGTAGAACGGCAGACCCAGAGCCTCGACCACGGGCTGCGTCCGGTTTACCATCACCCGGCGGCTATCGGTCAAGGGCTGGCCCAGGTTCGAGAACTCGCGCCCAAATGCACCGACAAACAGCACCAGCGGAATGGAGCCGTCGATGCCCACTGAACGCAAGCTGTTGAGACAATTCAGTAAACCCTGATTCTGCATCATGACGATGGGTTCAAGCCCGCCGACATACATGCCCATAGCCGTGGTCAGCGCCTGATTTTCTGCCGAGCATTCGAGATAAGTCATGTCGGGATCGTTCTTGAGCCGGTCATGCAGTGCGAATTGGATAAAATCCGGCACAGTCGTGACGGCATTTACGCCTTTTTCGCGCAGCACCGCGTGAACGGCGGAGGCGGGAACGGAATAGTCTGTGTTTGCCACGTCGGCGCCCTTTCGTCATGCAAGCGAATTAGGCAGAGGATATCAGCGGCAACCAAGGTAAACTGTCACTGATGTGACAATCAGAATATCTGCACTCAGGCTGTTCGGGAAATTTCGTTGCGCAAGGCGTCGATATCCAGAATCTCGATGCGGCCATACTTTAACACAACGACGCCATCGCGCTCCATGTCCTTGAGGATCATGTTTGTGCGTTGTCGCGACAGGTGCACCATTGCGGCCAGCGTATCTTGCGAGATTACGATTTCAAGCTGAGGGGGGGGTGCCCGGCGTTCGTCCAGCGCGTTGGCCAACAGCAGGAGGCGCCACGCAAGCCGCTCCCGGGCAACCCACGCCCCCATTTGTTCTGACAGCGAGAGGGCCAGATTCAAACGATCGCACAGAAGCTGAACGAGTGCCTTCTGGAAGTCCTGATAGGACCACATCATGTTCCCGACCGCTTCGGGGCGCAATATCAGAATCGTACTTGGCTCTTCGATCACAGAATCGTTGGTTTCGCGGTATCCTCCTAGACAAGGAAACACGCCCCAACAATTGCCCGGGCGGACGATGTGGGTCAGCATCTCGCGTCCATCCTTGGTAAAGGCGGTCAGCCTGACGGACCCGGACAAGACAATACACAAGCGCGGTTCGTTCAGGCCGCGACGGGTAACGAAACCGCCCTTTTCGTATTTCACCAACCGCCCGCGACGCAGCAGTTCGGCGACAGTGTCCACCGACAAGGCTCCGGCGAAGCCATACGGGCCGTTGATCAGGGCGGCAGCTTGCTGGGCATCCATCGTTGAGCCTCTTCCAAAGTGGCGACCTGAATTGTCACACAAGTGATATTTGAATCGGTATCTTTCCGTGACGATTAAGACAAGCAGACAGGAGCCGGAATATGACCGACACACCGGATGATCTTTTGAAAAACGGCGATCCGGCCCATGGTTGGAAAGGCAAGATCGGCAAGACATTCGCGGACAGTGAGCCGTGGTGGCCCGACCCGGTCAAGGCACCCGAAGACGCGCCAAACATTGTGGCGATCCTGCTGGATGATCTGGGCTTTGCGGAAATGGGCTGTTTCGGGTCGGAAATCCAGACGCCGAACATGGATCGGCTCGCCGAGCGGGGGTTGCGCTTCAATAACTACACCACGGTGCCGATGTGCGCGCCGGCCCGCGCCGCCCTGATGACCGGCAAGAACCCGCACTCGGTCGGGGTCGGGTGGCTGACTCATGCGGACCCAGGCTATCCTGGTTATCGCGCCGCGGAGATGTCCAAGGACGCACCAACGCTGGCCGAGCTTCTGCGTGATAGCGGCTATTCGACCTATGCCATCGGCAAATGGCACAACACGCCCGACTACAAGCAATCGAGCGCGGACGACAAATCGAGCTGGCCGCTGCAACGCGGGTTCGACCGGTTTTATGGCTTTTTGGGGGCTGAGACCAACTATCATGCGCCCGGACAAATCGTCGAGGGCAACGAGTTCAAGCCGGTCGAGGATTACGGACCTGACTACTTCTCGACGGATGATTTCGCCACGCAAGCGATCCGGATGATGCGTGGCCATGTCTCAACCGACCCTGACAAGCCGTTCTTTCTCTATTTCGCAACCAACGCGCCGCATACACCGCATCACGCAAAGCCCAAGGATATTGCCAGATACAAAGGCCGTTTTGATGCAGGTTGGGACGAGATCCGCCGGGAACGTTATGCCCGGCAGCGCGAGATGGGCGTGATCGGCGACTGGGAATTGCCCGAGCTGTCGCCCGGCGTGCCAAAATGGGAGGATATGCCGGAAGACGAGCTCGGAATCATGGCCGCCTACATGGAGATCTATGCAGGTCTTGTGGACAATATCGACCAGAATATCGGCCGGATCGTGGATGAACTGGAGGCCTTGGGTCAGCTTGAAAACACACTGATCCTGATCACCTCGGACAACGGGGCATCGTCGATTGGCGGCGAGGATGGCGCGGCAAACTTCACCGAAAAGCGCGTGACCCAGCAGGAGCCGCCGGAACTGGCCCGCGAGCTTTTGGAGCGGGGCATTCTGGGCGCGGTCAACACCTCGCCCGCCTATCCCAAGGGCTGGGGCAATGCCGGAAATACGCCGTTCCGGTTTTTCAAGCGGACGCCGATGAATGGGGGTATCCGTGTGCCCTTCATCGCCCATTGGCCCGCCCGGATCACCGATGGCGGCGCGGTGCGTCAGCATTGGGTGCATGTCACCGATATTGCGCCAACGATCCTTGAAATGCTGGGCATGGATTACCCGCAAGCCTTCAACGGGTATCGAACGCGTGGCCAGGACGGGGCGAGTTTCCTGCCGATGCTGTTTGATGGCGCGGCAACGCCGTTGCGAGACCGGCAGTATTTCGAGCTTGAGGGCAATCGCGGCTTCATCAAGGGCAAGTGGAAAATCGGCTCGCTGCAGCCGCCGGGGACCGAGATCGATCTTGAGAACTGGATGCTGTTCGATCTTGAGGCCGACCCGACCGAATGTCACGATCTGGCCAAAGAGCATCCGGACGTGCTGGAAGACTTGATCCGCGAGTTTGATGACGACGCATTCGCCAACTACGCATACCCGTTGGATAATCGGACATTGGTGCGGGCGCTGACAAATCACCCGGTCAAGATTGAGCAGGTCAACCGTACCCACACCTTCTATCCCGGCACCGAAGGCTATCAGGCGATGCGGGTCAGCCCGCTTTTTGCCGACCGGGATTACCGTCTGACGCTGCCGTTCGTCTATGAGGCGGGCATGGACGGAGTGCTCTTTTCACTGGGCTGTTCTCTGAAGGGCATGACCGCCTTTGTCATCGGGGGCGAATTGGTGGTGCATTACAATTCCGGGTTCCTGACCAAGCATGAACTGCGCCTGCCCATTTCGCGGGGTCGCCAGACGCTGGTGATCGACCACAAGGCTGCGGGCAAGTTGCAGGGGATGGCGGAGGTGCGGTTGGAAGCGGATGGGGATGTCAGGGCCGAAGGAGCCGTCAACATGTCGCCCACGATCCTGCATCTCAATGGTGAGGGGCTGGATATCGGTTTAGACCGCAAGACCAAGGTCAGCGCCGAATGCGAGGGGCGAGGGACCTTCGCCTATCCCGGCCAGATCGACTGGCTGAAGGTCGAGCCGGGGCCGCAGGCACCGGGCAGCATGGTCAATCAGGCCGAACTGGCCGTTCAGCGCGACTGGTAAAGGGGACGCAAGACATGGATATCGTAGAGCGCATCAAAGCCGAGTTTCCACAGATCGCTGAAGTTATGAGCAAGGTGCCCGAGACCTTCGCACCCGACTGGCTGATGGCGTCGGCAGTTCAGGAAACCGGCCTTGATGATTTCGGGCCCGACACGTTTCGCGAACCGCTGGAGCGTCTTTGCGCCTCGATCAACGAGGATGCCGATCTCAACCCTTATGGACGTCTGCTCTTTGCCAGTGTGATCCGCAATCAGCTTGGCAACCGGCTCTTGTTGCAGGACACCCGAAAAAACACCCCCGAGCGGCTGAGTGAACCACTGGTGCCACCGATTATCGTGACCGGCCTGCCGCGCACCGGCACCACCTTCCTGCATCGGCTGCTGGCGGCGGACCCGGCGCATGCCTCGCTGCCATTCTGGCAATTGAACCGCCCGATCCCACGTAATGCCGAAGACACCAAGGAAAAGCGGATTGCCGATGTCGAAGCGCTTTTGGATGTGCGCCGCAAGGTGACGCCCGAGCTTGATGGCACCCATCTCATTCGCGCCGAAGCCCCCGAGGAATGCCTGCACATGACCGGGGTCTCTGGCTTTACCCGCCTCTATTGGAATCTCGGTCCGGTCTACAGTTTCCAGCGCTGGCTCAGCCGCGTCGACAAGGCCGACAAATACCGCGATTACGTCGATCTTTTGCACTATCTGCAAGGCGAATACCCCGGCAAGCGGCTGGTCCTCAAAGCGCCCGATCACAATGATGGCGTTGCCGAGTTGCTGGATGCCCTGCCAGAGGCGCGCGTGATCCTGACCCATCGCGACATTGTCGAACAGATAGGCAGCTTCCTCAGCCTGGGGCGTACCACCCGCAAGCTCGCCGTCAATGCGCTCGACACCGCCAAAGAGGCAGAAGGCGTGATCGATATGACCGATGTCTCGCTACAAAAGATGGCCGAGGCCCGCATACGCCACCCCGACCGCATTCTCGACGTTCGTTATACCGACATGATGGCCGATCCGCTGGCCAGCGTCGAACGCATCTATGAATTTTGTGGTCTCACATTGGCCAAATCTCGCCGCGATGCGATTGCCGAGCATCATGCCAGAAATCCCAAGGGCAAGCACGGCAAGCACGAATATTCTCTGGCCGAGTTCGGGCTGGAGAACGATTGGGTGCGTGATCGCTACAAGGATTATGTCGCGGAATTTGTCGACTGACACCGGACATTGTCAACCAGGCGACATTAAACCGGGCCGGTTTCGCGGCATGGGGTCCGTCAGCTGAAAACAACCTCCAAAGACAAGGCACGATCATGACACCGAACCTGACCCCCATTCCCGAACTTTACGTGTCGTATGACAGCGCGCAGAAGCTGAAGGTTGAGGCCGCCGATCTGGTGTCCCATGACCTGAACCCGCGCCAGATCTGCGATCTGGAGCTGTTGATGAATGGCGGTTTCAACCCGCTGAAGGGCTTCCTCTCCGAGGCCGATTATGACGGCGTCGTCGAGAACATGCGCACGGCGGACGGTACCCTCTGGCCGATCCCGATCACTCTGGACGTGAAGGAAGACTTCGCCGCTTCCGTCGAGATCGGGCAGGACATCGCTCTGCGCGATCAGGAAGGCGTGATCCTCGCCACCATGACCGTCACCGACAAGTGGAAGCCGAACAAGGCGCGCGAGGCCGAGAAGGTCTTTGGCGCCGACGATTCGGCCCACCCGGCCGTGAACTACCTGCACAACACCGCGGGCGACTGGTATCTGGGTGGCCCGGTGACCGGCATCCAGCAGCCGGTGCATTATGACTTCCGCGCCCGCCGCGACACCCCCAACGAGCTGCGCGCCTATTTCCGCAAGCTTGGCTGGCGCAAGGTCGTGGCCTTCCAGACCCGCAACCCGCTGCACCGCGCGCACCAGGAACTGACCTTCCGCGCCGCCAAGGAAGCG
>NZ_VFSV01000060.1 GCF_007004065.1 Palleronia caenipelagi | reverse complement strand
TCCCTTGGTTCGTGTTTCGATGAAATTGACGAGGCGGCAGGGAAAGAGGGGGGTCAGCAGCTAATTTGTTTCGCGAGGAATGCCCGGAACGGGCAGGGGAAATTAGCTGTTGAAGGTCAGGGAGGCGAAAGAGACGTGTCAGGCGCCGCAGGCGTCTGGCCGCTCGCCTCCCGCACCGCCCCCCTCGACTGCCGCCATATTTCATCTTGAAGAAACACGTGCCGAGGGATCTGACAGCATTGGTCGAGATCTTCTGAGTGTCATACCGGCGAAAAGGACGGCTGCAACCGGGACTGACGCGGCTCCTGTGTCCGCGTCAACACCGATGAGGCCGGATCACGGGCATGACCCCGGTTCTGCGCGTGGCATGTTTCCGAATGTGGAGATGGCTTCTCCTCGGATCGCGACACCGGATGTGCCTGTCGGGGGGTCTGCGGGCCTCTCTCCTGCGGGCGATGCCGGTTCAGCGCCAAGTGTGCCGCTGCCACGCCCGTTCCCCAGCCCTGACCCGGGCGGCTCCGTCAGGTGCCGTCCCGGTATGCCGGTGGCCTTCAGGCCACCGGCGTCACGCGCTGCGCTTGGTCATTCGACCCCCATAAAGCGAATGATCTTCGTGTGAACCTTCGCCGTGCTGAAGGTGTCGTCTGGCAGTTGCTCCAGCTCTTCCGCCGCGTCGTTGCGGTAGGTCACCGGAACGAGCGCCACGAGCGTCGCAGGCTCCTGATGTCCACCACGGCCGAGAAGGGACAGCGCGGCACTGATGTGCTGGCGTGTCTTCGAGAAGGGCGGATTCATCAGGATGCGCGGGAACGTCGCCCGGCCTTGCACCTCCTGCGCATAGTCGAGGAAGCAGCGGTTTATGACCGGCCCAAGACGGCGCAAGTTATGCGCCAGGCTCTTGTGCCGCTCGACCATGCACAGCTCACACGGGCTGTGACCCGCATCGAGCAGAGCGCGGACAAGCTGCCCGGTTCCTGCGCTCGGCTCCAGTGTCAGGTCGTCGCCCACGGGCCCGAGATAGGCCACCATGCGCCGCGCGACCGGATCTGGCGTCACGTGGCATTCGGTGGCTTTGTCCACGGTCAGAATCTCCGGCGCCTTGGTCATGTCCAGCCGGGCAGGGGCGTTGCGGTCCCTCACCTGAACGGTGAGGGGTTTGTCCGGGCGGCTATACATCGCCGGGCGGTTCATTCTGCCGCCTCCATCGTCATGCTCTCCGGCAGCGGATGGTTTTTCTGATCGGAGATGTGAATCGCGGCCCATCCGGCAGAATAGCGCGGCCCGTCATGCTTCGGATAGGGCGCGATCCGCACGCGGAATGTGCCACAAGCGGAGGGTCGTGTGCCTCGGCTGTCGGTCGGAATCTTCGCATACTCCGCCTTCGTCAGGGAGACCTGCGGCAGCTCTTCGAGCTCGTGCCGGTAGGGGTTCTTGACGGCCACACGTCCCGACGGCGCGACGAAGTTCAGGATCGGGTTCTTTGCCGGGGCTTTCTGAGCCGGAACATGGCCGCAGTCCAGCATCAGGTCACGCCATCCGCTTTCCGTCAGTTCCATCTCGCACCCTTCACCCACATGGAGCGGCAGGGGCGCATCACAAGAGACCTTGAAGCCGATGCCGGTCGCGGTCGCCTTCGGCTTGTCGGCACCTTGCTCGCGCAGGAAGATCTGCAAGGTGGTCGCCTTGATCTCGCCGCTATAGCGCGAAACCGCTCCCAGCATCTCACGCTCATAGGACAGGCGGTGCAGCGTGTGCAGGATCCAGCGGGCGCGGGTTTCGCTCGTCACGATCTTTTCCGCGTTGGCGATGCACAGCTCGCGCGCGTGCTCCAGCGTGACTTCGCCGTTGTCGACCTTCGACCACAGGCCAAACGGAATGTCAGGCAGGCTGTTCAGCGCTATGGTGATCAGCGCCGGGGTGGTGATCTTCTCCCACAGCGCAAGCTGCTTATGCGCGTCGTTGATCGCGCGTTGGTACGACCGAAAATCGGCCAGCAAGGTCTTGATCCGGTTGCGCCGCACCGTCGGGGAGTTCTTCCTGTTCGCATGATGCTCGACCCCGGCGGCCCGATACTGCCAATAGCCGACAGAGCGGTGCGCTGCGGTGGCCTTGTCCATCGCGCTGTGCATCCGCTCCTGCGTTTTGCGGGCTTTGCGCTCGGAATGATGGCCGACAAGAATGGGCTGACCCATGTAGAAGCACTCTGACAGGCGGTCAGCAGCGCGAGCGTATGCACTGGCCTCCTGGGCGCGTCGCTCGCCGATGGAGTCCAGGCGCTCTGCTTTCATCGCGGCGCGCTCTGCCAGGGTGGTCTGTTCGGGCTCGATCTCGCCCGCGAGTTCCAGCGCCAGATCCTCACGGGCACAGGTCCATTTCGGCGCCACGAACAGTTCCTGCTTCGGCGCCCATTTGAACCCGGCCTCCCGGACCCGCTGATAGGTCTCGGCATCGAGCCTTTGGCTGGCATAGAGGCGCAGCTTGTTGTCTTCAGGCGAGTAGGTGGCGGTGATGTCGACGTTGGTTGTCATGTCCGGTCTCCGGTGTTGAGGGTCTCGATCCCGTTCAGGATCACCCTCCCCAAAGCCGTCTCTGTCTCTCTGGCCCGTCCTCGCTCCCCCCGCCTTCACGGCAGGTCATGACAGGACCGCCCATACTCTCAGGATGCTATGATCTTGCACAGCCCTGCTTGCGACCGGCGCCGTTCCATCGATCTGACCACGGGCGGCTCATCAGGTTCCGTCCCCGGTTGCTGGTGGCCATCAGGCCACCGGCGTCCCACGCGGCCGCCGAGATCAGTCTTTCCTTTGCGTCGACATCCATTTTTGCCGGGCTTCGTCCATTCTCTGCTTCAAGTTTTCGTCCAAGGGCCAATCCCTCCAATCGGAGATGTCCCGTTTCCGCCCCAGCCCCGCCCGCAGGTACTTGTGCTCCCTGACGTCCCTGAAGAACCCATTTCCGAGCAAGCTCGAGATCAAAAGGGATACGAAGAACATGGGATCATTGAATGTGTTGGTCAGGCCGAATGTCGATCCGTTCAGCGTTGCGATAACCTTGCCCGCGTTGAAAAAGCAGGCCGTCATAAAAATCATGTCGCGCACACTGCGGGTCCAGCTGATATGCATCGCCCGCTTGCCATATCGCTTTCGGATGCGCCGTTGCCGCATCAGTGATCGCAGTTCAGAAGCAAACGGGATCTGTCTCATGAGGGTGCCCGCGCCATCAGGTCCTCGATTGTCACTTCTCGACCTGTGCGCTTCAGAGATCCGGCAAAGAGGATGGTGGCCGTGCCGTCCTTTCGCCGCTCGATCAGTTCACCCCGGATCAGCTTTCCGGTTTCGTCGGAGAGAATTGCTGCCGTTTGCATGATCGTGCCTTTCCGTCTGGGACGATGTCCGGTGTGCAGCCGATGGCGGGAGCCGGTCAGGGTCGGCCTGATGGGCAGTGTGCCATTGCAGGATTCGTCTGGCCAGTCTTCTGGCATACGCTGCCCGACAATGGCCCATCACGATCCCAGAGCCGTCTGTCCGGATCTCCTGCTGGCGGTGCCGGATCAGCATTCTTCGTCAATCGGATCCACAGGACGCCGACATTGAATACGCGGGTGCAACCGTCATACTGTTCTGTGTCAGCAACGTAGCATTTGATTGGTGTAGGAGTTCTCTGTGAACAGCGATCAGGTAAGCAGGGAGCATTTCTTCTACGTTTCCGTCGCACGGTTCGTTTTTCTCCATCCTGACTATGGTATCGTGTCCGTTCGGGATCCGATCAGGCTTGCAGAGGCAGAGAGCTACGGTCTTTCCCCATTGCTTATCTACGGTCTCACTGTCGCAGGGCTGCCCCTGCGCTGGCTTACCTTTTCAAAAGTTGATGAACCGAGGCCCATCCAGTCAGTTCTGAGCGAGGCGTGGTCGCACGGCGAAGGATTGCGAGGTTTGCCGGACACATTACGCGTCAACAGGAATCTGGCCGCTGCTTCACCCGATCTCGGTGTTCGCCTTTCTGACATTGGTGTGCGTCTGGCGATATGTGACACCAAGGATAAGAGCCATCCAGCTGCATTGCGATCTGCGCAAACCCAAGCACAGTGGCTGAGTTGGCAAGGAAGTGGCCGGTCAACTGTTCAAGACCCGGTTGACGCACTCAATAAAACTGTCGCTCAGGACCATCGTGAAGACACCGAATGGCGAGCTTTGACATCCTTATACGCCAAAAAGCGGCAGCAGATGGAACATTGGCTTTCTCTGCCATTTCGAGATTCGCGCGTTCCCTCCATTGAAAGGATGGATTGGACTCCAGGCCCGTGGCTCTATCCTCAAGAGGCGACCATACCCCCCAACCAACCACGTTATTTCCATACGGACGACCGCAGTCGCGACATTTGGCTATTAACTGGCCAAGGTCATGACGCAGATCATATGGACACCGATTGCGATTCAGCTGGCACCGATCTTCATGAAGTTGCTGCGCTCGCCCAAAACATCGTTGATTGTTGGCCAAACCCTCCGGAGGAAATCGCAACCGCAGTCGGGGTCACTCATCGACAGCTCCGGTGGTTTTTGTCTGCCCGTGCCGATTTAGATAAAACCGCGCGCTATCGCCTTGAAGATCTTTTGGGCATAGATGTGGATGAGCTCACCGGCTGTCTCACCGCACTTGGTCCTTATGTTTTGATCGCCCGCAAGCGAAAGGCCGTGGATGCCATCTATAATGAGATTTCCGACGGTGGAGACGCAAGTCCCTTCGAATTGCTTCCCAGAACGGGTTCGGCTGATCCAAGCTGGCGCTATATTTTGATCAATGCTTTTGGAAGACCGCCGAGCTTCGTCATGGTCCCCCGCGGAGACAGGCTAGCTGATCAGCTCGACTCCCTGATCGTCAACTTTTCGGGGCCGCTCTCGGTCTCCAGATCACTGTATCAGGATGTCGTCTCCACCTGTGCTCGCGCGTGCCGGAGCCCTGAAGCGAACATCGCCTCCATGGACGATTTCGCACGGCGCCATCACCAGCTCTGGAGAGATTGCGTTTGGCAACCTGAGTAGCGGCCTGTTCCAGCGTTATTTTGGCAAGCCAGAGACGACTTCCCGCGTTCCTAGTAGGGTAATTCCGCTTACCCGTCCTTGCTTGCGATGCCGGTTGAGCGCTTCAGATTAGTCTGTGTTCCAGTTTACTGCACCGCCTCTCGGTATCGCCGCCATGTGTGTCGGTTTGGTGGGCCGGGCAGAGCCCGATCCCGCCTAGAAGGTGGGATGTGCTGAACAAATCAGACCGTTGAACTTTGTGATCAGTGGCCCACGGCCTTTGAATCGCCTGTCAACTCAACTGGAAAACCTAGTCGCCCAGTGCAAAAGTTTGATCATGACCCATCTTGCTGAAATCGTATCCGGGGCGTGAAAATCGCGAGGATTGTAGAACGCTTTCGCCACTTTGAAGTAGGCGCACATCACCAGAAAGCCGATCTGGCTGGCGGGAGAACGCAACTCGGTTGCAATGTCCATCAGGGGCTTGGGAAAATCGAATTAAGACCAGAAATCGCGCTCAGATCGCGTATCAGATGCCCGAACCATGGCAAGCCGTGCACAAGAGGCTTGATCCATGCGCAACGCAGCGACAAGATCGAGAAGAGGGCATCCCACTTGGGGAATGTCGGATGAGATATAATGGCGTGTCAAAAATGAAACTATCTATATATATATCTTTAGCAGTCTGCTGCGTCATGAAGCCAGTATATGCTGACGATGGCAATCATTGTGCCGTATTCATGATTGAAAGAGGAATACCTCAGCCCGACAAAATTGTCTCCGAAATCACAGGAAAAAAGATCGACGACCTCCCATCTTTGGGATCATGCTCACGTGAGCAGACACTTATGATGATTGCCAATCAGAATGCTATTTTAAGTGCAGAACCTACAGCTATCGCAGACCATATCTATGGGACATGGTTGTCAGACGACATCTACTTTGAGCAATTAGGCGTGTTTCTCTCAGGATCAGAGGTTCTAAAAATAGGCGATGACGTGAATTTCGATTATGATTTGAATCATAATCTACTATTTCGAAACATTATCCCTTTTGAGCAATATTGGCTGCAATCGTTCGGGAAATTTGAAGAGTTCTGGGATGATGAAGGTGAATATTCAGGACTTGTCGCACAGGGGTTTTTCCCCGAGGCTGTTCTTGAAGGAGAGAGTGTTTTGGTATGCTCTCCGCCACCGCACCCACTAATTTACAAAGATATTTCATTCAATTCCAAAAGAAGAGACGATTTGATATTAAAATCAAGACTTAACTTTTTTGATGAGCCAGTTTCTTTACGTATTTACAACGATACACTGGTGTTAAAAACAAAAGTGAATCTCTTGTCAGGTCAGTACAGTGAAGTTGAACGCACTTACACACGCGTCAAAATTACCAGTCCGGCAGATGCGTTGCGTATAATCGTTGCAATGAGGCTTTCTGGAGCAAGATACTTCAGATGTCTAACTCATAAAATATCGACCCAAGATAGAGATATGATTGAATTAATCTCACCATTATCTTTACCCGAACTTCTCGATAAGGTTTCTAACATCATAATGCTGCGCCGTGAAGTGGAAATAATGCGAACAGCAAAAAAAGATAGTCGCGGAGAAGACTCCAAGCGGACAAATATGTTAAATGATATAAGCTTGAAGATTTCGGAATTGGAGGATCAGCTTAAGCCCATATCTAATAAGATGGCAAGCAGAAATGATTTTTGTATATGGTTATGAGGGCACATAACTCGCATAGAAATGATCTTGCCGGGTTTTCCACTTCCCATTGATCACGCTGGCTGCCCGCAACTCTCCACCTGGGTTCAGCGTCTTTTGAAAAAATCTTGGTATGATGTGGCACTTCTGCTGAAGTTCTTTCACTTGCAAAGTAGCCGTTCGGTCTGACCGCTCTGGCCCGTTCGAGTGGCTGCCTGTTACGCTGCTTGAGCAGCGTGACGCCATGGCATGAGTTCGTCGAGGCGTGTGATTTTGTGGTCAGCGATCTGGGCGAGGACCCATGTGAGCCAGGCTTGGGGATCGACGCCGTTCAGTTTGGCGGTTTCGATTAGGGTATAGGCGATAGCCGCGGCCTTGCCGCCGCCCTCGGAGCCGACAAAGAGGTAATTCTTCCGGCCCAGAGCCACGCAGCGGATTGAACGCTCCGCACAATTATTGTCGAGTTCGAGGGAACCGTTTTCCAGATATCCGCGCATTTTCTTCATGCGGCCAAGTGCATACCGGATTGTCTTGGCCAGTTCAGATTTGCCCGAGATACGGTTCAGCTGCTCGGTCAGCCAAACTTCCAGATCATCAAAGACCGGCGTGGCGTCACGCTGGCGTAGCGCCACACGCTCTTCCGGCGACTTGCCACGTGCAGCCTTCTCGACGGCATAAAGCAGAGCGATGCGCCGGATCGCCTCTTCGGCGATCTGCGATCCCTGCGACTGGAAGATGTCAACAAACTTGCGCCGGACATGGGCCATACAGGCCATCTCGTGGACGTCCTCATTCGCAAAGAGATCGTTGAACCCGGTATAGCCATCCGCGTGTATCCAACCCTTGTAATTGGCCAGATGTTTGGTGGGAGGCCTGCCTTCCCGATCTGTGCTGAACTTGTATCACGCCGCCGGTGATGCCTGGCTATCCCAAGGTCGTTCATCCCGGACATACGTCCAAATGCGTGCTGTCGCGCACTTCTTTTTGGCCTGCATCTTGATCGGTGTATCATCCGCAAAGATGGCAGCCCCTGCACGAACATATCTACCGATGGCATCAGCCAACGGTTCCAGAAGCTTTGTAGACTGTCCAACCCAGCCAGCCAGAGTGGAGCGGTCAAGGTCAATCCCATCGCGTTCCATGATTTGGCTCTGTCGATACAAAGGGCAATGATCCGCATACTTTGAGACCAACACATGAGCCAAAAGACCGGCGCCCGGGCGGCCACGCTCGATCGGGCGTGAGGGAAGTGCGGCTTGAACGATTTTGTCACAGCATTTGCACGCCATGCGTGGTCGTACGATCCGGTTCACAATGAAGCGGCCCGGTATGTATTCCAGTTCCTCGGTCACATCTTCACTGATCGTCCGCAATGCGCCGCCGCATTTGCAGGCCTCGCCCGGTGTCAGCACCTGCTCGTGACGCGGCAGTTCCGGGGGCTGAGCTTCGTCCCTGTCTCCGGACAGCGGGGTAATTTACCCCTGTCCATGAGAGGAGCACGACATGGGACGACATCGACAGAAGTACACGGACGAATTCAAAGCTGCAGCGGTTGACCGGCTTTATGAGCCGGGCGCGACGCAGGGCAGCGTCGCGAAAGAGCTGGGGATCACCGGCACGCAGTTAAAAACCTGGCGGCTGGAGATTGAGGCGTTCGGCTCGATGGAGGCCAAACGTCGCCAGAAGGCGGACGCCGCTGAGCTGGAACGGCTTCGCAAAGAGAACAAGCGTCTCGCGGAGGAGAACGAGATCTTGCAAAAGGCCTCCGCTTTTTTCGCAGCAAGGGCGGTGAAACCACGATGAACAAGCACGCCTTCATCACTGCCCACAAAGCTCAATACGGGGTTTTGACACTCTGCCGGCTGGTCCGCCTGTCACGCAGCTGGTTTTATGGTTACGACGCGAGCTGGGCGGCCCTTCAAGGCCGGGAGGGGCGGCGTGCGGCACAAGACGTGGCGTTGCTGGAGCGGATCAGGCACTTCTTCAAAGCCAGCAAGGGGCGCTACGGCTCCAAACGCATTCACCGGGATCTGCGCGCTGATGGGGTGTGCGTCTCGGAGCGGCGCGTGGCCAGAATTATGCGGGAAAACAGGATCTCAGCCCGCCTGAGAAAGCCGCGCAAGCCGGTGACCACGAACAGCAATCATAAGCTGACCCCGTCACCGAACCTGCTTGGGCGGGCATTTCATTGCACCACTCCGAACACCGTCTGGCTGGCCGACATCACCTATGTCGGTACCGGCGAGGGCTGGCTCTACCTCGCTGCGGTCAAGGATATGGCGTCCCGCGAAATCGTGGGGTGGTCCATGGCCGATCACCTGGGCGCAGACCTGTGCTGCGACGCGCTCCGGATGGCTCTCGACCGGCGCGGCCCAGTGCCCGGTCTGATCGCTCACTCTGATCGCGGCGTGCAATATGCCAGCGGAGACTATCGCAAGATCATCCACCGCGCCAGGCTGATCCAGTCCATGAGCCGCAAGGGTCAGTGCCTCGATAACGCTCCGATGGAGAGCTTCTTTTCTTCGCTGAAAAAGGAGCTGGTCCACCGCCAGCGCTTCGCAACAAGGGCACAGGCCACGGCCGCTATCTTCGAATACATCGGGGTCTTCTACGGGCCGCCAGCGCCGCCATTCAGCCATCGGCTACCAGACACCGGCAGAGGCTTTCGAAGAAATGAGTTGGAAAATCGCCGCGTAGGGTCAACAATCACACTGTCCGGAAACAGGGACGAAGATCACTTGCGGGTCTCCACGAGACGGCGGGCAGGCAGAACATGTCGCCGTCGCTGATTTTGCTTCCGTTTTGTCACGGCACGTCTCCTCCAGTTGCTCCCGGCTTCGTGTGTAGTGATCCGGATGCGCGTCCGTATTCAATTTACCGCCGGGGTTGGGATGTGGTATGATTGCCTCACCCCCTGACGGGGATGAGGCGAGGGGATCAGACGATCCCGTGTTTCTTGAGGAAGGCGCGGCCGATCTTAGCGGACAGACCGCCCTTCCTCACCAGCGCCCACGCTTTGATGCGCTGGGCGTGCAGCCAGGTTTCACTCACTTGTCTCACCTCCTTTCGGGGTTGGCTGGCAGGAGACGCGAACCGCTCGCTTCTCTCTGCCTCGATCCCCCGCAGGGGATCCCCCAAAGGCGGAGCCGCCTTTTCTCTCTCGCTCGCTGGTCCAGCGTTTGCCGCGCCGTGCTGGGAGGTCCCGACGCCTCCCGAGCTCTCCACCCTGAGAGCCCGTCAGTTCACCGCTTGTTCAGCATCCCGGGCCATGTCATGGCCTCCAAAACCGGGCCGTGGCGGCGAAAATTGAATAACCCTCTGAAAGACAGCGCTTTTACCCACTAAATCGGGCGAAATGACCCGATCAATTCGGGCGTCTGACGCGCCCATCGGGGACATGTTGAACGTGATTTTGGCCCGGATCTTCAAAATCCCGCAACTCATTGTATTGCAGATGTTTCATGCCCCAAATCGGGCCAAACGACATGGTGTGATTGCGGCGGTCGCTCTCCGGGGCGAACGAGGTCCGGTATGCTGGCCTCATGGATATAAGCCGTGAGGAGAACGACCTATGGAATACTATGCCGGTTTGGATGTGTCGCTGAAAGAGATTTCGATCTGTGTTGTGGATGCAAATGGCAAGACCATTGCGCGGGGAACATGCCCTGCTGACCCTGAGGCCGTGGCAGGCTGGTTCCGCAACCGCGATCTCAGGCCCCGCCGGATCGTGCATGAGAGCGGGATGCTGTCGATCTGGTTGCAACGCGGAATGGCGCGGCTCGGTTTGCCCGTGATCTGCATTGATGCCCGCAAGGCGCACAAGGCTCTGTCGGCCCGGCTCAACAAGTCCGATGCCGCTGATGCTGAGGGGCTGGCGCAGCTCGCCCGCACCGGGTGGTTCACGCCCGTCCACATTCGCAGCGAAGGGGCGGATCGGCTGCGCAGCCTGATTGGCGCGCGGGAAAGGTTGATCCGCCTGCGCAAAGACCTCGAAGGGCACATCCGCGGCGTTCTGAAGACCTTCGGTATCCGCATGTCTGGCATCGGTCAGGGGCAGCAAAGGCAGGCCTTCCGTGACCAACTGGCCAAGGCAGGTGAGGCCGATCAGGTTCTGCGCGCGATCGCCGATGGTTTCATTGCCACCCATGCCACGCTGTGCCAGGCAGCAGATGACCTGGACAAAGCCGTGAAGCGCAAAGCCAAGGCCGACCCTGTTGCACGACGCCTGATGACCATCCCCGGCGTCGGCCCGGTCAACGCGCTCAGCTTCATTGGCCTGGTCGATGATCCGGGCCGGTTCAGCCGGACCTCCGATGTCGGTGCTTTCCTTGGACTGACGCCAAAGCGACACCAATCCGGCGAAGTGGACTGGTCAGGGCGCGTATCGAAATGCGGGGATGGCGCCATGCGTGGCCTGCTGTTCGAGGCCGCTTCCTGCCTGATCCGCCAGGTCAAACGCTTCTCGCCACTCAAGAGCTGGGCCGTGCGACTGGCTGGACGGCGCGGATTCCGCAAGGCGGCGGTCGCCACCGCGCGCAAGATCGCCGTGCTGATGCTGACGCTGTGGAAGAACGAAACCGAATACCAATGGACGAAGGAGGCCACCGCCTGATCTGAGTTCCCGCCCCGGAGGCGGGGAGCGAAGTCCCGACGGGACGGAGGTTGATCGATCTCGTAAAAACGGTTGGGATGCAGCCTCGCCTGCTCAGCCCGCAAACGACATTGGAGACGATCCAACACCGAACACCATCATGAGGCGTATGATCCGCGACCTCGGAGAGAACCATGACCCCGGACGGACACATCGCTCACCCGCTTGACATAGCCGCAATCAGAGAACCCGATGTTGTCCGGCCCGATTTTGCCATGATACTGATCTGCTTTTGACCGCCGCGACGTCGCGGCCGAGTTTTCCCCGATGGTGGGATCGGTGAGCCTTCACGAATGAGAAATGTGGACGACGACCTCGCCCGGCATGAGGGCGTCAAGGCGGACCTGCGGAGGAGGGGGCTCTCGTTCTCTGCCGTCGCCCGTCAACTCGGTGTCAACGGGACAACCGTGTCCCTTGTCAGCCGGGGACGGAACCGATCCCGGAGGATCGAGCGGGCGCTCGCTATCGTTCTGGAGACCACGCCCGAGCATCTCTTTCCGGAGCGCTATCCCTGACTGGAGATCAGGGATCGTCGCTTCTCAGATTGGGATCGAGAAACCGACCACACATGGGACGCGCTGTCCGCTACAGGTCCATCTGAATGCCATAGAGATGTCTCTGGAAGGCATCCTTGGCTTTCGACATCGCATACTCGCTTCCGCAGATGTTGCGCTCCTCTTCGAGGAGCTCCCCCCGCTTGTCGACCACGTGATACATGTGGACATCTCCGGCGATGAATTCCTCATAAGCGCTGAGCTCTCCCAGACAGGTATACTCCGCGTTCTCCAGAACGCGGCTCCGCACCTCGTCGGTGATCTTGCCCATCTTGTTGAACAGGCAAATGCTCTCGAAACTGGCGAAGGCATATCCCACCACCCTGTCGGTGTCCTTGTAGGCGGGCACGAGCGCATGGCGCCCACGGATCAGAATCGTGGTGAGCGGCATCATCACGGTCTCTTCGTGATTGATCGACGCGAGAAAAGCCTGTTCGTTGGGCCAGTCATGGGCATCGCCCAGGTCGGGGATCCACGTCACGATCTGGAAGAGGTTTTCATCTGCCATTCGCGGGTTCCGGGGTTCAGGCTCCCGGATCATCGTCACGGTCAGGCCAGCGGCGGTATCTTTAATCTCGAACATGGCGGGATTCCTGCTAATCTGTTCATGATTTGTTTTACACCGGATGCGGGTGTTCTGTCGATCCCCGGACCCTGAAAAGATGAGAAAAGATGCGTTGGTCCCACAGGCCCACATGGGCGGATGATCCATCCTCCTGGCCCCATGACAGGATTGTCCTGCGGGAGGGCGAGCCCGTGGGCCGGGTTCACCCGTCACCAGCCATCACCGGCGTTCTGCCCTATTCCTGGGCCGTCCACGTCTACCCGGCACCGATGCCGCATAGCGGCAAAGCCGCGACCCTGCGCGAGGCCCTCGAGGCCGTCAGGCAGACGGCCGGGGAACTGCCGAATATCCAGTGGCGTCAGAGATCCATCTACTGGAAGCAAGAGGTGTTCCATCCCGGATGATGGTCCACATTCCCGGGGGCTGTCCCGGACGATATTTGTCGCGGGA
>NZ_VFSV01000006.1 GCF_007004065.1 Palleronia caenipelagi | reverse complement strand
GATACCCGTTCCTCCAGGTCGTGCGTTGATCAGCCCGTTCGTGCTTACCGGCGCCAATCAGGCCTTCGACGTCAGCCTCCATGATCAGCTGCAAAACGGCCTCGGCGACGGTGCGAAGAAAATCGCCGCCGTCCTGCTTGGCCAGACGTTCGGAAAGGTCCATGTTGGTCTTGGTCATCGGGGGCTCCGTGTGGTGCGTGGTTGAAGTCGTCAAACTCCACCTGACCATACACCTCGATGGCCACCCGGCATTACACCGTTGAAGGCGCAGAAATTACACCACGTGCGCGGACACTAACCATTAAGGCAGAGCGCAAGCCGAGCTTCATACGCTCGGACAATGGTCCGGAGTTTGTCGCCCAGGCCGTCCGGGACTGGATCGGTGCCGTCCGCGCAAAGACGGCTTACATCGAGCCGTTCGTTGGGGAATTGATCCCCCGACCAATTACTGCTCCGCCTCACCCTTGGGAAAACGGCTATTGCGAAAGCTTCAACGGGCGGTTCCGCGACGAACTGCTCGACGGAGAAATCTTCTCCAGCCTGCGCGAGGCCCAAATCCTGATCGAGCGATGGAGGCGGCACTACAACACGAAGCGTCCAAACAGTGCCTTGAGATACCGCCCACCGGCACCGGAAACGGACCGGAAGCCAGTCATGCACTAACATTCAAACTGGACCACCCCAGCGGAGCTGCTCACGTGAACGAATGTTAAAAACCCAAGTGCTGAAAACCAGACTGGCCTCCTCCGAAGCGGCCCAAGCAAACGGAGAGTCGGGACGCCAGCTTACCTGTGCGTCCGCAAGGCGAATGAAGAAGATGCCTGTCACAAATGGACAGAGACCTCTCAACAATGACTAAATCGGGTGTCGCCCGACAAAGTTGGTTGTGATGGTGAGCCGACAGGGGCTCGAACCCTGGACCTACTGATTAAAAGTCAGTTGCTCTACCAACTGAGCTATCGGCTCACGAGGGGCCGTTTAGAGTTTGCCCTCAGAGGCGTCAAGCGGAAATGAGAGACTTTTCTTGTAAATACGCAGTCTCTATATGCGGACCGTCATGATACAAGCTCTCTCCCCCCTCCGGTTCATGAAGATGCATGGGCTCGGCAATGATTTCGTGGTGATCGACCGTCGCGCGGAGCCCGTTCCTGTGACGGCCACCCTTGCGCGTGCGATAGGGGACCGGCAGTTCGGGGTTGGATTTGACCAGCTTGCGACCATTGATCGGAGCGACGCTGCGAATGTCCGGCTTGTTTTTTGGAATGCCGACGGGTCGCTCTCGGGGGCCTGCGGGAATGCCTCGCGATGCATCGCGCGGTTTCTCATGGAGGAGACCGGGCAGCGCGCAGTAACGCTGGAGACCGAGCGGGGGGTACTCGATGCCGAGGACGCCGGGAACGGGTTGACGGCGGTGAATATGGGGGCGCCGCTGCTGGACTGGCAGGCGGTACCGCTGGCGCGGTCAGTGGATCTCGATCATCTACCCATCGACGGCGATCCGGTGGCGACGGGCATGGGCAATCCCCATTGCAGTTTCTTCGTCGAAGACGCCGAGGCTGTGAATCTGGAGCGATTCGGTCCCGAGCACGAGCACCATCCGCTGTTTCCCGAGCGGACCAATGTGCAGGTGGCCCATGTCTCAGGCCCGGACCGGCTGCGGATGCGGGTGTGGGAGCGGGGCGCCGGGATCACCCGGGCCTCTGGCTCGTCCTCCTGTGCGGTTGCCGTGGCGGCGGCGCGGCGGGGGCTGACGGGGCGCAAGGTCACGGTGGATCTGGATGGCGGCACGCTGCTGATCGACTGGCGCGAGGATGGCGTCTGGATGACCGGGCCGACGGCGCATGTGTTCGACGGTGTGTTTCGCGCCGAGTGGCTGAGCGCGGTATCATGACCGCGCCGGTCTTCTCTAACCATGGCTGTCGGCTGAACGCTTATGAGACCGAGGCAATGCAGACCATGGCGCGGCAGGCAGGGCTGGAGAACCTTGTCGTCGTCAACACTTGCGCAGTGACCGCCGAGGCGGTGCGAAAGGCCAAGAAGGACATTCGTAAGCTCGCCCGCGACAATCCCGGTGCGCGAATCGTGGTAACGGGCTGCGCGGCACAGACGGAGCCGGAGAGCTTTGCGGCCATGGAGGAGGTGACCACCGTCCTCGGTAACAGCGAAAAGATGGATCCCGCGCGCTGGGCCGCCTTGGCGCCGGATTTCACCGGTGAGACCGAGCGCGTGCAAGTCAACGATATCATGTCGGTGACCGAGACGGCGGGGCATTTGATCGACGGCTTCGGGACGCGCTCGCGGGCCTATGTGCAGGTGCAGAATGGCTGTGATCACCGCTGCACCTTCTGCATCATTCCCTTTGGCCGGGGCAATTCGCGCTCGGTGCCCGCCGGGGTCGTGGTGGACCAGATCCGGCGGCTGGTGGCCGGGGGCTTTGAGGAGATCGTGCTGACCGGGGTCGATATGACCTCCTGGGGCGCGGATCTGCCGGGGCAGCCGCGTCTGGGCGATCTGGTCATGCGGATCCTGAAACTCGTGCCCGAGCTGCCGCGTCTGCGAATCAGTTCGATTGATTCGATCGAGGCCGATGACGCGCTGATGCGGGCCATTGCCGGGGAAGAGCGGCTGATGCCCCATCTGCACCTGTCGCTCCAGCACGGGGCGGACCTGATCCTCAAGCGGATGAAGCGCCGGCACCTGCGGGATGATGCCATCGCCTTTTGTCAGGAGGCGCGGCGGCTGAGGCCAGGGATCACCTTTGGTGCCGATCTTATCGCGGGCTTTCCGACCGAAACTGAGGATCACTTTGCCGACAGCCTGCGGTTGGTGGAGGAGTGCGATCTGACCTGGCTGCATGTCTTCCCTTATTCCCCGCGTCCCGGCACGCCTGCCGCGCGGATGCCTCAGCTGGATCGAGGGCTGATCAAGGACCGTGCCGCGCGTCTGCGCGAGGTGGGTGACCGGGCTGCGGCGCGGCATATGGCGGCGCAGGTGGGGCAAACCCATCGGGTGCTGATGGAGAGCCACACGATGGGCCGGACCGAGCAGTTCGCGGAGGTCCGCGTGGCCGAGCCTCAGACCGAGGGGCGGATCAGCACTCTGACCATCAAGGGCGCCACCGCTAGCCATCTGATAGCCTGACGCAGAATTTTGCAGACAAGTCCGGCGGAACGGCTAAGCTCGCTCCCATGATGGATTTGTTTTACTCTGCCCCGTCCCCCTTTGCCCGCAAAGTGCGGGTGGTTCTCCATGAAACTGGCCTCGCGGACGAGACCCGGTTGCGTGATTCGGTGCAGACGCCGCTGGCGCCCAACCCGGAGAATCACAATCCGCTGGGCAAAATCCCGTGTCTGCTGCGCCCCGACGGCCCCGCGCTGTATGACAGCCGGGTGATCTGTCGCTACCTTGACGTCCGCGCGGATGCCAAACTCTACCCCGAGAGCCGCCTCTGGGACGTGCTGACGCTGGAGGCGACGGCGGACGGAATCATGGATGCCGCGGTGCTCATGGTCTATGAGGCCAAGGTCCGCCCCGAAGAAATCCGGTTCGCCGATTATGTCGAAGCCCAATGGGGCAAGGTCACCCGCGCCCTTGATGTGCTGGAGCAACGCTGGCTGAGCCATCTCTCCGCGCCGCTCGACATGGGTCAGATCGCCCT
The DNA here is from genome assembly GCF_007004065.1 of Palleronia caenipelagi. Classification (GTDB taxonomy): domain Bacteria; phylum Pseudomonadota; class Alphaproteobacteria; order Rhodobacterales; family Rhodobacteraceae; genus Palleronia; species Palleronia caenipelagi. Next base: position 161,312 of record NZ_VFSV01000006.1, on the reverse strand, counting down.
CGGCTGCGCGCTGGGCTATCTCGATTTCCGGTTCGAGGCGCGTACCTGGCGCAAGGGGCGTCCTGGTCTGGCGGCGTTCGAGGCGCGGATCGCCGAGCGTGAGTCATTCAAGCTAACCGCACCCGAGGGCTGACGACCGTGTCCATTCAGAGGCGCGTGGCGCTCACGGCACGGTCTTTCGAGGTGCGCAGGTTTGTCCGCTGGACCCAGCCGCGCGGAACCGTTAGACCGTCCGCGACGAACCGTTGTGCAGACGGTTGATTTAGGTCGTCTGCGCCGGGTTGCAAGTAAGGAGAGAGACCCCTTGTCCCACGCAGACGATACCGGCGGAACGCGCCGCGACTTCCTCTACTATGCCACGGGCGGGGCCGGCGCAGTGGTTGCCGGTGCTGCAGTGTGGCCTCTGGTCAACCAGATGAACCCCTCGGCCAATGTGCAGGCCCTGTCCTCCATCCGCGTGGATGTGAGCGGCGTCGAGCCCGGCACCCAGATCACCGCCTTCTGGCTGGGCAAGCCCGTCTTTATCCGTCGCCGCACGGAAAAGGAGATCGAGGAAGCCAACGCCGTTGACGTGTCGAGCCTCCCCGATCCCGATGCGCGCAACGCGAATATCGAGGCCGGTGCGCCGGCAATCGACACCAACCGCGCGCTGAAAATGTCGGACGAGGATACCAGCGAAGAATGGCTGGTGATGATGGGTGTCTGCACCCACCTCGGCTGTGTGCCGCTGGGCGATGGTGCCGGTGAGTTCGGCGGCTGGTTCTGCCCCTGCCACGGCTCCCACTACGACACGGCTGGCCGGATCCGCAAAGGTCCCGCGCCGGAAAACCTGCCGGTGCCGGTTGCGGCCTTTGACGGCACTGACACTATCGTTCTGGGATAAGGAGACCTGAATATGGCCGGAATCCCCCACGACCATTACGAGCCGAAGACCGGCGGCGAGCGTTGGCTGCATCGCCGTCTGCCGGTTGTCGGACTCATGTACGACACCATCATGATCCCCACGCCCAAGAACCTGAACTGGATGTGGATCTGGGGCATTGTGCTGACCTTTACGCTGGTGCTGCAAATCGCCACCGGCATCGTGCTGGTGATGCACTACATCCCCTCGACCGAGACAGCCTTTGCCTCCGTCGAGCACATCATGCGCGATGTGAATGGCGGCTTCATGATCCGCTACCTGCACATGAACGGTGCTTCGCTGTTCTTTGTGGCCGTGTATCTGCACATCTTCCGCAACCTCTATTACGGCTCGTACAAGGAGCCTCGTGAGGTGACGTGGATCATCGGTATCCTGATGTACCTGCTGATGATGGGCACCGCCTTCATGGGCTATGTGTTGCCCTGGGGTCAGATGTCCTTCTGGGGCGCGACCGTGATCACCGGCCTGTTTGGCGCCATTCCGTTCATCGGAGAATCGCTCCAGACTTGGCTGCTGGGTGGACCTGCGGTGGGCGAATACACCCTGACCCGCTTCTTCTCGCTGCACTATCTGCTGCCGATGATCCTCGCGGGCCTGACGATGGTTCACATCTGGGCTTTCCACACCACCGGCAACAACAACCCCACTGGGGTAGAAGTGCGCCGTGGCTCGAAGGAAGAAGCCGAAAAGGACACGCTGCCCTTCTGGCCCTACTTCGTGATCAAGGACCTGTTCGCGCTGGCCGTTATCCTGGCGGTGTTCTTCGCCGTGGTCGGATTCATGCCGAACTACTTGGGCCACCCGGATAACTACATCGAAGCCAACCCGCTGGTCACCCCGGCGCATATCGTGCCCGAATGGTACTTCCTGCCTTTCTACGCCATCCTGCGCGCCTTCACGGGCGAGGTCTGGGTCGTGCAGATCGCCAGCTTCGTCACCGGCGGCATCGTCGATGCGAAGTTCTTCGGTGTCGTTGCCATGTTCGGCGCGATCATCGTCATGGCGCTGGCCCCGTGGCTCGACACCTCGTCGGTCCGTTCGGGTCGCTATCGCCCGATGTTCAGAATCTGGTACTGGCTCTTCATCCTCGATTTCTTCGTGCTGATGTGGTGCGGCGCCATGCCCGCCGAGGAGCCCTATGCCACGATCTCGCTGATCGCGTCGGCCTACTGGTTCGGCTACTTCCTGGTGGTCCTGCCGCTCTTGGGCATCTTCGAAAAGCCGCTGGCTCAGCCCGCGACCATCGAAGAAGACTTTGCCAGCCATTATGCCCCGGCCGAGGGCTCCACGACGTCCGCCGCGACCCCGGCCGAGTGAGAAAGAGGATGAGTATGCTCAAGACCCTGACGCTGAGCGCCGCTGTTGCCCTGGGACTGACCGGGGCGGCCGTGGCCGCCGGAGGCGAAGCGCATGTCACCGACTATGACTTCTCCTTCGAAGGTCCGTTCGGCACCTACGACCAGTTCCAGCTCCAGCGTGGCCTGCAGGTTTACACCGAGGTCTGCTCGGCCTGCCACGGCCTGAAATACGTGCCCTACCGCACGCTGGGTGATGAGGGTGGTCCCGGCCTCCCCGAGGAGCAGGTCCGCGCCTATGCCGCGCAGTTCGAGGTGTTCGACCAGTCTCTGCTGGAAGGCGAGGGCGACTATCGCCCCGCCAAGCCGACCGACCATTTCAACGAGAATAACGGTGCCGGTGCGCCCGATCTCAGCATGATGGCCAAGGCACGTGCAGGCTTTCACGGCCCCGTTGGCTCCGGCCTGAACCAGCTCTTCAAGGGCATGGGTGGTCCGGAATACATCGCGACCCTGCTGGCCAGCTACGAGGATCCGCCCTCCTGCGCTCCGGAGGATTTCGACGGCTACTACAACTCGGCCTTCGCCGCGGGCGGCTATCCCGACGAGTGCAAGGACGAGGACGGTCACCACAAATATCCGGGCAGCTGGATCGCCATGTCGCAGCCCCTCTATGGCGACGACGTGACCTATGAGGACGGCACTCCCGCGACCATCGAGCAGACATCCCAGGATGTCGCGGCCTTTCTGATGTGGACCGCTGAGCCGAAGCTCGCCGCCCGCAAGCAGGCAGGTTTCACCGGCGTCGTGATGTTGTCTGTGCTGGCCGCGCTGCTGTACCTGACCAACAAGCGGATCTGGGCGCCTCATAAGCGCAAGTACAAGGATCACGCGGACGCCTGATCGGCGCACCGTTTGAGACGACGAAAACCCGGCCCCAGTGGCCGGGTTTTTTGCGTGTGGGGTACGGCTTGCCCTCTTTTCTGCCGCGCCGCCGCTTTTTCTTTGACGTGTCCCGATTCGAAAATGCAACCTATCGTTGGGGCTTCTGCCAAACCTTGATTTTAGTAGTTATTTTAGAACTGTAAGATTGGATGCCGTATGCCAGCGCTGATGCCGACAGAACATTCCGGACGCATTGCCTGGCTTGGTCGGGTGCCGCACCGGGACCGTCTGGAAATCGACGGGGAGCCGGTGGGGGAGATGCCGCTGAGTTTCGACGGTCTGGAGGGAGAGGTCCACGCGGGCCGGACGCGTCCATCATGTGCGCGTGTTCTTGCCCAGCATCCAAGAGGCACCGAAATCGCAAATACCCGGCAAATCGCCATCGTCTCAGTCGAGGAGCTGGACACCATTGCCCGTGGTCTCGACGTGGAGCGGCTGGACCCGGCGTGGCTGGGCGCTTCGATTGCAATCGAAGGTCTACCCGATTTCAGCTACATCCCGCCCTCTTCTCGGCTGCAAGCACCGGACGGAACGACGCTGGTCGTCGATATGCAGAACGAGCCCTGTACGCTCGTCGCGAAAACTCTTGTCGAACAGATCGGTGACGCGGGTAAACGCTTCAAATCCGCCGCCGCAGGTTTGCGTGGCGTGACAGCCTGGGTCGAACGGCCCGGCACATTGCGAATCGGGGATCCTCTCCGGTTGCACATTCCGAACCAACGGGCATGGAAAGGAGAATAATTTTATTTTCGGCGGAACTTTGCCTGTCGCTGCAGACTTACATTTTCAACCACGGAGGATTTACAGATGACCGGACTGATCGTTGCAATTCATGGCGGTGTTTTCTTCGGCATGGCTCTCGCCACAGCCATTCTCGTCTGACACCTGACCGACAGGGCGGCTCCGGTCCTCTCCCGCCGGGCCGCCCAAGTCCTCTACCTGCGAAATTCGCAGATTCATTCGGGAGCCCCTTCAGACATGTGATGACGCAGAGATTTCTCCGCCCCGGTAAGGGACGCGGCACGGTCTCTGCCCTGTCAAAATCGCCATCGCTTGTGCCTCGAACAAACCGTTGAACGCTTTGTCTCGCCAGTCCAGCCCGCCCGTGTATGTGCCATAAGCCGGTAGGATCGCCCGTGACTGGTCGACAAGACAGCAGGGGCGGGAGATTGTTTTTCCACGCAGGGTCAGCCGCGCCTTGGGGTGGTAATGTCCCGAAAGCTCGCCGTCGGTTCCCGCCTCCGCGATGTGCCGCAGAGTCAGGCTCCCGAGCCGCATATCGCTTAGAACAGTCCCGCTCAGCCCTCCGACGCCGGGATCATGATTGCCCGTCACCCAAACCCAGTCGCACTGCTTTTGCAGCCGAGACAAGAGCTCCTGCTCTGCAGATCCGAGGGCCCTTTGAGCGGCATCGTCGTCAAAGCTATCCCCAAGACAAACCACCCGCGCCGCGCCGGTCGCCGTGATATCCGCGTCGAGGCGAAAAAGGGTGTCGAGACCTTCATAGGGGGGCAGCAATCCACCGCCACGCCGGGCGATCCGCTTGGATTTCCCGAGGTGTAGATCTGCGACAATCAGGCTCTGCTGGTCGGGCCACCAGAGCCCGCCAGACGGCAGGACGTGCAGCGTTTCATCGCGAAGAGTAAAGACACAGGTGTTCACGCTGCGTTCGATACGGCTTTGCATCGTCTTGCGCAAGCTTCAGAATGGGACGCGCCACCGTCGCTGATCCTCGGCGCTCATCTCCAGCCCGGTGCCACTCATCAGGCGCTCCGCCTCATCGGCTAGCAACCGGTCAGTGGCAGCCCCCTCGACGGGGATGCGTCCGGCCTCTAGGAACAAGGGCGCGGCGAGCGGCGTCGGGCGGTCGGTGATCACGTGGTCGATGCGTCCGGACGTGCGGGCCAGCATTTCCTCGATTCGGCCGAAATCCACCAACCCCTTGAGCGCTTCCTCGCGGGTGATGTCCATGAGCAGATGGTCGGGATCATATTTCAGCAGCGTGTCGTAGAGAATATCCGAAGAAAACGTCGCTTGCTTGCCGCTCTTGCGCTGGCCTTGCGTCTGACGCTCGATGAGGCCGGTGATGACGGCGGCCTGCTTGAAGGTCCGCTTCATCACCGCGTTGCCGGACAGCCAGGTCTCGAAAGTCTCGCGCAGGTTGTCGCCCGCAAACAGCGCACCGGGCTCGGCAACTGGCTCCAGCCCCCAGATCAGTGTGGCGTAGTCTGTGGCGACAAATCCCAGCGGGTCGAGCCCTCCGGCCTCCATTCGGGCGGTGACCAGTAGGCCCAGCGTCTGCATGGCGTTGCGCCCGGCGAAACCGTAGATGCAGGTGTGATGCCGTCCGATCCAGGGAAAGCTCTCAACCAGCAGCCGATCCGGTTCGGGCAGTTTCGACGCGCGCCGTTGCAAGTGCAGCCAATCGCGGGTGGCCGGGGGCAGTTCGGGCCAGTCGTCCTGCTGGAACATTCGCAGGATACGGTGCGAAAGCTGGGTCGAGGTGGCGAATTTCGTGCCCATGAAAGTCGCGATCTTCGGCGGCTTATCCGCACGGCGGCTGACCTCCACCACCATCTCGCGCAGACCCTCGTACCGGACGATTTGCCCCCCGATGAGGAAGGTGTCACCGGGTGAGAGCGTGGCGGCAAAGCCCTCTTCGATCTCGCCCAGCGGTGTGCCCCCCCGGCCCCGCATCCGCACCTTCAGGAGGTCGGTATCCATGATCGTGCCGATATTTTGCCGGATCCGCGTCGCGCTGCGGGGGTCGCGGAGCTGCCAGAGGCCATCGCGCTCGACCAGCCTTTGCCAGCGATCATAGGCCCGGAGGGCGTAGCCGCCGGTGGCCACGAAATCGAGGCAGGCGTCAAAATCGGCACGGCTCAGCGCGCGGTAGGGTCCAGCGGTTGTGACCTCCGTGTAAAGCGAATCCGCATCGAATGGAGCCGAGGCAGCGCAGATCAGCAGATGCTGGCACAGAACGTCCCGCGGACCCGGGCCGCGCGGATCGCCATCCAGATCTCGCGCCTTTACGGCCTCCAGCGCAGCGACACACTCGACCACCTCAAAGCGGTTGGCGGGGACCAGCAGCGCCTTAGAGGGGGCATTGTAGCGGTGATTGGCGCGGCCGATGCGCTGGACAAGACGTTTCACGTTCTTCGGGGCGCCGACCTGAATCACCAGATCGACATCCCCCCAATCGATCCCGAGGTCCAGCGAGCCGGTGCAGACAATGGCGCGGAGCTGGCCCGCCACCATGGCCGCCTCGGTCTTCGCCCGTTGTTCGCGGGAGAGCGAGCCGTGATGGATGCCGATGGGCAGGGCGTCCTCGTTCTGAAGCCACAGCTCGTGAAAGAAGATCTCCGCCTGCGCGCGGGTGTTGTGAAAAATCAGCGTGGTCCGGTGCTGGCGGACCTGTTCCAGCACTTCGGGGATCGCGTAGCGCCCGCCCCCCCCGGCCCAGGGCGGCGGCGCGGCGGCGATGAGCATGGAGATGTCCGGCTCCGGCCCCGGATCGGCGTAGAGCACCGGACAGGGGTCCGGGTGGCGCGCCAGAAAGCCCGCAATGGCGTCGGGATCCTCGACCGTGGCCGACAGGCCGACTCGTCGAAGCCCGGGCACCAGCGATTGCAATCGGGAGAGCGCCAGCATCAACTGATCACCCCGCTTCGACTCTGCCAGCGCGTGGATTTCGTCCACGGCGATCCGCTTCAGTCCCGCAAAGATGCGCGGCGCGTCCTCGTAGCTGAGCATCAGCGCGAGGCTCTCGGGCGTGGTCAACAGGATATGGGGTGGGTCGGCGCGCTGGCGGCGCTTCTGGGTATAGGAGGTATCCCCCGTCCGGTCCTCGATCCGGATGGGTAGGCCCATCTCGGTGACAGGCGCCGTCAGGTTGCGGCGGATATCGGCAGCCAGTGCCTTCAGCGGCGAGACGTAGAGCGTGTGCATCCCCTGATGCGTTCCGTCCGCGAGGTCCACGAGGCTCGGCAGAAACCCCGCCAGTGTCTTGCCGCCGCCCGTAGGCGCAATGAGCAGCAGCGCGGGCGCGTCGGCGCGATCCAGCATCTGCTGCTGATGGGGGTGGATCGACCATCCGCGAGAGGCGAACCACCGGGCGAAACTGTCGGGCAACTGGGACATGACGAAACCGTTCATGGGGGCGCTGCCCCCGGCCGCTGCAGCGACCTCCCCCGGGGTACTTGTGGAAAGATGAAGGGCGGACCCGCAGCGGCCCGCCCCAGGGGCGTCAGTCGACGATCGTGGCCTCGGTCGCGGCGCGGATGTCTTCGCGCGTTACACCGGGGGCGCATTCGAGGATGTGGAGGCCCTTATGGCCCACCTCGAGCACACCGAGATTGGTGATGATCAGATCGACCACGCCCTTGCCCGTCAGGGGCAGGGTGCATTCGCGCAGGACCTTGGAGTCGCCATGTTTATTCGTGTGGTCCATCACCACCACGACGCGACCCACACCGGCCACGAGATCCATCGCCCCGCCCATGCCTTTGACGAGCTTGCCGGGGATCATCCAGTTGGCCAGATCGCCCTTTTCGCTCACCTCCATGGCGCCGAGGATCGCGCAGGCGATCTTGCCGCCGCGGATCATGGCGAAGGAGGTGGCGCTGTCGAAATAGGCTGTGCGCTCCAGTTCGGTGATGGTCTGCTTGCCCGCGTTGATCAGGTCGGGATCCTCATCGCCCTCAAAGGGGAAAGGTCCCATGCCGAGCATCCCGTTTTCGGATTGCAGCGTGATGTCCTTGTCACCTGTATAGTTCGCCACCAGCGTGGGGATGCCGATGCCGAGGTTCACATACATGCCATCGGCGAGCTCCTGAGCGGCTCGTTCGGCCATCTGATTTCTGTCCCAGGGCATGGTTTAGCCTTTCCTGCGGGTGGCTTGGGCCACGATAAGGTTGCTCATGAAGAGGGCGATATCGGTCGTTAGACCCGGATTGTCGCGGACGGCATCGGCACCGAATTTCTTCGTCGCGATGCTGGCCGCCTCGTCGAGGAACGTTTCGGTTGCTTCGCGAAGGCTGGGGTCGATCTGGGCCATTATGCCTCCTCACGCTTGCGGGTGGTGCGCTGTTCGATGCGCTTTTCGTGCTCGCCCTGAACGATCCGATGCACATAGACGCCGGGCAGATGGATCTGATCGGGGTCAAGGCTGCCACGAGGGACGATTTCCTCGACCTCGGCAATGCAGATCCGACCGCAGGTGGCTGCGGGGACGTTGAAGTTGCGGGCGGTCTTGCGGAAGATCAGGTTGCCGGTGTCATCGGCTTTCCAGGCCTTGACGATGGCGAGGTCGGCAAATATCCCGTGCTCAAGGATGTAGGTCTCGCCGTTAAAGTCCTTATGCTCCTTGCCCTCGGCAATCTGGGTCCCGACGCCGGTTTTGGTGTAGAAGCCCGGTATGCCGGCGCCGCCGGCGCGCATACGCTCGGCCAAAGTGCCCTGCGGGTTGAACTCGACCTCCAGCTCACCCTCCAGATACTGGCGCATGAATTCGGCGTTCTCGCCCACATAGGAGGACATCATCTTCCTGACCTGTTTGGTCTGCAGCAGGATGCCGATGCCAAAATCATCCACTCCCGCGTTGTTCGAGGCGAAGGTCAGGCCCTTGACGCCGCTCTTGCGGATCGCTTCGAGCAGGAGTTCAGGAATGCCGCAGAGGCCAAAGCCCCCGGCGGCGATCAGCAGGTTGTCGCGCAGGAGCCCGTCCAGCGCCGCCTCGGCCGAGTCGTAGATTTTCTGCATGTGCAGCGTCTCCTCTGTGTTGCCCCATCTATCGGGACGCGGGCGGAGGAGGTCAACGCTTGTTGGCGCTAAAACGGGGGCGGAGATGTTATCCCCCGCCCCAAGAGCGCCTTACTCCGACGAAGCCTTCTTTGCGGCGGTCTTGCGGGTCGTGGTCTTTTTTGCCGCCGGTTTCCTGGCTGTCGTTTTCTTTGCGGAGGTTTTCCGAGGCGCGGCCTTGCGGGTGGTTTTCTTGCCTCCCTTCGCCTCACGCTCCGTGATCAACTCGACAGCCTGATCGAGGGTGATCGCCTCAGGCTCGATGGTCTCGGGGATAGTGGCGTTCACCTTGTCCCACTTCACATACGGTCCGTAGCGCCCCTTCATCACGTTGACCGGCCCGCCGCGTTCCGGGTGCTCGCCCAGTTCGCGCAACGGTTTGACGGCGCTGGGTTTACCGCGCTTGGGCTTATCCGCCAGCACCTGAACGGCGCGGTTCATGCCGATCTCCCAGACATCCTCAACGCTCTCAAGGTTGGCGTTGGTGCCGCCCTTGTGACTGATCGTGTCGGCGTGCTTCAGGTAGGGGCCATAGCGTCCGATATTGGCCCAGATCATCACCCCATCCTCGGGGTGCGGGCCGATTTCACGGGGCAGGGACAAGAGTCGCACCGCCTGTTCCAGATCCACTTCCTCGGGCGTCCAGCCCTTGGGGATCGACTGGCGCGGGGGTTTCTTGTTCTCTTCGGTCACCTCGCCCCGCTGAACATAGGGGCCGAACCGTCCCTTGAAGGCGTAGATCTTGTCGCCCTGATCCTCACCGAGAACCTTGCCCTCGGGCGGGATCGCATTCTCGGCAGCCTCGCCCTCCAGCGGCGGGCCGAAGGGGCGTGTGAAGCGACATTCGGGATAGTTGGAGCAGCCGATAAAGGCGCCGCCGGACCGTGCAGTGCGCATGGACAGGCGTCCCTGACCGCAATTGGGGCAAAGCCGCGGGTCGGAGCCGTCTTCGGTCGGCGGGAAAAGATGCGGCTCAAGCACCTCGTTGATCTTCTCCAACACCTCGGTGATGCGCAGCTCGGAGGTTTCCTCGATCGCCGCCGAAAAATCGCGCCAGAAGCGGGAGAGGAGCGCCTTCCAATCCTCATCCCCCGCTGAGACGTGGTCGAGGGATTGTTCCAGATCGGCGGTGAAGTCGTATTCGAGGTAGCGCTTGAAATAATTGGTCAAAAACGCCGTGACAAGGCGGCCTTTGTCCTCGGGGAACAGACGGTTGCCGTCCTTGCGCACGTAGCCGCGATCCTGAATCGTGGTCACGATGGAGGCATAGGTGGAGGGACGCCCGATGCCGAGCTCTTCCATCCGTTTCACCAGCGTGGCCTCGGTATAACGGGGTGGCGGCTGGGTGTGGTGCTGGAGCGCGAGGGTCGCGCCGTCCTCCGAGAGATGCGAGACCTCGGCTTTGGCGTGCTCGGCGGCGAGACCACCCTTGGCAAAGGGAGTTTTTTCGCCCTCGGACAGTTGCGGCAGGCGGGCGTCATCGTCCTCAAGCGGCTCGTCGCGGCCCTCTTCGTAGATCTTCAGGAAGCCGTCAAAGAGCACGACCTGCCCGGTCGCCCGCAGCACCACGTCCTGATGGGGATCGGAAATGTCGACGCTGGTGCGTTCCAGCCGCGCGGCTTCCATCTGGCTGGCCAAAGTGCGTTTCCAGATCAGATCGTAGAGCTTGCGCTGGTCGGGATCGGTGAGCCGCAGCCGACCCGCATCCGCCGCCATATTGGTCGGGCGGATACATTCGTGGGCTTCTTGTGCGTTCTTGGCCTTGTTTTTGTACATGCGCGGGCTCGACGGCACATATTCCGCGCCATAGCGATCCTTGATTGCGTCGCGGGCGGCATGAACGGCCTCGGGGGCCATGTCGATGCCGTCGGTCCGCATGTAGGTGATGTGTCCGGCCTCGTAGAGACGCTGGGCGGCGGACATGGTCTGGCGCGCACCCATACCAAACTTGCGGCTGGCCTCTTGCTGGAGCGTCGAGGTCATGAAGGGCGCGGAGGGGCGGCGGGTGCCGGGCTTGGCCTCGACTTTCATCACCGAGAGCGCGCGGGACGCGATCGCCTGTACGGCCATCTCCGCCTGGACCGTGTCGGCAAGGTCGAACTTGTCGAGCTTCTTGCCCGCCAGCGTCACCAGCCGCGCGGTAAAGGTCTGGCCGCGCGGAGTCTCCAGCAGAGCCTTCACCGACCAGTATTCGCGGGGTTTGAACGCCTCGATCTCCATCTCGCGCTCTACGATGAGGCGCAGGCAGACAGATTGAACCCGCCCCGCTGACCGCGCGCCGGGGAGCTTGCGCCAAAGGACCGGCGACAGGTTGAAGCCCACCAGATAATCGAGCGCGCGGCGGGCCAGATAGGCCTCGACCAGCGGTGCGTCGACCTGACGCGGGTTCTTCATCGCCTCGGTCACGGCGTTTTTCGTGATGGCGTTGAACACCACGCGGCTGACTTCGGTATCCTTCTTGATCGCCTTGCGCTTGCGAAGCGTTTCTTCAAGGTGCCACGAAATCGCCTCCCCCTCGCGGTCGGGGTCGGTGGCGAGGATTAGCTTCGGATCGTCTTTCAGCGCATCGGCGATGGCCTTGACGTGCTTCCGGGAGTCGCTTCCGACCTCCCATTCCATGTGGAAATCGTTGTCGGGATCGACGGAACCGTTCTTTGGTGGCAGGTCGCGAACATGCCCATAAGATGCCAGGACCGTGTAGTCCGAGCCGAGATACTTGTTGATTGTCTTGGCCTTAGCAGGCGATTCGACGACAACGACTGGCATGGAGGCTCCCTCTGGGGCGATCACAAATTCGGCGCTAGATGTGGGAGGAATGGGGGCTTTGTCAATTGAGCGGGCCTGAAACTCCCGGTCAGGAGGGGGGCTGGAGCAGAACGCCACCCCCTGGATCGCGCGCAATCTGGCCGCTAAGTTCCAGCAAGGTCAGCTGCCGGGCAACCTCGGCGGCCGGCAGTCCCAGATCGCGGATCAGGAGGTCCTCAGGGGTGGGGGTCTGCCCCAGATGGTCGAGAATGCGGCGGGCGAGATCCCCAGACGAGGCGCGCAGCGGGGGACTGTCTGTGATTGGTGGCTCGGGGCGGCTGGCAGGGCTTTCGACGGTCAGATGGTCAAGGACATCACGTGGTCCGCGGATCAGCGTGGCACCGTCGCGGATCAGGGCATTGCAGCCACCCGCGCGCCCGTCGAATGGATGGCCCGGCACCGCCAGCACCTCGCGCCCGAGATCAAGCGCATCGCGTGCGGTGATCAGGGAGCCGGATTTCAGCGCCGCCTCGACAACGATGACGGCGCGGGAGAGCCCGGCGATGATCCGGTTGCGGCGGGGGAAATCCCGCGCGGTCGGGCTCAATCCGGGTTGGCGGGCGCTTATCAAAAGGCCACGTGCGGCAATCCGAGCCATCAGCACCTCATGCTCGGGCGGGTAGGCGATGTCGATGCCCCCGGCGATGACGGCGACCGTTCCGGTCTCCAGCGCGGCTTCGTGGCAAGCTCCGTCGATCCCTCGCGCAAGACCTGACGCGACCACATAACCTGCGGCGCCGACCCCATGGGCAAGGCTGGCAGCCATCCGACGTCCGAGGGTTGAGGCATTGCGGGCGCCAACCATGCCGATGGTGGGCCGGTGCAGCAATTCGGGATGCCCACGAAGCCAAAGCAGCGGTGGGGCGTCGGGCAATTCGGTCAGAGCCGCGGGATAAAGATCGCTGCCCAGTGCGACAGGGCGGGCGCCAGCCGCGCGGCCCAGATCCAGCTCACGCCGGGCGTCGGCCTCAGAGCAGGGGGTGTAGCGCGGGCTGCCAGAGGATTTGGCGAGACCGGGCAACGCATCCAGCGCGGCTCCAGCGGATCCGAATTGTACCAGTAATTTGCGAAAGGTTACCGGGCCGACCCGGTGAGAGCGCAAGAGGCGGAGCCATCCGATCCAATCTTCCTCGGTGTGTGGGGGGGTGAGAGGGGATGGGGAAGGGATTTGCTCCAAGAACCGTCTGTCTCCGCCGACTTGCCTCTCAAGTTTTCGTTCAGCAGGGTTAACACAGGGTTAACATTATCGCCTGAATTGCATCCCCATACTTAACATCTCGGAATGCATGAATTTTTCGTTTGCGATATCTGGCGGGGGACGGGTCGCTGTCAGGCGGCCGAGCCTCCCACGGTAAGCCCGCCGATTCGCAAGGTCGGCTGGCCGACGCCAACCGGCACCCACTGCCCGGCTTTGCCGCAATTGCCCATGCCGGGATCAAGCGCCATGTCAGAGCCGATGGCCCGTATCTGCTTCAGCGCTGTCGCACCGTCGCCGATCAGGGTCGCGCCACGGACCGGAGCTCCGACGACACCGTTTTTCACCCGATAGGCCTCAGTGCAGGAAAACACGAACTTGCCGTTGGTGATGTCCACCTGCCCGCCGCCAAATCCCACCGCGTAGATCCCGTCTTCGAGCCCGGCGACGATGGAGGCGGGATCTTCGGTGCCGCCCAGCATGTAGGTGTTGGTCATCCGCGGCATCGGCGCGTGGGCGTAGCTCTCGCGGCGCCCGTTGCCGGTGGGTGCGACGCCCATCAGGCGGGCGTTCTGGCGGTCCTGCATGTAGCCCACGAGAATCCCGTCCTCGATCAGTACATTGGCGGCGGAGGGCGTGCCCTCGTCGTCAATGGTGATCGAACCGCGCCGGTCGGGCAGGGTGCCGTCGTCAAGAACCGTCACTCCGGGAGCCGCGATTCGCTGTCCCATGAGCCCGGCGAAGGCGGAACTTTTCTTGCGGTTGAAGTCTCCTTCGAGCCCATGGCCAATCGCTTCGTGCAGCAGGATGCCGGGCCAGCCGGGACCGAGCACCACGTCCATGACGCCCGCCGGGGCGGGTTCGGCGCACAGGTTCACCAGCGCAATCCTTAGCGCTTCACGGGCCAGCCCTTGCCAGTGGTCGCGATCCATCAGGCCGCTCAGCCCGTGCCGTCCGCCGCCGCCTGCGCCGCCCTGTTCACGCCGACCGTTTTCGTCGACGATGACCGAGACGTTAATCCGGGTCATGGGGCGGGTGTCGTGCAGGATCTGGCCGTCGGGGCGGAGGATCTCAACCTCTTGCAGCGAGGCCCCGAGGGAGGCGCTGACCTGCACGACGCGCGGATCGAGGTCGCGGGCAAAGGCGTCGATCTCGCGCAGGGTCTCCACCTTCAGCCCGAATCCCGCATCGGCCATGGGATCGCTGTCGCCATAGAGCCGCCGGTTGGTCGCGGCAGGGGGCGGGGCCAGCTTTCCGCCGCCATTGCCCACGGCCAGCCGGGCAGTCTCAGCGGCCCGCAGCAGGGCGGATTCGCTCAGTTCGGTGGAATGGGCGTAACCGGAGACCTCGCCTTTGACGGCCCGCAGGCCAAACCCTTCGGTCGCATCGTAGGACGCGTTGCGCAGGCGCCCGTCATCAAAGACCAACCCTTCGGAACGACGCCGTTCAAAGAAGATCTCGCCATCCTCGGCGCCATCGCAGGCCCGCGCGAGGGCCCTCTGCGCGGCGGCCTCGTCGATGCGGTCAGAGAGCGGTCGGAACGGGGCGTCGGTCATGGGGGCTCCTGTCTGAATAGGACTGCGTCCGATTGATGCAATCCGGTAGCTTGCTGTTCAGCGTCATATATGGTTCATACCCGTCACGAATGAAGGGCGCGCTCTGGGGTATCATCTGCCAAAGGGACGTCCACCGACAAGAGCCGAACAGGATCACTCGATGCGCGCACGCACACTTCTGACCGCTTTCGCTTCGCTGTTTTACGGGGCCGCCGCGCTGGCGCAGGACGGTAACCCGGTTGGCGATCTGCCGATTATTGGCGCCCCGACCGCCTCTGGCATTGGCTTTCAGCCTGCCGCCACCAGTCTCGCCCGGGATCTCCAGTGGCTTGACGGCATGGTGCTGGTCATCATCACTGTGATCACCATCTTCGTGATTGGTCTGCTGGGCTTTGTGCTGCTGCGTTACAATCAGAAAGCCAACTCGACGCCGAAGACCTTCACCCACAACACGCCGCTCGAGATCGCCTGGACCGTCGGGCCGATCCTGATCCTGATGTTTATTGGTGCCTTCTCGCTGCCGATTCTGTTTAATCAGCAGGAAATCCCAGAGGGCGATATCACCATCAAGACCACCGGCTACCAGTGGTATTGGGGTTACGAGTATCCCGATCACGGTTTCCAGTTCGACAGCTACATGATCGGCGCTCCGGCCACCGGCGGCGACAACCGCATGACCGAGGAGGTCCGCGCCCAGCTCGAAGCCGCTGGCTATACCGAAGACGAGTTCCGTCTGGCCACCGACACCGCCATGGTCGTCCCTGTTGGCAAGACCATCGTCGTGCAGGTTACTGCCGCTGACGTGATCCACTCCTGGACGGTGCCCGCCTTCGGCGTGAAGCAGGACGGTGTTCCGGGTCGCCTGGCCGAGCTGTGGTTCAAGGCTGAGGAAGAGGGCGTTTACTTTGGCCAGTGCTCCGAGCTTTGCGGTATCTCTCACGCCTACATGCCGATCACGGTCAAGGTCGTGAGCGAAGAGAAGTACGAAGAGTGGCTGGACTGGGCGATCGCCGAGTACGGCGGTACGCCGCGCGAAGTCGCTGACGCTTCGGCGGCCAACTGATCTGAACCCTGGAGGCCGGCGTGACCGATCTGACACAGGATATGGCGCATGAGGGCGAGGCGCAGTTCGGCGATTACTTCGCCCTGCTGAAGCCGCGCGTCATGACGCTGGTGGTGTTCACCGCCTTTGTCGGCCTCCTCGTTGCGCCGGTCCCGGTGCATCCGTTCATCGGTTTTTGCGCGATCCTGTTCATCGCCGTCGGCGGCGGTGCCTCGGGCGCCCTGAACATGTGGTGGGATGCGGATATCGACGCGGTCATGCGCCGGACCTCGCGCCGCCCAATCCCTTCGGGCCGGGTCACCGGCTCTGAGGCGCTGGCCATCGGGCTGACGCTGTCCGGGTTCTCGGTCGTGATGCTAGGATTGGCCACAAATTGGGCCGCTGCCGCCCTGCTGGCCTTTACCATCTTTTTCTACGCCGTCGTCTATTCCATGTGGCTCAAGCGCTCGACGCCGCAGAACATCGTTATCGGCGGGGCTGCTGGGGCTTTCCCGCCGATGATCGGATGGGTCGCGGCAACCGGGTCGATTTCGGTCGAATCGGTGCTGATGTTCGCGCTGATTTTCCTGTGGACGCCGCCGCATTTCTGGGCACTGGCTCTGTTCATGCGCTCGGACTACGACGATGCTGGCGTTCCGATGCTGACCGTGACCCATGGCCGCCCCTCCACCCGCCGTCACATTTTTGTCTACACGGTGATCCTCGCGGTGTTCGCTGTGCTGCTGGCGCTGTCGCCGATTAGCGGTCCGGTCTACCTCATCACCGCCATCGCGCTGAACGCGTGGTTCGTTTTCGGCGCATGGAGGATCCTGCGCCGTGACGAGACCGACGCCGAGGGCGACAACTATCTGGTGGAAAAGAGGTTCTTCCGCTTCTCGCTCCTGTACCTCTTCCTGCATTTCGGCGCTTTGCTGGTCGATGCAGCTCTGCTGCGTTTGGGGGTGTTCGCGTGATACAGGTTGAACACGACCTTCACCGGCGCCGTCGCTCCCGCAACATGGGGCTGCTGCTGGTGCTGATCGCGTTTATCGGGATCGTCTTCGGCCTGACGGTCGTAAAGGTCAAACAACTCGGCGCGAATCAGAGTTTCGATCGCGTTCCGACGCCCAGCGCTGCGCCTGCCGAGGATTCTCGATGAGCGCGCAGACTGACAAGATGCGTACCGTTCGCTGGCTGGTCGGCGTCGTCCTCACGATGGGCGCACTCGCGTGGGCATCTGTGCCGCTCTACACGATCTTTTGCCAGATCACGGGATATGGTGGCACCACTAATTCCGCTGAGGCCGAAGCGGATGAAATCCTCGAGCGGACCATGAAAGTCCGCTTCGACGCGACGCTGGAAAAGGGCATGCCCTGGACCTTCAAGCCGGTCGAGCGCGAGATGGAGATCCGCATCGGCGAGACCGGATTGGCCTTCTACGAGGCGCATAATCCTACAGACCGCCCGGTCGCGGGGCAGGCGAGCTACAACGTCACCCCGTTCTATGCCGGGGAGTTCTTTTCAAAAATCGAGTGCTTCTGCTTTACGGAACAGGTGCTTCAGCCCGGGGAAACCGTGCAGATGCCTGTGTCCTTTTACGTTGACCCGGCCATCGTTGATGACCCCGACGCAAAGTTTGTGAAGCACATCACCCTGTCTTATACCTTCTACGAGATCGACCTGCCCGACGAAGAACGGCAGGCGAGCCTCCCGACAAACTAGCCACCCGAGGGACGCCATGGCGCACGAAAAAAACCACGACTACCACATTCTCCCCCCGTCGCTGCACCCTTTTATCGCGTCGGTCGGGGCGTTCATCATGCTGTTCGGTGCCGTGATGTGGATGAAGGGCATCACGCCGTTCATGTTCTTCATCGGCCTTGCCGTCGTTCTCTACACGATGGTTGCCTGGTGGGGTGACGTGATTCGCGAATCGAATGTGGGCGACCACACCCCGGTGGTGCGGATCGGCCTGCGCTACGGCTTCATCATGTTCATCATGTCCGAAGTCATGTTCTTCGCCGCCTGGTTCTGGTCGTTCTTCAAGCACGCCATGTATCCCGGCAATAATGGCGGCACGGCGGCTGAATTCCAGACCTGGCCGCCGCAGGGCATCGAGACCTTTGACCCGTGGCACCTGCCGTTGATCAACACGCTGATCCTGCTCTGCTCCGGTGCCGCTGCCACCTGGGCGCACCACGCGCTGGTTCACGAGAATAACCGTAAGGACATGGCCAACGGCATCATCCTCGCCGTGATCCTTGGCCTGATCTTCACCTTCTTCCAGGCCTATGAGTACAGCCATGCGGCCTTTGGCTTCGCTGGCAACATCTACGGCGCCAACTTCTTCATGGCGACGGGCTTCCACGGGGCGCACGTGATCATCGGGACGATCTTCCTCTTCGTGTGCTACCTGCGTGTCCGCGCCGGGCATTTCACTCCCGAAAAGCATATCGGGTTCGAAGCGGCAGCCTGGTACTGGCACTTCGTGGACGTGGTCTGGCTGTTCCTGTTCTGCGCGATCTACATCTGGGGTTCCTGACCCCTTCGATTTCGGGCGAAAAGAAGACATGACAGGGGCGCTGCGGCGCCCCTTTCTGCGGGAGTTTGCAACATGCGGTGGATCTCTCTGGTGATCATCGGGCTGGGCGGGTTGGCCGTCCTGCTGTCGTTGGGCACATGGCAGGTCAAGCGGCTGGACTGGAAAACCGATATGCTGGCCGAGATCGAGGCCGCGATTGACGCGCCGGCGACCGAGCTGCCCGACAATCCCTACCCAGCCCAGAAATATTTGCCGGTCGAGGCGCGCGGCACCATTTCCGGGGAGCCGCTCCGGGTGCTGATCTCGACGGTCGAGCTGGGTCCGGCTTACCGGCTGATCGCGCCCTTTGACACGGGCACGCGGCGCGTCATGGTGGATCTGGGCGCTGCTCCCGTGGCGGCGGAGATCGCGCTGCCCACGACACCGCTCACCGTGACGGGCAATCTTCACTGGCCCGACGAAGTGGATGGCTATACGCCCGAGCCGGATCTGTCCGAGAACATCTGGTTTGCCCGTGATGTACCTGCGATGGCGCAGGCTCTGGAGACCGAGCCCACCCTTATCGTGGCGCGCAGCCTTGCCCCCGGGATTGAGGGCCTGACGCCGCTCCCCGTCTCCACTGCCGGGATCCCAAATGACCACCTGCAATATGCGATTACATGGTTCTCCATCGCCGTCCTTTGGGCGGGGATGACAGCGCTTCTGGCTTGGCGTATGGCAAAGCGGACGATCTGAGAGGTTTTCGATGCAGTATCACTCAACCCGCGGCACGGCGCCCGTTCTCGATTTCGAAGGTGCTATGCTGGCCGGTCTGGCGCGGGATGGGGGGCTCTATGTCCCCGGCGAGATCCCGCAAATGTCCCGCGAGGACATCGCCGCGCTGGCCACGCTGCCCTATGAGGAGATCGCGCTCCGGGTGATGCTGCCCTTTACGGGCATGAGCGAGGAGCGCCTCGGTGACCTGATCGCCAAGGCCTATGGCGGGTTCGGCCACACCGCCCGTGCTCCATTGGTGCAATTGTCGCAGGGCCACTTCCTGCTGGAGCTGTTCCACGGGCCGACGCTGGCCTTCAAGGACTTTGCCATGCAGCTGATCGGTCAGCTATTTCAGGACGCCATGTCCCGGCGCGGTGACCGGATCACGATCGTCGGCGCCACCTCCGGCGATACGGGCTCCGCGGCGATCGAGGCATTCCGGGGGCTCGATGCGGTCGAGTGCTTCATTCTGTTCCCGCATGGTCGCGTCTCCGATGTGCAGCGCCGCCAGATGACCACGCCGGTCGAGGAGAACGTCCACGCCCTCGCCCTCGACGGCCATTTTGACGACTGTCAGGCGGCGGTGAAGGATATGTTCAACGATCATGCCTTCCGCGACCGGGTAGGGCTGACGGCGGTGAATTCGATCAACTGGGCCCGGGTTCTGGCGCAGGTGGTGTATTTCTTCAGCGCCGCTACCAGCCTTGGCGCGCCCCACCGCGAAGTGGACGTCACCGTTCCCACGGGCAATTTCGGCGACATCTTCGCGGGTTACATCGCGCGGTCCATGGGGCTGCCGATCCGGCGGCTGATCATTGCGACCAACAGCAACGACATCCTGCACCGGACCTTTGAGACCGGTGACCACCGGAAAGAAGGTGTGCAGCCCACCATCAGCCCGTCGATGGATATCGAGGTCTCGTCCAATTTCGAGCGCGCGCTGTTTATGGCCCATGACCGCGACGGTGCTGCTGTCACCCGGATGATGGCGGAACTGAAGGCGCAGGGCGGCTTCACCATCTCCGACAATGCCATGGCCGAGCTGCGGTCGATCTATGGCTCAGGACGCGCCTCCGAAGACGAAACCATGGCGACGATCCGGCGGCTGCACGAGACCACTGGCGAGATTCTCTGCCCCCATAGCGCCGTCGGTGTGAAGGTCGCCGAAGAGCATCTGTCGGATTGCCCGATGATCACGCTGGCCACCGCCCACCCGGCCAAGTTTCCCGACGCTGTGACCGAGGCCACGGGTCTCCACCCCGCTCTGCCCGAGCGGATGGTGGACCTGTTCGACCGGCCCGAGCGGCAGACCCGCGTCGCCAATGATTTGGATGCCCTGAAAACCCTGATCGAAGGTCGTCTTTGATGAGTATTGCCACCCACACGCTGGCAAACGGTCTCCGGATCGTCACCGAGCACATGCCGGGCCTGCAATCGGCCAGCGTCGGCATCTGGGTGAATGCGGGCGGGCGCCATGAGCGGCCCGAGCAGAACGGGATCGCGCATTTTCTGGAGCACATGGCCTTTAAGGGCACCGAGCGGCGCACGGCCCTGCAAATCGCGGAATCCATTGAGGATGTGGGGGGCTATATCAACGCCTATACCAGCCGCGAGATGACGGCGTATTACGCGCGGGTGCTGGAGGCGGATGTGCCGCTGGCTCTCGATGTGATCTCGGATATCGTGCTCAACCCGATCTTTGACCCGCGCGAAATCGAGGTCGAGCGTGGCGTGATTCTGCAGGAAATCGGTCAGGTCTTCGACACGCCCGACGACATCGTTTTCGACTGGTTGCAGGAGGTTGCCTATCCGAATCAACCTCTTGGCCGTCCGATCCTTGGTCCGTCGGAACGGGTGCGGAACTTCTCCCGTGACGATCTCTCGACCTTTGTGCGCGAGCGCTATGGTCCGGGCGACCTGATCCTCGCGGCAGCCGGTGCGGTGGATCATGACGTCATCTGCCGTTTTGCGGAAGAGACCTTTGGCCATCTCTCGCCGCGCTTCGGGGCATCTCCCGATCCCGCGCGGTTTGCCGGGGGCGAACGCCGGGAGACGAAGGCTCTGGAGCAAGCCCATGTGACCCTTGGCTTTGAGGCGCCCTCTTATCTGCACGACGACTTCTACGCGGCGCAAATTTTTGCGAGCGCGCTTGGGGGCGGCATGTCCTCGCGGCTGTTTCAGGAATTGCGGGAAAATCGCGGGCTCTGTTACTCGATCTTTGCGCAGGCTGGCGCCTATGCCGATAGCGGTATGCTGACGATCTATGCCGGGACGTCCGGTGATGACGTGGGACATCTCATCGAAGTCACTGTCGACGAGATCAAACGGGCGACGTCGGGACTGGCCTCCGCCGAGCTTGAGCGATCCCGGGCGCAAATGAAGGCAGGGATGCTCATGGGACTGGAGAGCGCGTCCTCCCGTGCCGAGCGGCTGGCCCGGCTGCTGGCAATCTGGGGACGCATTCCGTCCATCGAGGAAACCGTCGCCAAGATCGACGCAGTCCACCTGTCTGATCTGCAGGATTATGGTGCTAAACTCTTGTCTGCCGCGACCCCCGCTGTGGCCCTTTACGGCCCTGTCGAACGCGCCCCCGACCTGTCCCAGATCGGCGCGCGGTTGGCCGCATGATCCGTTTGGGTCGGCGACAGTTTCGGATCGAGACCGAGCGCATGACGCTCCGCTTGCCGGAGTCGACCGACCATGTGGCGTGGTGCACTCTGCGGCGTGACAGTGCTGACTTTCTGAAACCGTGGGAGCCGATCTGGGCTGCAGATCATTTCAGCCGCCAGAATTTTCAAAAGCGCGTCGTCTGGTCTCATAATTCTCTGAGCAGACAAACCGCTCTTGGCCTGTTCCTGATCCGACGCGACAGCGATGAGCTTCTCGGAGCTCTCACGCTCGACAACATCCGCCGAGGGCCCGCGCAGGCTGGCACGCTGGGCTACTGGATCGGCGCGCCTTTTGCCCGGCAGGGATATATGCGCGAGGCGATCGAGGCCACGGTCCATTACGCGTTCAACAGGCTGAGCCTCAGCCGACTAGAGGCGGCCTGTCTTCCCGAGAATGCTGCATCGCGTGGGGTGCTGGAAAAAAGCGGCTTCAAATACGAAGGTGTCGCGCAGTCGTATCTGGAGATCGCGGGGCGCTGGCGCAATCATGTGCTTTACGCCAACC
Source organism: Palleronia caenipelagi (assembly GCF_007004065.1). Lineage (GTDB taxonomy): Bacteria > Pseudomonadota > Alphaproteobacteria > Rhodobacterales > Rhodobacteraceae > Palleronia > Palleronia caenipelagi. Next base: position 139,281 of record NZ_VFSV01000006.1, on the reverse strand, counting down.
TTCGCAATGACCGGCGTGGACGCGCCTGATTGATCCCTGTGGAGGGTGGCATGACGCACTGGGTATCAGATCTGGAGAAACTTCTGCCGGCCGGTACCCGGCGCGACCTCAGCGACGCGTATATTACCGAGCCGCGGGGCCAGTGGTCTGGATCTGCTGGCGCCGTGCTCGCGCCGCGGTCTGTCGATGAGGTGTCGCAAATCCTCCGTTTCGCCAACGCCCGTGGCATTCCGGTGGTCCCGTTCGGTGGAGGGACAGGTCTGGTCGGAGGACAAACGCTGCCGGGCGGGACGCCGATCGTGCTGTCTCTGGAGAGAATGCGCGCAATCCGCGCGGTCTATCCTGCGGAGAACGTCCTCGTTGCAGAGGCCGGAGCGGTTCTCGCCGACGTTCAGAAGGCCGCTGTGGAGGCCGACCGGCTGTTTCCGCTGTCGCTCGCGTCGGAGGGGTCGGCTCGGATCGGAGGATTGCTGTCAACCAACGCGGGCGGGGTGAACGTGCTCCGATACGGCAATGCTCGCGATCTGACGCTGGGGATCGAGGCCGTTTTGCCCGACGGTCAGGTGATCCACGGCCTCAAACGCCTCCGCAAAGATAACACCGGTTACGATCTGCGCCAGTTATTGATCGGCTCTGAAGGCACGCTTGGTGTGATCACGGCGGCCTCGTTGAAGCTCTTTCCGCAACCGGCGGCCAGCGGTGCTGCATTGCTGGCGGTTCCTGACCCCGCCGCCGCACTGGATCTGCTGGCTCTCGCCCTCGCGCGTGGGGGCGTTTCGGCCTTTGAGCTGATCTCCGGGCAGGGGCTGCGTTTTCTTGTCGAGGCCAGTTTGCCGATACGGATCCCTCTCGATCCTGTCCCTGACTGGTCGGTCCTGATCGATATCGGTCTGGGCCCCGGTGGCGACCCTGCCGATTGGTTCAACGCGCTGTTCGCTGAGGCCATGGAGGCCGGTCTCAGTAAGGACGGTGTTGTCGCGTTATCAGAGGCGCAACGAACGGAACTCTGGGCTGTCCGTGAATCGATCCCCCTCGCCAACAGGGCCATTGGCGCTGTGGTGTCCAACGATATCTCGCTGCCGCTGTCGGAAATTCCAGTGTTCCTTGAAGATTGTAAGGCGCGGCTGCGGGCGATGTCAGACGTTCGGATCAATGCCTTCGGTCATCTTGGAGATGGGAACCTCCACTATAATCTTTTTCCAGCCCCGGGCCGCAGCAAGTCCGACTACGCGCATCTGTCCGAGGCGTTGCGGGAGATCGTGACAGATGAAGTGGTCCGGCGAGACGGATCCTTCTCTGCGGAGCACGGCATTGGTCGGCTCAAGGTGGGCGAGCTTGAGCGTTATGGCGACTCCGGGAAACTGTCTGCAATGCGCGCGATCAAGACCAGTATCGACCCGATGGGGATCATGAACCCGGGGGCCGTTCTGCGCTGACGGTCACGTCAGGTTGTAGAACTTTGCACCGGCTCCGCAGGAAATCACCGCATCGGCCGAGTTTCAGAGAGGCTTTTTGTACAGCGGCAAACGAGCCTTTGACAGACAGCAAACGGGAAAAGGAATGGCCGGATCCGGAGATTGGACAGAGCTCAAGTTTGGGAAACAGAGTGGCGCAGAGGTTCGCGTGCCGTGTGTCATCTCTGTTGTCCGGATCAAACACCAGCGTGCCGGACTGCCCACGCTTGACCGGGCTCTCGTGCAATCCCGTAGATCGACCCAAAGTGCCCTTGTAGGCGCGGCACCAGAAACTGTCCTGGACATCTTCGCTCCAGACGGAGGCCTGAGGTGAAAACAGGAGCATCCTGTTTGCGTTCAGGGCTTTGGATAGACGCAGCGCGCCAAAGCCGCCCATGCTGAAAGCAAGCGCATGGACCCGTTCGAACCTTTGCCGAAATTCTGCGAGCAAAGATTCGATCTCGGCTGTCTCCGGATTGAGAAACCAGTCGTTGTGCCGCGTGCCGATGCGTAGCTGTGAGACCCCCTGTCTGGTCCAGAACTGGGATCTCTCGAATGATCCGAAATCTGATCGATCGGGCTGCCAGTGATCGAAAGTAACCAGCAGGAAGGTCCTTCCCGCATCGAACCAGCTCATGCGCAGATGATCGCCGTCGAACAGGTATTCTGCGGTATCTGCGTCTCCCTCCGTCATCCTGTCCCTCCACATCCCGTCGAATGTCGGTCAGGGTGTGGGATTCAGGATTAGAGCAAAAGAAGATCATTCGGAAAAGAGTGCCAATTAATCATTCGTTTTTAGGCACTTCCGAGGGAATTGCAGAGCTTTGTAAAGGGGCGAGTAACAACCGTACCGACTTCTGCCCGGTTCGGCGGATAATGGGCCGGAAATTTTGCGGAGCCTTTTGCGTAACAGACCAGTTTCTGCCGCAGGATTTAACGTACGTCAGCGAAAGAAATTCGGCTTTGGTCGCGTCCGGACGCGTATGCCTTGCGGCAGATGGCGATTGAGTCGTTTTGAGATCCGGCCAAAGAAGCCAACGATGCACAGTGTCAGCAGGATGAAGAAGAAGGCCAGGATCGGGTAAGGGACGAAGGGATTGAAGGTCTTATCCGCGAAGTAGTTCGCGTAGTAGAGCGCGTCGCCCCTCTGCTGCCACGCCGGGAAGCCGGAGAAGAAGACCAGTGCAGTCGAGTGGAACAGGAAGATCGCTTCGTTCGTGTATGCGGGCCAGGCGAGCCGCAACATGGTGGGGAACGTCACCGAGCGGAACTTCGTCCAGCCGCTCATGCCATAGGCGTCTGCGGCCTCGATGTCTCCGCGGGGGATGGTCTTGAGCGCGCCGTAGAAGATCTCGCCTGCATAGGCTGACGTGTTGAGGAACAGGACCACCAGCGCGCCCAGCCACGCGGCGGTGAAGGGGGCCATAGCGGGGATGCTCGACTTGAGTGAGACGAACAGGAAGTAGGCGAAGAAAAACTGGATAAAGAGCGGTGAGCCCCGGAAGATCAGGATGAACCATTCGGCCAGTTTGCGGATCGCCCATGTCTTGCTGGATTTCGCGACGGCCAGCGCAACCGCGAGGCTGAACCCGAGGGCCAGCGCGCAGACGGCAAAGTAGACATTCCAGATCAGACCGGAGCCGATCAGGGTGAATTGCTGGCAGAGGGTGAAATCATCACGGGGCAGCAGACGCTCGCCGAAGCCGACGGAGCGGAAGGCGTAGGCCTGAATGGTCTCAAGACAGCTCATTTTGCTACCGCCTGCCCGAAGGTGAGCCGCGCCATGATGCGTTCGAGGACGACCTCAGAGACGCGGGTCAGGGCGAGGTAAAACACCAGCAAGACAAAGAAATACCACATGCGCCAGTCCCCATGGGGATAATCGGTGAAGCCCGGAGTTTTGGTCCCGCCGAGTTCCCGTGCCCAGTAGACGATGTCCTCGATGCCGAGGAGGAACAGCAGCGGGGTGGCCTTGACGAGGATCATCCAGAGATTGCCGAGACCCGGTAGCGCGTACACCCACATCTGCGGCACGATGATCCGGCGGAAGGTTTGGCGCTGGCTCATGCCGTATGCGGCGGCCGTTTCGATTTGTGGGCGAGGAATGGCCTGCATCGCACCGTAAAGCACATTGGCGGCAAAGGCCCCGAAGACGATGGCAAAGGTCAGCACAGCGATGGCAAACCCGTAGATCTCATGGATCCATTGGGGGGCGTTGCCCGACGGGGTCTTGGCCTCGGGGCAGACGAGGAAATCCGATCCTTGCCGGATCGCCTCGGTCCAGTCGGGGCAAACGATCTGGTGACGTGTCCATTCGATGCCCTGATCGAGTGCGATGACGAAGAACAGGAAGAAGGCGATGTCGGGGACGCCCCGCACGATCGAGGTATAGCCCTTACCAAAGAGGCGCAGGGGCAGGATCTGGGACCGGGCCGCGACGGCACCGCCGAATCCGAACAGGAGCGCTGCGGGGGCGGTGACGGCAAGCAGGATCATCACCGTGCCGAAGGAGGTGTAGAACGCGAAGAGCTTGCCCGTGGTGAGGTAGCAGCTGAACCAGGCCAGGGTGCTCAGGGTTGAGGGATCGGCGCAGTAGGAAAAGATGGCTCAGGTCTCCGCGTCAGAGCAACGGGGGCGCCGGGTCGGGCGCCCCCGAAAGATCAGTCGAAGTTCGGCGAATCGGGCAGCCACTCAGTGATGAGGGCTTTCAGAGTTCCATCATCCTTCATGGACTGGATGGCAGCGTCGAACTTGGCGCGGGTCTCGTCATCGGACTGGCGGAAGCCCATGCCGATCCCATCACCCAGCGGCACATCATCGCCTACGAACATCAGGTCGCCGTCGTTCTCGACAAAGGGCGTCAGGAAGTCCTTGTCCGCCAGCGCGGCGTCCGCTTCGCCGGAGCGCACTGCGGCAACGACTTCCTCGGGGTTCGGATACTCCAGCAGGCTCGCATCCGTGCTGGTGACGTGGTCGGCCTGAATGGTGCCGGTCTGCGCGGCCACAACACCGCCCGTGGTGTCCGCATCCTCGGTCAGACCCACGTAGGCGGAGGGCGACGGGGGCACGTAGTTCTGCGAAAAGGCGATTTTTTCCGCGCGCTCGGCGGTGATGGACATGCCGGCGATGATGGCATCGTAGTTGCCGGAGACGAGGTTCGGGATGATCGAATCCCAGTCGTTGGTCACCCACTCACAGGTCAGTTCGGCGCGCTTGCAGAGCTCATCGCCCAGAACCCGCTCGAAGCCCGCCACTTCGCCACTGTCGTCGATGAAGTTGTACGGAGGGTAGGCGCCCTCGGTGCCGAGGCGGATAACGTCCTGCGCGCTGGCGGTCACGACCGAGGCGGCCAAAAGGGCGGTGCCCAAAAGGATGCGTTTCATGGTATCTCCCTAGTGTCTTCGCGGTGTGTTCCGCGTTTGGTGGTCCGAAGGCTTATGGGAATCGCCCGTTTTGGCAAGAGATCTGCACAAACCGCGATCCATTTAGTCAGGTTTCCCCAACGTCATGCCGCCGTTGACGATAAGAATCCACGGAGGCGATCGCTTTTAGGTTGACCAAACAGCTGATCGGGCGGTCCCTCCTCCTCGATGAGTCCCTGATGCAGGAAAATGACGTGGTCCGAACAATCGGCCGCCATCTTCATGTCATGGGTCACCAGAACCATGGTCCGGCCTTCCTGCGCCAGTGACTGGACCACCCGCACAACCTCTTGCTCCAGCTCCGGGTCGAGCGCCGACGTTGGTTCGTCGAACAACAACGCTCGCGGCTCCATGCACAACGCTCGCGCGATGGCGGCGCGCTGCTGCTGGCCGCCGGAAAGTTCAGCGGGGTAACGGTCTGCTTTGTCCGCGATGCCCACCTTGCCAAGATAGGCGCGGGCGGCCTGCTCGACCTCGCCCGCGTCGCGCTTGAGAACCTTCACCGGGGCTTCCATGACATTTTGCAGAATTGTCATATGCGCCCAGAGGTTAAAGCTCTGGAACACCATGGACAGGTTCGTTCGGATGCGGGTCACCTGTTTCGCGTCCGCGGGATGGCGGTCCGCGCCCTGACCCCGCCAACGCACGGGTTCGCCCTCAAACAGAATCTCGCCGCCCTGACTGTCCTCAAGCAGGTTGCAACACCGCAGGAGGGTCGATTTTCCGGATCCGGATGAACCGATCAGTGATATCACGGATCCTTTGCGCGCCGTGAGATCGACACCTTTCAGGACTTCCAGATTGCCGTAACTCTTGTGCAGATCGCGCACTTCGAGGACGGGCAGCTCGGCGGGGGAGGCGGTGGTCTCTGTCACGAAGTCTCCGGTTTTTGTCTACGGCAGATTAGGACTGATCCGACCGGGAAAGGCAAGTCATCCCTCTCTATCCCTTCGGAGCAACCCTTTGACGCGCAAGGTTCGACTCGCGGTCATTCACCCCCAGCATCGGGGCAACCATCCGCAACAGTGCGTCCTCTTCTGCGTCACGGTTGCCATCGGCCAGAGCGACTTGCCACAACGCCTCGATGACGCCGATCCGGTCCTCGTAGGGGACCGCGTCCTTGATCGCGCGGGTAAAGCGAACGGTATCCGGGGCGTCTGCCTCGATCGATTCGGCTTCGCACAGCAGCGCTTCACTCTTTAGCGCGTCGAGGTTGTAGCGGTTGCTGAGAATTTTCAGGATCCGGGCGCGCTCTGTCGCGGCGTAGTCGGCATCGGCCCTGGCGACGCGGACCAGCAATGCGGCCAGCGCCAGACGCGCGTCGGACATGCCGAGAGGTTCGGGCGTTGGGGTGGTGAGACGGCGTAGCAGATCGTTAAGCATTCCATTCCTATACTCGGCTGTTGCAGCGTTGCAAATGTGGCATGAAAAAGGCGCGATAAATGGTAATAATTCAGCTTGTACGTTTCAAAGCTGCGCCGCAGCGACTATGTATGAGGGCAACACCCTTGGAGTATGTGAGTTGAAACACCTCGCGTTCATCGCTGGCCTTGTCGCCGCCGGATCTGCCGCCCACGCTCAGGAGACCTACCAGGCTCCTGTGGCTCAGGCTGGAACCCCGGATCTTGTGATTTCTGCCGGTCTCGGCATGAATTACAGCCCGAAATATTATGGGTCCGACGACTACGAAGTCGGACCGTCCGGCACGTTCCGGCTGGAATACGCGAATGTCGGTCCGCTGCGGTTTGGATCGCTCGACCCGAACAGCCAGCCCGAAGGATTTCGCCTGCGCGCGTCTTTCGCCTATATCGGCGAGCGGGATTCGGATGACGAGGACGAACTCGAAGGGCTCGATGACGTCGACGCGACCTACGAGCTGGGCATGGGCGTTGCGTATCAGTCCTACAATTTCGATGCCTATGCTGACCTGCGCTACGGCTTTGCAGGTCACGAAGGTTTCGTTGGTGAGCTGGGCGCCGACTTCAAGATGCACCCCAATGACCGCCTGACCCTGCTCGCGGGTCCGCGTTTCCTGATTGGTGACGATGACTTTGCCGACGCCTATTTCAGCGTGTCCGACGATGAAGCGGCCCGCAGCCAGTTCGATGCTTATGACGCCGATGGTGGTCTGGTGACGGCTGGTGTGGAATTTGGCGCTGAGTATCTGATCAACGACAACTGGAGCCTTGAAGGCGCGATCAGCTACGACAAGTTCGTCGGCGACGCCGATGATAGCCCGATTGTCGAAGAAGGCGATGACGACCAGTACGGCATCCGGTTCCGGGTGATTCGCCGGATCACACTGGACTTCTGATCCGAATAACGGTTCTGCAAATCAGCGCCCCGATCCAGATGGTCGGGGCGTTTTTTTGTATCAGAGAGCGCGGAAAATGTTGTCGTCCGCTCCGAGGGTCACGCGATCCTCGGTCACGGTGCCTGCATCAAGGTCGCGGATCTCGACGCGCCCGTCGCCGTGACCGGTGATCAGTACGTCGCAGATATCAATGAATAGCCCCGTCTCGACCACACCCGGGAGGGACAGAAGGCTCTGGGCCAGTCGACCGGGCGCGCCGATGCGGCCGAGGTGCAGATCGAGAATGTGGTGTCCTTCGTCGGTGACATAGGGCTGTCCGTCCGCCTCGCGCAGGGTAATTTTCGTGTCCATCACGTCTGCCGCAGAAAGGATCTCGGCCACGGCCTCGCGGGTGCTCTTCCAGCCGAACCGCACCACTTCGATGGGCAGCGGAAAAGCGCCCAGTGTCTCGACGCGCTTGGTTGTGTCCGCGATCACGATCATCCGCTCCGAGGCGGTCGCGACGATCTTCTCCTGCAACAGCGCCCCACCGCCGCCCTTGATAAGCGTCAGGTTGCCATCGGCCTCGTCGGCCCCGTCGATGGTCAGGTCGAGCCGCCCGACTTCGTCCAGCGTGGTGATCGGGATGCCGGCGGCCTGCGCCATTTCGGCGGTGCGCGAGGAGGTCGGCACGCCGGTGATCTTCAACCCGTCCTCGCGGACCATTTCGGCGAGGCACCGGACCAGCCAGGCGGCGGTGGAGCCGGTGCCGAGACCGATCTTCATGCCGCTCTCTACGTAGTCACAAGCCTTGCGGGCGGCGGCGTATTTGGCGGCATCGATGGGGGACAGGTTCGCAGACATGAGGCTCCTCCGGCTGGTCTGCGGCCCCTATAGTCTCCCCTGCGCTGGAAGGCCACGCCTGCCGCAGATCAGTTTCCAAAGTTCAGTTTCGGCGCGGTCTTCTTTTGCCTGACGTCACAGTTCCAAATTCGCGTGCCCGTCGCTCCGCCGCCATCGGGCCCGACGGCGTGAATTTCCAAATCGACCTCTTGGGGGACCCCGCGCAATATCCGGAGGCGCATGGATTTCCGCGTCCTCCAAGAGTCTCCGGGGCTGAGATAAACTGTGTCACCTGCGGCCGAATAGGTTCGTCCGGAGTAAGTGAACTCGAAGCTGCTGCTCAGGGTGCCGGGCCGGGATCCTTCATTTCGCATAAGGTATTCGAAGGTCACGATTCCAGGTCCCGTGATGCAAGGGCCTGGCTCGATCTCAATCGCGAAGCCGGCGGTTGCAAGTGTGGGTAAACCCAGACAGATCACAGCAAGGGCTGCGGTGCGGAGCGTGTGAAGCCTTTTCATCGACGTTCTCCTGATACCGTCAAGTCGTCAAACATATGCCCAGTGTAAGAGTACGTTGGACGGGGGCTCATCACCCGAACGGGTGATTTCCGCGCCGGAAAGAGCGGCTTGGATCAAAAAGAGTCGCTTTCGATCTCCGGTGTACTCGTCGCAACCGGTAGGGCTTCCGTCAAATTCGGAGGGTCTCTCATGTTCGTTTCCGTTCTGGACGTCTTTAAGGTCGGCATGGGTCCGTCCTCGTCTCACACGATGGGGCCAATGGTGGCTGCTGAGCGGTTCCTCGACCTCTTGCGCCATCAGGCGTTTGATGTGCGGGGGCTGCGGGCGCGGCTCTGCGGGTCTTTGGCCTTTACTGGTAAGGGGCATGCCACTGACCGGGCGGTGATCCTCGGGCTGGCGGGGATGACGCTGGCGGAGTACGACCGTGACGCCGGGGATGCTGAGCTTGACCGGATCACCCGTGAGGGCATTGTCACTCCGGAGGGCCTCGGGACCCTGCGGTTGCAGCCCTCAGAAGATGTGGTGTTCGACTATGAGACACCCTTACCCGGCCATGCCAACGGGCTGGAGCTGTTTGCCCTTGATGCGCAGGGCGATGTCATCGTGCGCGAGGTGTATTACTCGGTTGGCGGGGGCTTTGTTCTGACCGCCGAAGAGCTGGCGGAGGGCGCCAATACGGATGACGGCGCGCCTGTGCCCTATCCGTTCAAATCGGCCGCCGAGATGCTGGAGATGTGCGCCCGTGAGGGGAAGAGCATCGCCGGGCTGAAGCGCGCCAACGAGCTCAGCCGCATGTCTCGTGCCGCGCTGGATGATGGGCTGAAGCGGATCTGGACCGAGATGCGCGCCTGCATGGACCGGGGGCTGGATGCGGACGGCATCCTGCCCGGAGGTCTGAACGTGAAACGCCGTGCCGGTGTGCTTGGGCGCACCTTACGTGAAGAGCACGGGCGCAACATCAGCCAGCCCCATCTGGCGATGGACTGGCTCTCGGCCTACGCCATGGCGGTGAATGAGGAGAACGCCGCGGGGGGGAGGGTCGTGACCGCACCCACCAACGGGGCGGCGGGAGTGATCCCTGCGACCATACGTTACTGGCTCGACCACGTGCCCGGCGGGACCGAGCGGCTTGTGCCAGAGTTCCTGCTGACCGCAGGCGCGATTGGTGGGCTGATCAAGCACAATGCCTCGATCAGCGGTGCGGAATGCGGCTGTCAAGCCGAGGTGGGCAGTGCGGCAGCCATGGCGGCGGCGGGGCTTTGTGCCGTGATGGGCGGGACGCCGGAGCAGATCGAAAACGCGGCCGAGATCGCGCTGGAGCACCATCTGGGCATGACCTGCGATCCGGTGCGCGGGCTGGTGCAGGTGCCCTGCATCGAACGCAACGGCATGGGCGCGATGAAGGCCGTCGGTGCTGCGTCGCTGGCCCTGCGCGGTGACGGGACCCATTTCGTGCCCCTTGATTCGGCGATTGAGACCATGCGCCAGACGGGCCGCGATATGAGCGAAAAGTACAAGGAAACGTCCCTCGGCGGTCTTGCGGTCAACGTCCCGAACTGCTGAGCGCCGCCAGCGCCGCGTCACGCACCTCGTCGGGCAGGATCACGATCATGCCAGGGTTGTCAAAGCTGAGCTTCACCGATCCGCTGACCTCGTTTGATGTGCCGACCCGGCCGGACGGGTCCAGCGTGATCCCGTCGATGGGCCAGCGCAGGCCTTCTGAGCGGCCCGTTACCCTGCGCAGCGGGTAGAGCGACAGGAGACTCCCCATGGGAAGCTCCATGGCGATGTCTTGCGTCACGTGGAACGCCAGCATGCCGTCCCCGATCAGCAGGCACGGGGTCCTCGACTGAATGAGCGTTGTCAGGCTGGCCAGCGTGTGGTCCAGCCGTCCGCCAAGAAAACCAAGCCCTATCACCAGAGGTGCCTCGATGCGGGACAGGCACTTCTGAAAATCTGTGCTATCCTGTTCGTCCACCTTATGGAGCCGGGCAGGGTCGAGCTGTGCGGTCAGGTCCCGAGGCAGCGAATCCATATCGCCTATCACATGTTGCGGCTGCACTCCGGTAGCGATCAGTTTAGCCGCCCCCCCATCTGCGGCCACGACGCGGGGTGCGTTTTGCAGGGACCAGTGGATCTCCTCATCGCGAACAGGTCCGTCCCCGACGAGGGTCACAGGATGCCGGGAGCTGAGTATCGCAGGAGTTGGCGGTAGATTTCCGGTAATTTCCATTGATCTGCCGCCCAGTGTCGCCTTTCTTGCCCAGAACATGTAATCGGTTTTTGCAGCCAAGGCCACGGAGGGCCAGAGATTGAGTGCGACGGATAAAGCGCTGACGCTGAGCTATGGGATCTTTACGTGCCGGCTCGTCGGGTTTGCGGACCCGTTCAGCATCATGCAGTGGATCGTGGAATGTGTCCGGGATGCCGAGGCGGATGCCCGTGAGCGCGGGCTTTCGCAGGTTGTTTTGCCAGACGAGTTGCTGTGCAAGGTGGCCTCCCGGGCGTCTGGCGGGCCGGTGACGGCCCAACAGGAGGACGGCATCGTCATGCTGTCCCCTGCCAAACCCGAAGACATTCCTGCTGCGGCCGCACCCGAAATTGAGCAGGATGAAGATCCGGAGAATGACACCGATGATCTTGTTGAGGTCGAAATGCTCGACGAGAATGACGAGGTTGTCACGGTTCGCCTGACTCCTGAAGAATTCGAGGCCGCCGTTGCGCGTGGCGAGATCGAAGAGCTTTCTCCTGAGGAAGCCGCTGCCGAAGAGTTTGAGGACGAGATCCGCAAGCTGATCGAACCGACCAGCCTCAGCGAGGATCAGCATGAAATTCTGATCGCTGAGTTGGTCGAGATCGAGCTGGAACATCGTCTGGAGGATCTGGACGCCCCGGGAATCGCCGGCGGGGACGACAACCCATCGGCCGGGACCGGTGAGATGGATGCGGCCGCTATGGAGCGCCTGATCGAAGGCACGTCAGAGCGCATGCAGTCAGCAGAACTGACGCGGTCGCGGGAGACGCTTCAGCATCTCAAGAAAGCCTACGCCGAAGGCAGCATCGAGAACGAAGATGCGCGTCTGGACCCCAGCGCTGAGTTTCGCAGCGATCTTGAGGCCGTTGTTGCTCAGGCCGAAGAGACGCTTGGGGTGCTTGTGCTGCCCAGTGACGCACGTGTGGATTCGCCGTCGGATCCGCACCGGGGCCGTCAGAGCTTTACCAGTTTTGCCGAGGAGCGGGGCGCGACGGCGCTGCCTGACCTGATTGAGGCCGCGACAGCCTATGTCACAATACTTGAGCATCGCGACACGGCGACGCGGGACGAAATCGTCTCCCATGCCCGCGAGGTTCAGACGGATCTGTCTGACGAGAACGGTTCCGAGGCCATCGCAGCGCTGGTGGCTCAGGGTCGCCTCACGGATGCGGGTGACGACCATTTCGTTCTGGCGTAGCGACCGGATCAGTCTTCGGGATCGTCCGGGTCGCGCTGACCTACGCCGCGAAAGACGTGCTTGAAGGGCAGCGCCCAGATCACGCCCAACACCATATAAACCAGCAGTTCCACGAAGATCGGCGGGCGGCCCAGTGCCGTCATGGCGCTGGATGCGACGATAATCCAGACCGGCAGGCCGATCAGCAGGATCACCAGCGACCAGCGCCGTTTTGCCTTGTGCGACAGGGCCATCACTCAGTCCCGGAACGGGTCGGTGACGAGGATCGTGTCGTCCCGCTCGGGCGAGGTGGACAGCAGAGCCACCGGGCAGCCGATCAGCTCTTCGATGCGGCGGACGTATTTCACCGCATTGCCCGGCAGATCGGCCCAGCTGCGTGCGCCCTCGGTGGATTCGCTCCAGCCCGGCACCTCTTCGTAGATCGGGGTGCAGCGCGCCTGCGACTCGGAGGCGGTCGGCAGGTAATCCAGTCGCTGCCCGTCAAGGTCATAGCCGGTGCAGATCCGGATGCGCTCGAACCCGTCCAGCACGTCGAGCTTCGTCAGGGCGATGCCAGTCATGCCGGAGATCGCCGCCGTCTGGCGGACGAGGCAGGCATCGAACCAGCCGCAGCGGCGCTTGCGGCCTGTCGTGGTGCCGAATTCGTGCCCTCGGGTGCCGAGCCGTTCGCCATCCTCGTCATCCAACTCGGTGGGAAAGGGGCCTTCGCCGACGCGGGTGGTGTAAGCCTTGACGATGCCGAGGGTGAAATCCACCGCATCGGGACCGAGGCCCGACCCCGTGGCCGCTTGTCCCGCGATCACGTTCGAGGAGGTGACAAAGGGATAGGTCCCGAAATCCACGTCCAGCAGCGCGCCCTGCGCGCCCTCGAAGAGGATCCGCTTGCCCGCATGCTGACGTTCGTTCAACTCGTACCAGACGGGTTTCGCGTAGGGCAGGATCTTCGGCGCGATCTCCTGAAGGTCCACGATCAGTGCGTCGCGGTCGATCTCGGGCAGGCCGAGCCCGTTCCTCAGCGCATTGTGATGGACCAGCGCCCGATCCACCCGGCGGGCCAGCGTCGCCTCATCCGCCAGATCGGCGACACGGATCACCCGGCGTCCGACCTTGTCCTCATAGGCGGGGCCGATGCCACGTCCGGTGGTGCCGATTTTGGCAACCGAGTTCTGGCTCTCGCGAGCGCGGTCAAGCTCGCCGTGGAAGGGCAGGATCAGCGGCGTGTTTTCCGCGATCATCAGCGTCTCGGGGGTAATCTCCACGCCCTGGGCGCGAATCGTCTCGATTTCCTTCACGAGGTGCCAGGGGTCCAGCACGACGCCGTTGCCGATCACCGACAGCTTGCCCTTACGGACCACGCCGGAAGGCAGGGCGTGGAGCTTGTAGACCTCGCCATCCACCACCAGCGTGTGACCGGCATTATGTCCACCCTGAAAGCGGACGATGACATCGGCCCGCTCGCTGAGCCAGTCGACGATCTTGCCTTTGCCTTCATCGCCCCACTGGGCGCCGATCACTGCCACATTGGCCATGAGCTGTCTTCCTCGCGCTGCAAACGGTCCTGTGTGTAGCCGGAGAGTGACCCGGCGACCAGCCCCCGCGAACGCATTGCGTACGAATTGCCGGGGCAATCGGTCCATGAGACGGGTTGCACCGCCGGAGCAATGGCCCTAGGTGAGTGCGGTCACGCGAGATCGGAAGACCGACCATGGAAAACATTGTCCTTACCATCCACCTGATCCTTGCCCTGTGCCTGATCGGTGTTGTGCTGATTCAGCGCTCCGAGGGCGGCGGCCTCGGGATGGGAGGCGGCGGTGGTGGTGCTATGTCGGCACGGGGTGCGGCGACGGCGCTGGGGAAAATGACCTGGGGTCTGGCCATCGCGTTCATTGCGACATCCATCTGGCTCACGATCATCGCGGCTGAGAATTCCGCCGACAGCTCGGTCCTCGACCGTGTGGGCGGCAGCGCCCCGGTTGAGGCCGATGTCGAAGCGCCCGCAGATGCGCCGCTTGGCGGCAACTTGTTGCCGCCGCCGGCCGCCGATGCGCCGCAGCAGCCGCCGCGCGCCGACTGATACGTACGGGATATTGCGGAACCCTGCCCGAACGGATAGGGCTTGGGTCCCGTGAGTGTTGAAACACGCGTAACCTCTCTGGCAGGCACGGGGGCCCTTTTCCTATGGCACGATATATCTTCATCACCGGCGGTGTGGTCTCTTCGCTGGGCAAGGGTCTGGCCTCGGCGGCGCTCGGCGCATTGTTGCAGGCGCGGGGTTTTTCGGTTCGTCTGCGCAAACTTGATCCCTATCTGAACGTCGATCCCGGGACCATGAGCCCGTTCGAGCATGGCGAGGTCTTCGTCACCGATGACGGCGCCGAGACGGATCTCGATCTGGGTCATTACGAGCGCTTTACCGGCGTTGCGGCGCGATCCACGGACAGTGTTTCCTCTGGCCGGATCTATTCCAGCGTGCTGGAGAAGGAGCGGCGCGGGGACTATCTGGGGAAGACCATTCAGGTGATCCCGCACGTCACCAATGAGATCAAGGACTTCCTGACCGTCGGCGCGGATGAGGTCGACTTCATGCTCTGCGAAATCGGCGGCACGGTCGGCGATATCGAGGGCCTGCCCTTTTTCGAGGCGATCCGCCAGTTCGCGCAGGAGCGGCCCCGGGGGCAGTGCATTTTTATGCATCTGACGCTCCTGCCGTGGATTGCCGCGTCGGGCGAGCTGAAGACGAAGCCCACACAGCACTCGGTGAAAGAACTCCGCTCCATCGGGATCGCGCCGGATGTGCTGGTCTGCCGGTCCGAGCGTACGATCCCCGAAAAAGAGCGCGCCAAGCTGGCGCTGTTCTGCAACGTTCGTCCCGACAGCGTCATTGCGGCCTACGACCTGAAGTCGATCTACGAGGCGCCGCTGGCCTATCATCGTGAGGGGCTCGATCAGGCGGTGCTCGACGCGTTTGGCATCCATCCGGCACCCAAGCCCAATCTGGCCCGCTGGGAAGACGTGGCCGACCGGGTGTTCAATCCGGAGGGTGAGGTACGGATCGGCATTGTCGGCAAATACACCCAGCTTGAGGATGCCTATAAATCCATCGCCGAGGCGCTCACCCATGGGGGCATGGCTAACCGGGTGAAGGTGAAAATCGACTGGGTCGATTCCGAGCAGTTCGATGAGGGCGATGCGGCCCCCTATCTCGAAGGATTCGACGCGATCCTCGTGCCCGGCGGCTTTGGCGAGCGCGGCACCGAGGGCAAGATCAAGGCCGCCGAATTCGCCCGCACCCGGGGCGTGCCTTATCTCGGGATCTGCCTCGGGATGCAGATGGCCGTGGTCGAGGCGGCGCGGAACCTTGCGGGGATGGAGAGCGCCGGGAGCCAGGAATTTGACCATGAATCCGGTGAGGGTGCGCGGTTTGTGCCGGTGATCTACCACCTCAAGGAGTGGATCAAGGATAACGAGAAAATTGCCCGCGATGTGCTGGATGACAAGGGCGGCACCATGCGTCTCGGCGCTTATACCGCGCTCCTGAAGGACGGCTCGAAGGCTGCGGACGTTTATGGTGCCCACCGGATCGAGGAACGTCACCGCCACCGTTACGAGGTGGATATGAAGTACCGCGAAAAGCTTGAAGATGTCGGGCTGCATTTCTCCGGGATCTCGCCCGACGGCCAGCTGCCCGAAATCGTCGAGTACAAGGACCACCCGTGGTTCATCGGTGTGCAGTTCCACCCTGAGCTGAAATCCAAACCCTTCGCGCCGCACCCGCTCTTTGCTGATTTCGTGCGTGCCGCCAAGGAAAACAGCCGTTTGGTCTGAGGGATGTCTGATTGTGTGCGGCAGCCTGCCGCACACCTTCAAATTGTCTGGAACCAATCAGCGCTGCCATCGTTCTCCGTGCAATAGACACCTTCAGGAGTGACAACGATGGACACCGATAAGATCAAAGGCAAAGCCAACGAACTCGCCGGCAAGGCCAAAGAGACTCTGGGCGATGCCACCGACAACCACGAGATGGAAGCTGAGGGCAAGGCCCAGCAGGTTGAGGGCAAGGCCCAGCAAGCCGCTGGCAACGCCAAGGATGCCGTGCGCAGCGTGACCGACTGATCCGGTTCTCACAGCGAAATGACAAACGGGCGCTTCAAGCGCCCGTTTTTTTTAGGCATAGATCTCTGAACGATGCGCCGGCTTGAGGGGAAAATGCCATGGGTGAATTCGACTACGATCTTTTCGTGATCGGCGGGGGCTCTGGCGGGGTCCGCGCGGCGCGGGTGGCTGCCGGAACCGGGGCCAGGGTCGCCTTGGCCGAGGACAGCCGCCTCGGCGGGACCTGCGTGATCCGGGGCTGCGTGCCGAAGAAGCTGATGGTCTTTGCCAGCAGCTATCCCTCCCATATCGAGGACGCGAACGCCTATGGCTGGGATGCCTCCTGCACGGATTTCGACTGGCTGAAGTTCCGGGGCAAGCTCCACGAGGAACTCGACCGGCTCGAAGGAGTCTACGGATCTCTGCTGAATAAATCCGGGGTCGAGGTGTTCGACAGTCGCGCCCGGCTCTCTGGGCCCCACGAGGTGACGCTGGCCGATGGTACGGTGAAATCCGCGCGCCATATCCTAATTGCCACTGGCGGCCGCCCCGTCCGGCCCGACATGAAGAACGCCACGATGGGCCTTGTGTCTGACGATATGTTCAACCTCGATGCCCTGCCCAAGCGTCTCCTGATCGTCGGCGGCGGGTATATCGGTTGCGAATTTGCCTGCATCATGGCCGGGCTCGGGGTCGAGGTGACCATGTTCCTGCGGGGCGGTCAGATCCTGAACGGGTTTGACGAGGAATGCCGGGGGCTGGTGGCCGAGATGATGCGCGAGCAGGGTATCGACATCCACACCGGCACGTCGATCCTCGAAATGGAGCGCGCCTCGGAGCATAAGGATCACCCGATCCTGCGCGGGTCTGACGCGGCCTCCAGCGGAACCGGGACGGATTTTACCCGCTCTGACCACACCGGATCGGGACCGATCTGGGTGAAATGTACCACCGGCCATGAGGGGGTCTACGATCACGTGATGTTCGCCACCGGTCGGGCGCCGAATACGGATGATCTGGGTCTTGAAGAGGTCGGGGTGAAAACCGGGCGCAAGGGCGAGATCCTCGTGGATGGTTACAGCCAGACCAACATCCCCTCGGTCTACGCCATCGGCGACGTGACCGACCGGGTGCAGCTCACCCCGGTGGCGATTCGCGAGGCCATGGCTTTTGTGCAGACGGTGTTTCAGGGGCACGATTGTCCGGTGGATCACGAAAATATCCCCTCGGCGGTGTTCACCCGACCGGAACTGGGCACGGTGGGCATGACCGAAGAAGAAGCGCGGGACGATCGTCCCATCGAGGTTTATGCGACCTCGTTCCGCCCGATGCGGTCTTCCTTTGCCGGACAGCCCACGCGCACCATGCTAAAGCTCATTGTTTGCAAGGAATCGCAGGTGGTCATGGGCGCTCAGGTGGTCGATGAAAACGCGGGCGAGATGATCCAGCTCATCGGCATCGCCGTGAAGAACAAGCTGACCAAGGCGCAGTTTGATGCGACCTGTGCGGTCCATCCCACCGTTGCCGAAGAGCTCGTCACCATGTCGCAGCCGGTCCGGGTGGGTTGAACGCCTTTCGCTTCGGACACATGTAGGTCACGATAGCCACGAACGAATACGAACAAAGGGACTCACCACGCATGGCGAGCAATAATGGCGGCCCCTGGGGCAGCAATAAGGGAGGCGGCGGCGGAGACCGGCGTCCGCCCGGACAGCGTCCGGGAGGAAATCAGGGCAATGTGCCTGACATCGAAGAGCTGATGAAGAAGAGCCAGGACCAGCTCCGCGTCCTCATGGGCGGCAGGGGCGGGTCCGGTGGCGATGGCTCCGGCGGTCCCGGTATGCCGTCCTTTGGGCGCGGCACGTGGATTCTTGCCGGGCTTTTGGCTGTTGGTGCGTGGATTTTTGCCAGCCTCTACACGGTAAAGCCCGAAGAGCAGTCGGTGGAACTGTTCCTCGGTAAGTATTCCTCGACTGGCAACCCCGGTCTGAATTTTGCTCCGTGGCCGTTTGTGACCTACGAGGTTATCCCTGTGACGCGCGAACAGACCGAGCAAATCGGTGTTGGACGTGGCAGCACGGGCGATGATGGTTTGATGCTGACCACCGACGAAAACATCGTCGATATCGACTTTGAGGTGGTCTGGAACATCAGCGATCCGGCCCTGTTCCTGTTCAACCTCGCCGAACCCTTAGAAACCATTCGTGCGGTGAGCGAATCGGCCATGCGCGAAGTCATCGCCCAGTCCGAGCTGGCGCCGATCCTGAACCGGGACCGGGGTCTGATCGCCGACGACGTGCGGATGTTGATCCAGTCCACGCTCGACAGCTATGACAGCGGCGTGAACATCGTGCGACTGAACCTCGATAAGGCCGACCCGCCGAACGAGGTGATCGACGCCTTCCGTGATGTGCAGGCCGCCGAGCAGGAGCGGGATCGTCTGGAACGACAGGCCGACGCCTACGCTAACCGCATTCTCGCCGGGGCACGGGGTGAATCGGCCTCGATCCTTGAGGATGCCGAAGGCTATCGCGCGCAGCAGGTTAACGAGGCTCAGGGTGAGGCGGCGCGCTTCACCTCTGTGCTCGAAGAATACCGCAAGGCACCCGAGGTCACCCGCAAACGTCTCTATCTGGAGACCATGGAAGAGGTTCTGGGCCGCGTGGATAAGGTGATTCTCGACGAATCCGGCGGTGGCGGCGGACAGGGCGTTGTCCCCTACCTGCCCCTGAACGAGCTGCGCTCCGGGCGCACGACTGACGGAGGGTCCAACTGATGCGTAAGGGACCGATTTTTCTCATTCTGGTCGCCGTGATCCTCTTCGTGGCTGGAAATGCGTTGTTCGTCGTGGACGAGCGGCAAAAAGCGCTGGTGCTGCAATTTGGCCAGATCAAGGCGGTGAAGGAAGACCCGGGCCTCGCGGTCAAGTTGCCCTTCATCCAGAACGTTGTGCGCTATGACGACCGGATTCTGTCGCTCGACACGGACCCGATCGAAGTCACGCCTTCCGATGACCGTCGTCTGATCGTGGACGCCTTCGCGCGCTACCGGATCAAGGATGTCGAGCAGTTCCGCCGCGCCGTGGGCGTGGGGGGCATCCGGGCTGCCGAGGGCCGGCTGGCCCCGATTCTCGTCACCCAGACCCGAGCGGTTCTCGGTTCGGACGGTGTGACCTCGAACACCATCCTGTCCTCGGACCGGGCCGAGTTGATGACGCGGATCCGCGATCAGGCCCGGCTGCAAGCTGATAATCTGGGGCTGGAGCTGATCGACGTGCGGCTCAAGCAGACCGCGCTGCCCGAGCAGAACCTCAACGCCACTTTTGAGCGGATGCGGGCCGAGCGGGAGCGTGAAGCCACCGACGAACGTGCCCGTGGTGAAGAAGCCGCTCAGCGTGTCCGTGCCCAGGCCGACCGGACCCGGGTCGAGCTGGTCTCCGAGGCCCAGCGCGAAGCGGACATCACCCGCGGTCTCGCCGATGCCGAGCGGAACGGAATCTTTGCCGAAGCCTTTGGCGAGGATCAGGAGTTCTTCGAATTCTACCGCTCGCTGACCGCCTATCAGCGGTCGCTCAAGGGCGAGAATTCGACGATGATCCTGTCTCCTGACAGCGAGTTCTTTGACTACCTGAAGAGCGACACGCTGTCCGACAACTGATCCGACCGGCGCGACCGTTCTGAAGAGGCCCACCGCGCTGGTGGGCCTTTTTCTTGCGATCTTCAGATCCAGCACCCATACCGGAGGTCCGATGACCACCCGTGCCGTATTCCTGACAGGCAGCCTGATGCGGCATGTCTCTGTCATGTCCTTCACCACCAGCATCGGCCTGATGGCCATGTTCGCGGTGGATTTCATCGACATGATTTTCATCTCGATGCTTGGCAAAACCGCGCTGGCAGCTGCCGTCGGCTACGCGGCGACGCTGCTGTTTTTTACCAGCGCGATCAACATTGGCCTCTCTATTGCCGCTGGCTCGCTGGTGGCCAGATCTGTCGGCGGCGGGCAGGCCGAAGACGCGCGATCCTACGCCACGGGTGTGGCGGCGCTGGTGGTGGGGGTCGGTATCGTCGTACCCATTGGCGCGCTGATGTTCCTGCCGCAGCTTCTGTCCCTGTTGGGCGCCGAAGGAGACGTCGCCCTGCGCGCAGCAGAATACCTGCGGATCGTGCTGCCCTCGATGATGATCGTGGGGCTTGCCATGGCGGGAGGCGCGGTGCTGCGCGCCTATGGCGACGCGCGCCGCTCAATGCTGGCCACAGTGGCGGGAGGCACGGTGAATGCCGCGCTTGACCCGTTGTTCATCTTTGGCCTTGGGCTGGATCTGGAGGGCGCGGCCTGGGCCACGGTTTGCGCGCGTGTGGCCATGGCGGTGATGACGCTGGCCCCGGCGATCCGGCGTTATGACGCTTTTGCGATCCCGTCGGCGCGCGACATTCTGGCGCGGCTTCGCTCGATCTTTGCCATCGCGCTGCCCGCCGTTCTGACCAATGTGGCGACCCCCGTGGGCATGGCCATCGTCACCCGGCAGATGGCGAAATTCGGCACCGATGCGGTGGCCGGACTGGCCGTGATTTCGCGCCTCTCGCCGGTGGCCTTTGCCGTGGTCTTTGCGCTCTCGGGCGCCATCGGGCCGATCATCGGGCAGAATTTCGGCGCTGGGCTTTTCGACCGGGTCCGGGCTGCGATCCGCGCGGGGATCCTCTTTGTCGGGGCCTATGTGCTGGTGGTCTCGGTGGTGCTGTTCCTCCTGCGCGCGCCCATCGCCGGGATTTTCGACGCTGAAGGGGTGTCCAGATCGCTCATTTACCTGTTTTGCGGCCCTATCGCGCTCACGTGGTTCTTTAACGGGGTGATCTTCGTCGGCAACGCGGGGTTCAATAATCTGGGCTCTCCGTTCTATTCCACCGTGGTGAACTGGGGGCGGCACACGCTGGGGACATGGCCCCTCGCGGCATTGGGAGCGGTGCTCCTCGGTGCGCCGGGCGTGCTGATCGGGCAAGCGGCGGGGGGCGTGATCTTTGCCCTGCTATCGGTCATTTTGCTGCGACGTATCACCGCCAACCCGGTTGCTGCGGCAGCAGAGGCCGAGGAAGTTGACCCGTTCCAAAAGGAACGTCGCCTGCTGATTATTACCGGTCGAAACCGCTAAGGGTTGGTTTCAGTCCAATCACCTGCTGTTGAACAGGGCTCACGGGTGCTTGTGTTGTCATTCAGGCAACATATCTGGAAAAAGCAGCAGGCCGGTTTGGCGGCCAGCGACGCGTAGTTCTGATTCCAAGGAGAGACACGTGAACAGCTTTAAACAATCGTCCTTTGGCGGCCTGAGGAACCTGACCGGGGCGCTGATGCTCGGCACCGCTCTGGCCCTTGTCCCGGCCTATGAAGCCGTGGCTGCGGCGCCTGACTCGTTCGCACCTCTGGCGGAGAAGATCAGCGATTCTGTGGTGAACATCACCACCGCCACCACGGTTTCCGCCCGTTCTGGCCCCGGTCCGATCGTGCCCGAAGGCTCGCCCTTCGAGGATTTTTTTCGCGACTTCATGGAGCGCAATCAGGGTCCCAACCGTCCTCGCCGCTCCGAGGCGCTGGGCTCGGGCTTTGTGATCTCCGATGACGGCTTCATCGTGACCAACAACCACGTGATCGACGGCGCCGATGAGATCGACATCGAGTTCTTCAACGGTGAGGTTCTGCCCGCCAAGGTCGTTGGCACCGACCCCAAGACAGACATCGCGCTGCTGAAGGTCGAGAGCGACGCGCCTCTCAAGCCCGTGCCTTTCGGCGACTCGGACGACGCCTCCGTGGGCGACTGGGTGATGGCCATGGGCAACCCGCTGGGGCAGGGTTTCTCCGTGTCCGCCGGGATCGTCTCGGCCCGCAATCGCGAGCTGTCGGGCACCTATGACGACTACATCCAGACCGATGCCGCGATCAACCGTGGCAACTCCGGCGGTCCGCTGTTCAACATGGACGGGGAAGTGATTGGGGTGAACACCGCGATCCTGTCGCCCAATGGCGGCTCCATCGGGATCGGGTTTGCCATGTCGTCGAACGTGGTTGCCAATGTGGTCGATCAGCTCAAGGAATTCGGCGAGACCCGGCGCGGCTGGCTCGGCGTGCGCATTCAGGATGTCACGGATGACATTGCGGAATCCATCGGTCTGGCATCGGCCACAGGCGCGCTTGTCACCGACGTTCCCGAAGGTCCGGCGGCTGAGGCAGGCATGAAGGCAGGCGACGTGATCCTCTCCTTTGACGGGTCCGAGATCGAGGATACCCGGGATCTGGTGCGTCGCGTGGGCGATGCGCCCGTGGGCCAAAAGGTTGACGTGACCGTCTGGCGGGACGGCGACACCGAGGATCTGCAGGTGACCCTTGGCCGCCGTGAAGAGGCCGAGGCGGTACCCGCTTCGCTGTCGAAGGACATGCCGGAGGAAGAGCCTGAGCGCGATGTGCTGGGCGTCACCCTGCGTGGCCTCGACGACGAATTGCGTGAGCAGCTGGGTCTCGACGGCGATGCCTCTGGTCTGGCGGTCCTCGACGTGGCCGAAGACAGCGACGCCTATCAAAAGGGCATTCGACCCGGTGATGTGATCTACGAGGCCGGTCAGCAGCGGGTTGCGTCTCTGGAGGATCTTGATGCGCAGGTTGAGGAGGCCCGCGAGGCCGGGCGCAAGACCGTGCTCCTGCTGATCCGTCGTGGCGAAGACCCGCGCTTTGTCGCCTTGCCCGTGGGCGAGTGACGTCCTGACGACACCGGAGGCGGCGCGCGACGCGCTGCCTCTGGCATTTTGACGCTGTTCGTCCTAGCTAGGCGGAAACGAGAGTCTGGGAGCCCCGAGATGGCGAAAATTACCTATGTGGAACATGGCGGTAAAGAGCATGTGGTCGAGGTCGCCAACGGCCTGACAGTCATGGAAGGCGCGCGGGATAATGGCATTCCGGGGATCGAGGCCGATTGCGGCGGCGCCTGTGCCTGCTCGACCTGTCACGTCTATGTGGCTGAAAACTGGGTGGAAAAGCTGCCCGCCAAGGATGACATGGAAGAAGACATGCTCGATTTCGCTTTCGAGCCGGATACCAAGCGGTCTCGTCTGACCTGCCAGATCAAAGTCACCGACGCGCTGGACGGTCTCGTGGTCCACATGCCCGAAAAGCAGATCTGAACTCACAAAAAAACCGCCCCTCATGGGGCGGTTCCGTATATTTTCGCCATCGGAAATGTACGCCATTTGGCAATTCCATCCCCGATTTTGTACGGAACGCCCAAGTCTCCGTCGTGGGGCGGAAACCGGGGGCGTTGAGGCCGCGCTCAGACCTCGTACAGAGCCCGATTGTTCGACTTGATTCGGTCGACCAGCTTTTTCGCAATCTTGCCCGAGGGGATGTCCCGGACCCCGACGCGCGTGGTGGACATCATTTCCGTCAACTCCGGGAACAGTTCCAGGATTTCCTCCCTGGCCTTTCTCGACACCGCTTTCAGCGCTTCCGGGCCGGTGAACAGGGATTCCGCCTCGGCGCCGTTCGCGTAAACGATTTCGTGCTGGTCGAGCAGGAAGTGCACGTATGTCACTTCGTCGCAGTCTGTCACCAGATCGATGCCGTCCATGCCGACCAGTTTCTTGGCCGGGACGAGGATTTCCGTACTGCCCGTCATCCGTTCCGCCACTTTGGACTTCACGAGGACGCGGTGCTGTTGGGAGACGTAGAGATCCCGCTCCGGCAGGTCCCCGCCAAGGGCTCCGGCCTTGATCCGGACAGGATAGGCGCGTTCCGCGTTGATCCCGTTGCGCAGGGGGACCGTCTTTTTGCCAATCCACTGAACGGGCTTCCAGCCGTTGTCCTTGGTCAAAACCAGATCGCCTGTCTCAAGCGTTTCCACCGGCTTCAGGCCCGCCTTGGTCTCAATCATAGTCCCCGCGACGAAGCAGATAAAAATCGTCCCGTCGATGTTGGCTGTCCGCGTATACGTGATGACGTCGCCGTCCTGCAGCGTCTCACTGGTATAGTAGATGAACTCACGCGGGAAGGCCGTCGAACCGAGGTTCAGCGCATGGAGCGTCGCAGTGATGATCGTGCCGCCACGGTCAATCTCGATATCATAAACCGCCTCGGCGTTCAGGTTCGTCCCGGAGTTGTAGGTCGTGACCTCATGGACAATGGGAGACTGAATTTTCTGGTTGTTTACATTGACCGAGGTTTGGGGCGCGTCGTTGAGCTGGAAGTCCTTGGGGGACGGATCGATATCCAGAACCGTCGTGGTCTGCGCCGCGCCACCGTTGTAGGTAAATTCAAATAAGGCCCCGTCACTTGTCACCCCGCCCTGAGCCACAAGGCCTGAGCCGGTGAGCTGGTTTGCTCTGTACAGGTTATTCAGCGTGTAGGTCGCCATGCGTGTACCATTGATGATTTTCTTATATTTTTTACACCTCTAGTTGTCAGTTTCGCTTGGAGCAAGATCTCGAAAGTACTAGCGGCGCCGTGACGCAGGCGGTGAGGGCGATCACGGTGAAGACCCCGAAGGCCGTAAAGGGTCCGGGGCCAAGGGCCGCTAACGGACCTGCCATCGCTCCGGTGACGGCCAGCGATCCGACGGTGGCGGCAAAGGCGGCGGCGATGCCGAGACCGGCGAGCAGAATCGCTGTGCGGGCCGTACCGGCGCGGGGTCTGAGGCCCCGGCGGAGCGCTTTAAAGGCGCGGCCCACGTCTTCCTGGGCGGCCAGCAGCGCGGGGACGACGAGGAGCACCAGCACCACGCCGAAGCCCAGACCGTAGACCAGCGTGATCACCGTAGGGCGGAGGAATTGCGCCTGACTCGATTGTTCATAAAGCAGCGGCGCGAGGCCCAGCACCGTGGTCAGCGTGGTCAGGAGCACCGGGCGCAAGCGGTCGCAGGCGGCGTCGATGATTGCCGGGCGGATGCCGCGCGCTTCGGCGTATTCGTCCACTGTGGTGACGAGAACGATCGAATCGTTGATGATGATTCCCGTCATGCCGATCAGGCCCACGACCGAGAACATGGACAGGGGTACGTCCCAGATGAAATGGCCCCAGATCGCCCCGATGAGGCCGAAGGGAATCACGGCCATCACCACGGCGGGCCGGGTCCAGCTTGCGAAGATCCACGCCAGGGTCAGGTAAATCCCGAGCAGGCACAGGAGGAACCCGATCAGGGCGTCGTTGAGGAAGGCTTTCTCCTCGGCGTTCAGTCCCGCCATTTCGGTGGTGACGCCGTAGGTCTCTGAAAGGCGGGGCAGGATCTCTTCGGCGATCTGCGTGGTGATGTCAGCAGCGCGGGCGGCGTCGGAGCTGTCCAGATCGCCGATCACCGTGACCACCCGTAGCCCGTCCTCGCGCTGCACGGTGGAGAAGCCGTCCAGAACCGTGATCTCCACCAGATCGGCGAGCGGGGCGAATTTGCCGTCTTCGGTGGGCAGGATGGCACGGCTGAGGAAGTCGGCGGTCACCTCGTCTTCGGGGGCGATGACGCGGATCGTGGCGGAGCGGTTGCCCTCGGGATAGGTGGCGGCCTCGATCCCCGAGAGCCAGTCGCGCAGGAGCCGTCCGATCTCGTCGATGGTAAAGCCCAGCGCCTCGCCCCGCGGGGTCAGTTCGAGGACGAATTCCTGCTTGTCATAGGAGAGGCTGTCCTCGACGCCGGATACCTCGCCAAAGGCACTGATCTCGGATTTGAGCGTTTCGGCGGCGTCCTTCAGAATGCGGGTTTCCGCGCCCGACAGGCGGATGTCGATGGCGCTGCCGCCGGGACCGGAGCGCCAGCCGCGGAAGCTCAGCTCTTGCAGGCGGGGATGGCGGGCAACGCGGTCCTGAAGGTCGCCCACGAAGGCAAAGCTGGAATAGGGGCGCAGGTCGGGGTCGATCAGCTCGATGGAGATGGCGCCCAGGAGGTCGGGGTCGATATTATCGGCGCCGGACAGCCCGCGCCCTGTATTGCCGCCCAGCTCGGCCAGCGCATAGGCGATGGGGTTGGCGCCGTGTTCTTCGGCATATTCCGCGCCGATCTCGGTGAGGGCGGTCTGGATCAGGCGGAGCTGCTCCATGGTGTCGTCGCGGGTGGCACCGCTGCGCATGGCGAAATTGCCGGTGACGGAGCTGCGCTCCGGCGCGTTGAAGAACCGCCACTGCACGTCCCCCGACAGAAACAGCGCGATCTGCGACAGGAGGAGAACGACCACGCCCGCGAGCACAGGATAGCGCGCCACACAGACGACGCGCATCAGGGGGCGGAAGGCGCGCTCGCGCAGCCACCGGAAGCCCCGGTTCACGGCGCGGGAGGGCGCGTCGTACCAGTGTTCCCTGGCCGTGTGCACCAGCGCGTGGCGCATGTGGTTGGGCAGGATCAGGAAGCACTCCACGAGGCTCGCCAGCAGCACCACGATCACAGTGAACGGGATATCCGCGATCAGCGTGCCGAACACCCCGCCGATGGCGGTCAGTCCGAAGAAGGCGATGACGGTGGTGATGGTGGCCGAAAACACCGGCGCGAACATGCGGCGGGCGGCGGTTTCGGCGGCGGTGGTGGGATCTTCGCCCAGCCGCCGGGCACGGAAATCGGCGTGTTCGCCTACCACGATGGCGTCATCGACCACGATGCCGAGCGTAATGATCAGCGCGAACAGCGAGATCATGTTCAGCGTGATTCCGAAGGCATACATGAGCGCGATGGCGGCGGTCATGGCCACGGGGATCCCTGCGGCCACCCAGAAGGCGATGCGGGCGTTCAGAAACAGGTACAGCAGCGTCACCACCAGACCGAGACCCAGGAGGCCGTTGTCGATCAGGATCTCCAGACGGCCCGAGATATACTCGGCGCGGCCCCGGATCAGGTCGATGCTGGTCCCGGCGGGCAGGGAAGGCTCCAGCCGCGCGGCGACGTCCTCCACGGTGCGTTGCAGGGCGATGGCGTCACCCTGATCGGAGCGGTCCACGCGGATCGACACAGCCGGGTTGTCGCCGACGAAATAGGCGCGCACCCGGTCGGGGCCGAGCACCCGGATGTCCGCCACATCCCCGATGGTCAGGGGGGCTCCACCGCCATCGGCGCGCAGAACGATCCCGGCCAGCTCGTCGGGGCTGCGCCGCTCGGTGCCGGAACGGATGCGGGCGGTGCTGCCCAGATCGCCGGACGGGGCCGCGTCCGCTTCGGCGGCGATGGCGGCGGCGATCTCGGCCATGGTGACGCCATATTGCAGGAGCGCCAGCGCGGGCACTTCGACCAGCGTTTCCGGCGCGGCGATGCCCTGAATGGTGGTCCGCGTCACCCCGGCCTGAAACAGGGCCTGCACGAATTCGTCGGCAACCCGCCCCAGCTGCGCCACGTCGAGCGGAGCTGTGATGACCACATCGGTCACCCGGTCGCGCCAGTTGCTGCGCGAGACCTCCGGGTCCTCTGCGGCGTCGGGCAGGTCGGAGAGGCCTTGCAGCACGGTTTCCACATCGGAAAACGCCCGCGCCATGTCCCAGTCCGGCTCGAATTCCAGCTCGATGCTGGCGCGCCCTTCGCTGGCCCGCGACGACGATCCGGTGACACCCTCGACGGTCAGGAGCGCGGGGCCGAGGACGGACAGGATCGCTTCGTCCACCGCTTCGGCCCCGGCGCCGTCCCAGCC
Organism: Palleronia caenipelagi; assembly: GCF_007004065.1. GTDB lineage: Bacteria > Pseudomonadota > Alphaproteobacteria > Rhodobacterales > Rhodobacteraceae > Palleronia > Palleronia caenipelagi. The sequence goes on along the minus strand of NZ_VFSV01000006.1, from coordinate 111,577 downwards.
CACGGAGATGTCGATGTCGTCGGAGATGATGTCGGGGAAAAACTGCGCCCGCATCTTCGGCAGCGCCACGAGGCCCAGCGTCAGCATGATTGCCAGCAGGAGATTGGCGGCGGTCGCGTGGCGGGTGAAGTAGGACAGGATCCCGCCGATGGGCGACAGCGGTCTCATCCGCCCCGTCCGCCTTCGATGCGCGCCACCATGCCGGCGGGGACCTGATCGCCGCTTTTCAGGCGTGCGAGGACCCGCTCCTTGGCCGCCTCGGGCATCCGCGCATTGCCCTCAACGATGGCGATCAGTTCGGCGCGGCGCTCGGGGCTGAGGTCGAGCATCTCGGGCGCCTCGGCCACGGGGTCGCCTGCCGCGCTCTGGCGCAGGGGACGGATCTTGATCCCCGGCCCGAGACGCGGGACCCGCTCGGCCACGATGCTGCGCCCGGTCAGTTCCGGTGCGCGGATCAGGAGGTCATCGCCCTGCGACCGCAGCACCGCGACGGTCGCGCGCTCCAGCCGGTCCTCCTCGCCCAGAACCAGCACCGTTCCGGCGCTGTCCACGGCGGTGGCGGGCACGCGGACGACGTTTTCGAGGGGTGGTTCGTTGACGCTGAGCCGGGCGAAATCACCGGGCAGAAAGCCCTCGGGTGTCTCGATCCGCGCATAGAGCCGCCGCCCGCTCTCGCCCGCGGTCACGGCGGCGGCGAGGCGGGTGATGGTGGCGGGGGAGCTGAGCGTGTAGCCCCCCACCTCAAGGCTGACGAGGGCGGTTTCGGCGGCGATGGCGCCCAGATCGTCGATGAGGCGCACGTAATCGGAGGTGGCGACGCGGAATTCCAGTTCCAGCGCGTCGGGATCGAGCAGGGTGGCCAGCCTCTCGTTCTGCGCCACCAGCCCGCCCTCCGTAGCGGTCATGTCGGAGATCACACCGTCAAACGCGGCTGTGATGCGGGTGTCGTCGAGGGTGCGTTCCGCCTCACGGAGCGCGATCCGGCGGCGCTCCAGCCCGGTTTTGGCCTGGTTGAACCGCGCCAGCGCGAGGGCTTCGGACTGCCGCCGGGAGAGGACCTGCTGGCGGGCGGAGGCGGCCAGCAGCTCTGCCTCCTCGGTCGCTGCCGAGGTGCCGACGCCGCGCTGTTGCAGGTCCTTCTGCCGTTCCAGCGCGCGACCCCGCAACTCGGCCTGCGCCTCCGCTGCGGCGAGGTCATCGCCGGCCAGCGTCACCGCGCGTTCGGCGTCCTCCAGCTCGGCTTCCGCGTCGCGCAGATCCGTCCGCGCCAGCGCCAGATCCGTTTCCGCATCCGCCGGGTCCAGTTCGAACAGAAGCTGCCCCGCCGTGACCTGCGCCCCTTCGCCGACCCCTTCGCCGATGCCGATGAGCCGTCCGGCCCGGGTGGCGCGGAGTTCCAGTTCACGGCGGGCGATGACTTCGCCAAAGGTCTCCAGCACCGGGGTGATCGTCTCGGGCGTGAGTGTGAGGACGGCTGCGGCATAGACCTGTTCCGAGGGCGGACGGCCGCCGGGCTCCCGCGCGGCGCGCTCATCCAGTGCCGATTTCAGCACGATGCCGCCCGTGGCCAGCAGCCCCAGCGTGAGCGACGCGAGGAACAGGCCGATCAGGGCACGGGTCAGGAAACGCATGGGCGGCGGGGCCTCCTTGTCTGCGTCAGATATAACCCGGTTCGGCGCCGCAACAATCCACGCCTGCGTGAGCGGACCATCGGTCGCGGGGCGGGGTTACTTGCGCCGCAGGTGTTCGTCGAGCCGGGGCATGATCTCGACGAAATTGCACGGGCGGTGACGGTAATCGAGCTGCCAGCGCAGGATCTCGTCCCACGCATCGCGGCAGGCCGAGGGCGAGCCGGGCAGGGCAAAGAGATAGGTGCCCTGCGCCACCCCGCCACAGGTCCGGCTCTGGACGGCGGAGGTGCCGATCTTGGCCAGCGAGACGTGGGTGAAGACCGTGCCGAAGGCCTCGATTTCCTTCTCATAGACATCCCTGTGGGCCTCGACTGTGACATCGCGGCCCGTCAGCCCGGTGCCTCCCGTGGTCAGGATCACGTCCACCTCCGGGTCGGCGCACCAGCGGCGGAGCTGATCCGCGATTTCGGCCCGTTCGTCGGTGACAATCTCGCGCGCCGCCAGATGGTGACCGGCATCGGTGAGCCGATCCACCAGCGTGTCGCCGGAACGGTCCTCGTCCAGACTGCGGCTGTCGCTGACCGTCAGAACGGCGATCCGGCAGGGCAGGAAGTCGCGGCTGTCGTCGATACGGCTCATAGGGGTCCTCTCAGGTCAACGGGCCGCCCTTTGACGGCCCGCTCAGATTGACGCCACTGCGCGCCGGTTGGCAAGGGATCAGCCGTCGAGGGCCGCAAAGTCCTCCGGCGCGTGACGCTCGCGCAGCCCTTTGGTGTTGTTCACCAGCTTGCCGCGCTGCACGGCGGGGCGGGCGTCGATGTCTTTGGCCCAGCGCAGGACGTTCTCGTATTCGTGGACCGACAGGAATTCGCCTGCTTCGTAGCTTTCGCCGAACGCGGTCCGACCGTACCAGGGGAAGGTCGCCATGTCGGCGATCGTATAGTCCTCGCCCGCCAGATATCGGTTCTCGGCCAGATGACGGTCGAGCACGTCCATCTGGCGTTTGACCTCCATGGCGTAGCGGTTGATCGGGTACTCCATGGGCTCGGGCGCGTAGGCGTAGAAATGGCCGAAGCCTCCGCCGAGGAAGGGCGCGGAGCCGTGCAGCCAGAACAGCCAGGACAGCATTTCCGTACGGTTGTCGCCGAGGAACGCCTGATAGCGTTCGGCCAGATGCATGAGAATCGCGCCGGATTCGAACACCCGCACCGGCTCCGGCCCGGTCAGGTCCAGAAGGGCGGGGATTTTCGAGTTGGGGTTGATCCCGACGAAGCCCGAGCCGAATTGATCGCCTTCGGAAATGTCGATGAACCACGCATCGTATTGGACGTCGTGACCGGCTTCGATCAGCTCTTCAAAGAGGATCGTCACCTTTTGCCCGTTGGGGGTCGCCAGAGAGTGAAGCTGGTAGGGATGCTTGCCGCGCGGCAACTCGGCGTCGTGGGTGGCGCCGGCGATTGGGCGGTTCAGCTTGGCCCATGTGCCGCCCGATTCGCTGTCCCATGTCCAGACTTTGGGTGGGGTGTAGCTGCTCATCTGCGGGTCCTTTCAGAGGTGATCTTCGCCCCCAGATAGGGGTTTCCTCCCGAGATCCAAGGGCCTTAGCCGAGGCGGTCGCGGATCGACAGGAGATCGGCCCAGGCCTCGCGCTTGGCCACCGGATTGCGCAGCAAATAGGCCGGGTGGGTCATGGGCAGGGCGGGCAGGCCCGCCGCACCCGTCCAGTGGCCGCGCAGTTTCAGGATGCCGCGCTTGCCCAGAAGGGCCGAGGCCGAGACGTTGCCCATGATGACGAGTACCTGCGGCTGCGCCAGCGCGATATGGCGCATCAGGAAGGGTCGCATCATGGCGATTTCCTCGGGAGTCGGCTCGCGATTCGAGGGCGGGCGCCATGGCAGGACGTTGGTGATGTAGAGACCGCCCTCGGTCCGGGACAGGCCGATGGCGGCGAACATCCGGTCGAGGAGTTGCCCGGCGCGTCCCACGAAGGGCTTACCCTGCAAATCCTCGTCGCGTCCCGGCGCCTCGCCGACGATCATCACCGGCGCGCCGGGCTGGCCGTCGGAAAACACCAGATTGCGGGCGCCGCGCTTTAGCTCGCACTGCTCGAAGGCCCCCATGGCGGCGCGCAGGGCATCGAGATCCGGAGCGGCCTCAGCGATCTCGCGGGCCAGCGCGGCGGGGTCGGGGCCGGTGACTTCTGCTGTGCCGGGCTCCGGCGTTGCGACCTGCGCCTTGGCGCGGGCCTCGGCCACCAGTTCGAACCGGTCGATGGGGGTTTCGCTGAGCGCATCGAGCACGCCCAGCTCGACCTGCCAGTCCAGCGCCGCCAGCGCGTCTTCATATGAGAGATCCGGTTCCACAGGGCGAGATTAGCCGTTGCGAAGGGCAGTCACCAGCCTTGTAGAGCCGGGCGGTGAAACCTATACCGGGCGCGACGCGGACGGAGGCCTGCCCATGACTTTTCGCCAGACGCATCTCTTGGGGATCGAGCCGTTGCACCCGGTGGAAATCACCACGCTCCTCGATCTGGCTGACACCTATGTCGAGCTGAACCGGGGCCCGGAAAAGCACGCGGCGGTGCTGGAGGGGCTGACGCAGGTCAATATGTTCTTCGAGAACTCCACCCGCACGCAGGCCAGTTTCGAGCTGGCTGGGCAGCGTCTCGGGGCGGATGTGATGAACATGGCCATGCAGGCCTCGTCGATCAAAAAGGGCGAATCGCTGATCGACACCGCCCTGACCCTGAACGCCATGCATCCCGATCTGCTGGTCGTCCGTCACCCCCATTCGGGCGCGGTGAACCTGCTGGCTGAAAAGGTGAATTGCGCCGTGATCAATGCGGGGGACGGACGGCATGAGCATCCGACGCAAGGCTTGCTCGATGCGCTGACCATCCGCCGCAAGAAAGGCCGCCTGCACCGGCTGACCGTGGCGATCTGCGGGGACATTGCCCATAGCCGGGTCGCACGCAGCAATATCTGGCTGCTGGGCAAGATGGAGAGCCGCATCCGCCTCGTGGGGCCGCCGACGCTGATCCCCTCGGGTGCGCGGGACTGGGGCGTCGAGGTGTGCCACGACATGGAGACCGGGCTTGCCGACGCGGATGTTGTCATGATGCTCCGGCTCCAGAAAGAGCGCATGTCCGGCGGCTTCATCCCGTCCGAGCGCGAGTATTACTACCGTTACGGCCTCGACGCGGCAAAGCTGGCGCGTGCCAAGCCTGACGCCATCGTCATGCATCCCGGGCCGATGAATCGCGGGGTGGAAATTGATGGCACCATCGCCGACGACATCAACCGTTCGGTGATTCAGGAGCAGGTGGAGATGGGTGTGGCCGTGCGCATGGCCGCCATGGATTTGCTGGCCCGCAACCTGCGCGACCGGCGCGCCGCCTGACAGTCAACGGAGAGAGCCATGACACCCGACCCATCCGAAATGCTGCATGTGATCGCTGTGGACCTGCCCATGGCTGAGGCGACCGGATTGGCTGCTGATGCGGGGCGGCTGGCTGCGGCGCTCTCTGTCGCGCAGGTCGATCCGTCGCGGGTCGATGTGATAGAGGCCAAATCCATGGGGGATCTGGGGCTGGTCACTTACGTGACCGAGGGCGAGGGGGCCGTGCGCGATGCGGTCCGGGGAGATGCCGAGCGCCTCAACGCGGAACGGGGCGCGGTGATGATCCTGCGCCCGCGGGCTGTGCAGGCGGCGGTGGCCCCGCAACCGCCGCTGCGCCTTCTGGGTTCCTACCCTGTGGTGACCGGGAAGCCTGCGGGCGAACCTGTCAGTGCGGCCTCCGCCCATGGCTCTGCCGCCGCATCTGCGGCTGTTGACCCGAAAAAGCGGGACAAGCGCGCGTCCGGTATTGTCGCCATGGCGGCGCTGGCTGTGGCGCTGTTCGTCGCCTTTGTCATGTGGCTGGTGGCCGCGTGACGGCTCTTGGTTTGGAGATCCGATGAAACTCTTGTTCCAGAACGCCCGCCTCATCGACCCCGAAGCCGGGGAAGAGCGTCTTGGCGAACTCGCGGTCGAGGACGGTGTGATCGTCTCCGCCCTGTCTGGTGCGCCGGATGAGACCATAGATTGCGGCGGCAAATGTCTCGCGCCGGGGATCGTCGATCTGGGGGTGAAGGTTTCAGAACCCGGGGAACGGCATAAGGAGAGCTTTCGCTCGGCGGGGCTGGCGGCGGCGCGGGGCGGGGTGACGACCATGGTCACCCGGCCTGACACCGATCCCGCCATCGACACGCCCGAAGTCCTCGAATTCGTCTCCCGCCGCGCGCAGGCCGATTCGGTGGTCCGAGTCGTCCCCATGGCCGCGCTCACCAAGGGCCGCCGGGGCGAGGAAATGGTCGAGCTGGGCTTCTTGCAGGATGCCGGGGCTGCTGCGTTCACCGATTGCGACCGGGTGGTGGCTGACACCCGGCTCCTGTCCCGCGCGCTGACCTATGCGGCGGGGCTTGGCGCGCTGGTGGTGGGCCATGTGCAGGAGCCGATCCTGTCGCGCGGGGCCTGTGCGACGTCGGGCAAGTTCGCGTCGCTGGCTGGCTTGCCGTCGGTTTCGCCCATGGCCGAGCGGATGGGGCTGGACCGGGACGTGTCGCTGCTGGAGATGACCGGCGCCCGCTACCATGTGGACCAGATCACCACGGCCCGCGCGCTGCCCTCGCTGGAGCGGGCGCGGAAGAACGGGCTCGACATCACCGCCGGGGTGGGCATTCACCACCTGACGTTGAACGAATTCGACGTGGCGGGCTATCGCACCTTCTTTAAGGTGAAGCCGCCGCTCCGCTCCGAGGAAGATCGCATCGCGGTGATCGAGGCGGTGGGTAGTGGTCTGATCGACGTCATTTCGTCCATGCATACGCCGCAGGACGAAGAATCGAAGCGCTTGCCGTTCGAAGAGGCCGCCTCCGGGGCGGTGGGCTTGGAAACCCTCCTGCCAGCGGCCATGCGCCTCGTCCATGCAGGCCATCTGAGCCTGTCGCAGCTCTGGCGGGCCCTGTCCCTGAACCCGGCCCGGCGGCTGGGTCTCGCGGGGGGGCGGCTGTCGGAAGGCGCGCCGGGGGATCTGGTGCTGTTCGATCCCGATGCCCCGTTCGTGCTCGACCGCTTTGCCCTGGCCTCGAAATCGAAGAACACGCCTTTTGACGGGATGCGGATGGAGGGGCGTGTGCTGGGCACTTGGGTCGGCGGCTCTGCGGCTTATCGCGCCGGTTGATTGGTAATTCCGCCTCTTTCCTGCGTTGAGAGTGCAGGCGGGGGTAGCGAAAGAGATCCAGACCCGTTAGGCAACGCCCTGAAGTGGACCCAGGGGACGAGACAGATGCCCAGACTGATTATTCACATCGGATCGCAAAAGACCGGCTCGACCTCGATTCAGACTTTCCTGACGCAGGTCGAGGACAAGCTGGCTGCCAAGGGCATCAATTACGTTTCGGCAGCCCGTGGCCCCGCCGCGCATAATAAACTCGCCTATAAGCGGGATACGGACAATTTTCCCCGGCTGATGCGGCGACTTGTTCGGGAGGTGCAGGGCGCGCCGGATCAGACCCATATCATCTCCGCTGAGATGCTGTTCAGCCCGCGCATGGCGTCCAGTTTGACTGAGTTTCTGCCTGCGGACCTGCGGGAAGAGACCCGGATTGTCGGATATATCCGCCGTCAGGACAAATTCCTGGAGGCGATGTACAAGCAGGTGTCGAAAACCGGGCGCTTCCGGGGCACCCCTGCGGATTACCGGCGCAAGCGCCAGAACGCGCTGAACTACAGTGCGACCTTTGACGCTTATGCGAACGGCTTTGGCCGGGAAAATGTCGTTGTCTTGCCCTACGAGCCGAAGAGTTTCCCGAACAAGAACGTCCTGTTCCACGTCGCGCCCTATCTGGAACTGGGAGAGATCGACCCGGCCGACCTGCCGGAGAAATTCTCGAACATCACGCTCTCACGCGAAGTGTCGGAACTGCTCGGTGTGATTGCCAATCATACGGATATCGATATCGCTGAACTGATCCGGGTGATCATCCGCAACGAGTCCGAGGGGGCGTTCTATTCGGGTGACAGCTACTCCCCGGCTGAACAGCGGGAAATCGTCGATCATTATGTCGAGGATAACGAGTATATTCGCGCAACTTATCGTCCGGATCTGGATCAGTTGTTCGACTGCTCTGATCTTGAGGGTGATCTGGCCAGCGCCGGTGTCCCCGCCGAAGAACAGGTTCTCCGTCTCCGTCAGGCCCAGCTCGCGGTGTTTCAGGCGATCGGGGACTCTCACACCTCGGCGCGCAAGGACACCTGAGCGCGGTCAGTCCGTCTCGTCGGTCGCGCAATAGATCCCGTAGAGGGCCCGCATCAGTTCGGCCCCATCGCCCTCGGCCAGACGGTAATAGATCGTCTGGCCCTCACGTCGTGTGTCCACAAGCCCGGCCTCGCGCAATTTTCCGAGGTGCTGGCTCAGCGCAGACTGGGACAGATCGAGCTGGGCCTGAAGCGCGCTGACGCTCAGTTCTTCGGTGGCCAGCCGGCACAGAATCATCAGCCGTCGCGAATTCCCGAGCAATGTCAGGCGTTCGGCGACGGTCTCGGCCTTCCCGACCATGCGTTCGATTTCAAATTGCTGCATATGAGGCCTTGCTAAATTAGCTGTGCCTAATATATGGATGAAACCAAGAGAAGCAAGGGATGGGTACGCATGGATCTCGGAGTTGAAACGGCCTTCACCCCCTGGGCCTCCCTCTTCGGAGGGGTGTTGCTGGGCATTAGTTCCGTCATGGTGATGGCGCTGTTCGGGCGGATCGCGGGGATCATCGGGATCACCAGCGGCGCCATGAACCGTGCCTCCGATCAGGATTGGCGCTGGGCCTTTGTCGCCGGGATGGTGCTGGCGCCTCTGGGCTACAGCGCCGTTGTGGGCTGGCCGGAACAGACCGTGTCTGGCAACCTACCCGCGATGGTCGTTGCCGGTCTGCTGGTCGGGGCTGGGACGATCATGGGGTCGGGCTGCACCTCGGGGCACGGCATTTGCGGGCTGGCACGCCTGTCGCCGCGATCACTGGCCGCCGTTCTGACCTTCATGGTCGCGGGCTTTGTCACCGTGTTCCTTCTGCGTCACGTGTTCTGAGAGGGCCGTTTCATGAGACTGATCTGGGGATTTCTGAGCGGTGTGCTCTTCGGCGTCGGCCTTCTGTTGTCCGGCATGGCCAATCCGGCAAAAGTGTTGAACTTCCTCGACCTGTTCGGGACGTGGGATCCGAGCCTGATTTTCGTGATGGGCGGGGCGAGCGTGGTGACGTTCATCGGCTACCGGCTGGTCTGGAAGCGGCCAGCCCCCGTGCTCGACACCGCCTTTCAGGTACCGAACTCCCGCGTCATTGACCGGCCGTTGCTGATCGGCTCGGCCCTGTTCGGGATCGGCTGGGGGATTGGCGGCTTCTGTCCCGGCCCGGCCTGGACGGCAGTGACCTTCGGCGCGCCTGGAACCTATGTGTTCCTCGGCTCCATGCTGGTGGGCATTTTCGGCGGGCGCTACCTCAAGCAAAACCTGACGGCGACGCCGTCTGCGTGTTAAGCGGTGCGGCCCGGCCTGCCTCCTGTGCAGGTCGAGCCAGGTTTATCAGTCCAGCGTCGCGAGCACGTCGCGGACGGTTCCGACCAGCTCGTCGATCTGTTCCCGTGACACGATCAGCGGCGGTGACATGGCGATGATGTCGCCCGTGGTCCGGATCAACACCCCCTTTTCATAGGCAGCGAGGAAGGCGTCGAAGGCGCGCTTGGTCGGCTGACCGTCGATCGGCTCCAGCTCGATCCCGCCCACGAGACCTTCGTTGCGAATGTCGATGACGTGGCGCGCGTCGCTCAGGGAATGCAGCGCGTCTTCCCAATAGGGGGCCAGCTCTGCGGCGCGATCAAACAGACCCTCTTCGCGATAGGTGTCGAGCGTCGCGATCCCGGCGGCAGCGGCGATGGGCGTGCCGGAATAAGTGTAGCCATGGAACAGCTCGATCATATGCTCGGGGCCGGTCATGAAGGCGTCATGGATGGCGCCCGAGGCGGCGACGGCCCCCATGGGGATCACGCCGTTCGTGAGGCCCTTGGCCATGGTGATCATGTCGGGCGTCACGCCGTAGCGCTCGGCGGCAAAGGCGGTGCCGAGGCGACCGAACCCGGTGATGACTTCGTCGAAGATCAGCAGGATGCCGTGCTTCGCCGTGATCTCGCGCAGCCGTTGCAGGTAGCCCTTGGGCGGGATAAGAACGCCGGTGGAGCCTGCAAGAGGTTCGACGATGACGGCGGCAATGGTCTCGGCCCCGTGGAGCGCGATCAACCGTTCCAGATCCTCGGCCAGATGCGCCCCGTGCTCGGGTTGGCTGCGGGACATACGATTTTCCGGCAGATGGGTGTGGGGCAAGTGATCGACCCCCGTTAGCAGCGCGCCGAAGTGCCGACGGTTGTTGACGATGCCTCCCACCGAGATGCCGCCGAAATTTACCCCGTGATAGCCGCGCTCGCGCCCGATCAGACGTGTCCGCCGGCCCTCGCCCCGCGCCTGATGATAGGCGAGCGCGATCTTCAGCGCGGTCTCGACGCTCTCGGAGCCGGAGTTGGTAAAGAAGATATGGTCGAGCCCGTCCGGCGTCAGATCCGCGACGCGGCTGGCCAGTTCGAAGGCCAACGGATGACCCATCTGGAAGGTGGGCGCGAAGTCGAGTGTCGCGACCTGACGCTGCACGGCCTCGGTAATCTTCGGACGGCAATGGCCCGCATTGCAGCACCACAGTCCCGACGTTCCGTCCAGCACATCGCGCCCGTCATGGGTGCGGTAATGCATGTCGCGGGCGCCGACAAAGAGCCGCGGATTGGCCTTGAACTGGCGGTTTGCCGTGAACGGCATCCAGAAGGCATCAAGGTTGTTTGGCACGGTGACATTCATGTTTTGCTCCTCCCCAGGGCGGCTGGAGAAGAGCATATCGCCATGACTGCGACCTTGCGAGACAGGAACCAATCAGGCTGCGAGATTTCCCGACACTGCACGTTCAATCGCATCGGCGTCACTGCGGACGAAGGTTATGCACTCTGTCGCGGTCGTCAGCACCACCGTGTCGTCTGCCTGCCGGTCGAGCCGGAGATCCCCGCCCACTGCCAGATCGCTCACATCGAGCGTGCCGGAGCGGTAGCCGGTGATCGTCTGGGGCAAGCCGGTCCGGCGGAGGGTCAGGGCGACCTTTCCGCCGGTGATGTCCACGTGGCTTTGACCCCGGGACAGGATCACTGTGGTGTTGCCCGTCCCGCAGTGAATATGCGTTTTGCCAGCTGCGGCGGTGACGATGTCCGTTCCCGCTCCGGTTTGCACAACCATGTCCCCCGCACCCCCGTGGATCGTATTGTCCCCGTCGGCGGTGGTGATGTGATCCCGCCCCGCCCCGCCGTGGATCTCGGCCCCGGTGTGGCCGGTGATGACCGTGTTGTCCCCATCATGGAGACGCGTGTGCAGGCGATCCAGATGACCGTGGATCGTGTCGTTCCCGGTGCCGCAATCAATATCGAGCAGAAAGCGATCATGCCCGCCAACAAAATCGAAGAGATTGCCCCGGTCATTCCCGGCGATGCTGAAACGCTCGACTGGCAGCTTGAAATCCGCCGCGAGCTGGACGCCCCGCATACTCTCCGGGAGTGGCATGAAGCCATCGTTGCTCTGGGTGGCGAAATGTCGGCGAAAGCGAGGTGTCGGAGGCGTGTCCGGCAGCGCGCCGTCGGAGATCGCGCCCATATCGCCGGAGCGATGGCCCACATCCGCGCCTGTTGCGCCGGAGATGAACGCATTTGGCCCCGTTGGTCCGGTGCCCTCTTCACAGATCTCCATGCCATACTCCCGGCATGTTTCGATGAGCTTGGCGTGGCACTTCTGGCGCAGCTCCGTGTCGGCGGAGAGGTCCCTGAGCTGCCACAGATCAGTCTCCAGATCGTAGAGCTGACAGGAGCCGTCCTGATAGCGGATGTAGCGATACTTGCCCCAGCGAATCCCGGCACTGCCGTAAAAGAAGGTGGGCACGGCGCGGTCTGTGTCGCGATCGCCCTCGACCAGCGGGCGAATCGAACGGCCAGCCGTATGATCGAGGGACGGACATCCGGCGTAATCCAGCACTGTCGGCCCGATATCGAGGAGCGCCACAGGGTCCTCGACCACGCGTCCGCCGGTCTGGCTGGGATCGTGGACGATGACCGGAACCCCCGCGGCCTCTTCCCAAAGCGTGTATTTGCGGAACCTGTTCTTGTCGCCGGGATGATAGCCGTGATCCGCGAGCAGGATGACGATGGTGTTGTCGGCGTGGCGCGACGCCTTTAGCGCGTCCCAGACCCGGCCCAGATGCTCGTCAACGTGGCTGAAAGCCGAGAAATAGTTGCGCACGCTCTTTTGCCAGAGCGCGACGCTGGAGTTGTCGAGGTTCTCGCGCATGAATCCGTCGGCGAAGGCGTTGTGATCGTAGCCCCCGGCCCAGTCTTCGGGCTGTCGGAAGGCTTCGGGGTCATACATCTCTTTGAACCGGACCGGGGTGCGGTAGGGGGAGTGGGGATGGTAGAACCCGACCTCGCGATAGAAGGGCTCGGGGCGGTCGTAGCTCTCCAGAAAGCGCGCCGCCGATCTGGACGATTGCGCGTCGTAATAACGGTCGTCATATTTTTCGTCGATCGTCCCTTCGCCGCGCATGAGCCCACCGAATTTCTTGAACTCCGCGTTGCGACCCGGCCCGATATTGAACGTCTCGGGCGGGCGGGAATACAGGACATCGTGATAGTGGCGGGGCAGGGGGCGGTAGCCGTGATGGACCTTGCCGCCGGCGACGCAATAATACCCCTGCTGTTTCAGGCGATACGGCCACATCTGCTCGGGGCGAACCACGTCAAACACGCTGGTATAGTTGTCGAAGATTCCCAGTTGATGCGGCGACAGCCCCGACATGAAGCTGGAGCGCGAGGGACCGCAAACCGGCACCTGACAATAGGCGGAATGGAACGCGGTGGACTCGGCGCAGATGCGGTCGAGATTGGGCGTCTTCAGCTCCTGGCCGAAGGCAGAGCGGTATTTCCAATACGCAAACGCATCATCAAGACTGATCAGCAGGATGTTCTTGGCTTGGGTCACGTCTAGGCCTCTAATGGGAGGGCGGGGGCAGGTCGCTGGGCATCAGCCGGATCCGGCCCGAGAGTGCATAGCGGCGCAGCACGCGACCCGGGACCATGAGGCTGGGGCGGGACCAGATTTCACGGAGGCTGCCGCGATTGGCGGACTGTCCGTCACTGGTGTCGCGCCGGGCGCCCCAGGCGTAGGTCACATAGATTGCGTCGCCTTTGGGCGGTTGGGTCAGGCGCAGAAAGGCCGTGTGCCCGGACACATGAACATCGCTGATCCCGACATCGTTCTCGCAGCCTTCGAGGGCAAAGCCATGGGGGCCGTCTTCGAGGGTCAGGTCTCCGAGTGCCGCGAAATCCACAGCGATCTCGGTACGCCCGTAGGCCCAGGCCTGACGCATGGACGGGCAATACCAGCGCCGGTTTTCCGCCCGTTCTGCCGCCGCGAGGGCTTCGATCTCGTCGATGAGCATCTGCTCGGTCGGGTCGTGCGTGGCGGGCATCCCCTCCATGAGCCGGAACGGATAGCGCGGCGTGGCCACAATGATGTCGAGCGCAGGTTGGGCCACGTCGAGCTGACCTTCGGCGAGAATTACCTCCGAGCGCCCGTCCGTTGCGCTGCCCGCGCTCTGCGACACGATGATGCGGGGATAGCTGGTCTGTCCGGTCACGCGGGCGGTGTCTTGTTTCAGCGTCGCTGTCAGGTCCGCGTAATGCTGAAGGGCCTGGTCCAGCGGCGTGTTTGGCGCGCCGGCCAGCAAGGACAGGCTGATGCGATCGACAAAGAGGTCCTTGTCCCAGACGGCCAGTGCGTCCCGCGCCATTTCAAGACGGCTCAGCAGCCCGGTGTAGAGCGTGCCATCAGGTTTGGCATCTGCGGCGGTTATCCCGGACTGTGCTGCGGCGAGTGCAATCATCGTGGGCCAGGCATGACGCTGTTGGCCGAGAAGCAACTGGCTGGCCACGGCCTTGGCCCGGGCACCGTCTGACGCGATCCGACCTGACAGGGCCTCATTCACCACATGCCAGCCAAAGCTCTCGGGCAGCGGTCGTTGCAGGCTGACCCCGTGCCCCACATCGAGCACCGCGAGCGCCACGGGCGGCGTCTCGGCGAGGGTGACGCCATTGCGTTCTTCGTACCCGATCACCCGCCCCTCGTACTGATCTGAGAGATAGGTGAACCGATCACCGTCCTGCCGCAGCGACCAGACATTGCCCATAGTACGGGGCCAGCGGCGGCCGCGATCACGCCAGTCGGGAGGAGGCAATGGCTTGCCCGCGTTCTCGGCGCGCTCCTTTGCCTCCGCCTCGCGCTGGGCCTCCTCGGCCCGTAACCGCCGCTTGCGGCGTTTGAAGCTCTGGACGAAGGCTTTCAACAGGGTGAGTTTGCCCCGGTCGCCGAGATGGGTCTCCATATTACGGCGATAGATATAGAGATCCTTGCGGGCCCGCAGACCGCGGTAGACCTCAATCCGATCCAGCCCGCCCTCCATGGCCGTCTCGATCAGCGAGTCGAGCATCCCAAGCCGTCGCATCCCAACCGCCACGTCGTCCATCAGGCCAAACGCCGCGAATTGATGCACGTTCGGGCCTTGCAGCCGCTTCGCGTGGCGGAGGTCTTCGGACAGAAACCCGTCGTAGAAGACATAGATTGCTTCGGCCCTGTCGAGCGTGGTTGCCGCGTCGCGGGTGACCGTTCCGGACGCCAGCACGTCCTGAAACCGGCCATCCCAGTCAGCGATCTCCGGATCCAGCGTCGATTGCGGGCTGAAGGAGAGGACCACCGGGCGGTCGAAAAACGGCGCGAGGCTCAATGCGCCATATCCCCCGCCACGGTGTGAACAGCCGAGCAGCAGCGTGCGCTCATAAGAGGCGAAGACGCCGGCGTCGGACAGTTTTTCCAGATCTGCGATCAACTCCGGGCTGCTGAACCACGTGTTGTCGTCGGTGATGATGGCGAGATGGCTCCAGCCGTTTTTCTGCGCCAGCGCTTCGGCTGCCGCAGGCCAGTCCAGCTCGGGGTGGTCGGTCTCTGCCGCGACTCCGAAACTCACGATGAGCCGCTTGCGACCACGGTTGGTGAGCAGGAACTGGTGGCCCGACCGCTCATCCACCGGCAACGCGTGTTGCTGGGCGGCGGGGACATGATCGTACCAGGATGGAAGGCGCATCACGGTGAACTCTCTGCCCTGTCAGCGCCGCAGATTCGCGGCGGCTTCTTCCATGGCGTTACGGAAATGCGGGCGTCCCTTGCCGCCGGAACGGGCAAGGACGGCCTGCGTATAGGTATGGACCATCCACGGACGGTTGGTCTCTTTCAGGTGGTTCAGAACCGTCTTCTGATATTTCGGGTTCAGCCGCCGCGCGCGCATGAGTGCGTAGATTTCGGCTGATGACGGCGTCCGGGCGATGCACATCTGCACGAGATCCTTGAGGATGCCCATATTCAGGAAAGAACTGGTCAAACCATGGCCGAAATGGGTGCAGCGGATCTTTTCCACATTGTCGTTCTGGAACAGCGCCGCGTGCATGGCGTCCTCAGCCACCATCGGGTCATAGAACAGGTAGACCTTTTCCGCCGCAGCGCTCTCAGCCGGTCCATAGCTATACCGCCCCGAGAAGTCCTGTCCCCAGGAGCGGAAATAGCGCGGCTCCCACCCTGCGGTGATATTGCGGTCGAGGGTGGCCTGCGGGTTCATGGCAATCACCCGGGCTCCGGGAGATGCCGCAGAAAACACCGATGCCGCATAACCGGCCATGGAGGTGCCGTAAAACACCACCTTGTCGAACCGGTTGAAAAAGCCGGTCCGGTCGAGCTCGTCAAAAAAGTCCAGCACGGCGTCATCACGGTACCACGTCCAGCCATGGGCACCGAGGCCGAGGGAGGACCAACCGCGTGACGATATGAACTCGCTGCCCCACGGCATGCGGTCGGCGGGATCCTGACGGGCGTCGTCGAGGTTGTCGAACGTGACCACGAGCGTGCCGTCGCCCTCGACGAAGAGGGCGTTATGCTTGTCCCCGAGGGGGCGATAGAACCCCCGCTCTTCGCCCAGTTCCTCGAGGGTCTCATGCCACAGCTTTTGCTTGACGGACTTTTTCATGAGCGGCCTATTTGTCTTCGGTGAACAGCGATGCCGCGTTGTCGGCGATCCGGTTGCGGCAATCCTTGATGAACTGCTTTTCCACCAGATGATCGCGGCTGATCTGGTCGATGGATTTCTCGCCCCGGAGCGCTTCCAGCCCGATCTGTGCGCAGAATTCCGGGTCGTCGACCGGCGCCTTGCTGACTTTCGTCTTCGGTGGGATCGGAGCGGCGTCCGGGTCGATGTCGTGGAGCTTGATGAGCTTGGCCATGAAGCTGCCCCGACGGGGAGTGTTGTTTTCCTTTTCTTCAAGACGCGGCTTCATCCGTCGGGCCCAGAAATGAACGCCGCGGGTCTTTTCGGTCAGCTTCTCGTCTACGGCGTCATTGAAGCGCGACAGGATCATCTGGTTCCGGTCGGGGAACGAGATCGGGTAAAAGACATCCTCGGGATGCGCGTGATCGACCTCGCCGGTCTCGATGAGGAAGTGAGTCACGGATGCCGGTCCGGTGAATCCCCAGTTCTGCGCGGTCATGTGGACGGGATTTCCGGCCTCCTTCTCAATGCGCAATTCCTCCTGCTGCCAGTCCTTCAGCCACGGCGCGATAGCATATTCGTCCTGAAAAAACTCCAGCAGCGCATTCAGCGTCAGCGATTCCGACGGCAGGCCCAGAACAGCGTTGCAGATCAGGCCGGGCTTTTCCCAGCCATAAACGAACGGGCTGTCGAAATTGAAAGGCCGGTAGCAGTACATATCCGCATCGACCCAGATCTTGTCCGTCTTCTTCAGCAGATGCAGGCGCCACATGTCGGCGTGAATGGCCGGGCTGCCCGTGCGCGCGTGACGCAGCATCGGCTCCGAAGGGAAGATCTCCTCGGCATCGCCCGCATGGACGCCGGGGGGGATGTTGTCGATCGGACTATAGCTGTAGAGCGTCACGTGGTGCCCCTGATCGGCAAAGCTCTTGAGACAGAGCTGTTCCAGCCAGGACAGACGCCCGCCAATCCAGAGAGACGCGATTTCAGGAAGTTGTGTCATGGAATTCACCAGCCTGTCGTCTGAGCGGCGCCGGGGCGCGGATTATTCTGTGGGCTCGCCAATGCGCGTCAGCGCCTCGTTCATCGCGTTGCGAAAGTGCGGGGCGGGCCGTTTCTTGACGATCGCGCGGCAAAACCGGATCAAAAGCCGCGGACTGTCCTTTTCGTCCATCAGATATCGCAGAACGTTCTTCTGATAGATCTTCGAGTCGTGGCGGGCGCGGAGCATCCGGTACACGTCCACGCGACTCAGCGTACCGTTGATGCAGCCCGAGACGAGCTGTTTCAGGATCCCCATGTCGCGCCAGACATTAAGCATACCGTGCCCCATGAACGGGCAGCCCACGCGGATCACATTGGGCGACTGGAACAGGGCGGCGTGCATCGCATCCTGCGGCATCCGGCTGTCATAGAAAATCCACGCCTTTTCGGCGTCTTTCACCATGTCGGGCGCGTAGCCGTAACGCGAGTAGTAATCGTGGCGCCAGGAGCGGCGGTAGCGGTGGTCCCATCCCGCGCGGTCGCGGTCCATGCAGGCCTGGGGATTGACCGCCAGCACTGTGGCACCCGGACAGACAGCCGAAAACGCACAAGCCGCATAGCCGCCCATGGAGGTGCCGTAAAACGCGACCCGGTCGAACTGGTCAAAGAACCCGTCGGCCTTCAGCTCTTCGAAGAAGTCGAACACCGCCTCATCCCGGTACCAGGTCGGGCCGTGGGCCATGAAGCCCAGCGAGGACCAGCCCTGCGCGCTGATGAAATCGACCGCCCACGGAAGGCGGTTGGGATCCTGCCGCACGTCGTCCAGGTTGTCGAATGCGACCACGAGCGTCTTGCCCATGGCCCCGTCCTGCGGGATGAAAATCGCCTTGTGCAGGGGGCCTACCTCGCGGAAAAACCCGTCCTGATCTGCTTTTTCAGCCAGAGTCTGTCGCCAGGCTTCGCGTTGTTCGCGTTTTTTTGCCTCAGACTTCGCCATTAAACCCCCGGTACTCTGCCATCCTTCACATCACCCTTATGATTTAATCCTGCAACCTATACAAATGCAGTAACGAACAACAGGGATAGATCGGCTGTGAATACTCCAAATTTTGCCGAAACCACCGGGATGCCGTTACGAGGGACGCCAGACACGATCGGGTTTGCCGAGCGGGGCGCTGAGACCCTGAAGATGGACATCTATCATACCGGCGGCCCGGCACGACCGGGGGTCCTTTATGCCTATGGTGGGGGATTTGTGAAAGGCGCGCGCGAGAACGAGCGGCAGAGCGCGCTGATTGCCAGACTTTTGCACGATGGGTGGGCCGTGGTCGTGCCCGACTACCGCCGCGGTGCGCCCCCCGAGGCGTTGGCCCAGCCGCTCTTGCGGCAGGTCCGGCAAGCCGCCCGGCAGGCCCGCAGCGAGGGGGTCGGACTGGCGCGCAAGCTGATGGGACACCGGTTGTTTCTCGCCTCGGAGGACATCTCGGACGCGTTGCGATATTGTCGCCTCAATTGGGGTGCGCTCGGATTGACGGGGCCACGACTGGCGATGATCGGGGTCTCGGCGGGCGGCCTCGCAGGCAATACGCTGTGTCATCCCCCGGTGCCGTGGCAGGGCCGGTTCGAGCAGCCCGACGCGATGGTGTCACTCGCCGCGCCGGTGGTGCACCCCTTCGCACTGCGCCGCGACGCACCGCCGGTCTGGGTTCTCCATGGTCAGCGGGACCGCATTCTGCCGGTCGGTGACAGCGCTCGAATCGCCGCCAGAGCGCCCGAGGCAGGCGCCCCGGTCGAAGTGCAGATGCCGCCGGACGCGCCCCATATCCAGATCACGCGATATCTGTTGCAGCGGACAGTGGCTCCGGGTCAGACCTATTACGATCTGATGGCCGCATTTTTGCGGCGCAACGGGGTGGGGCCAGATCCGCTTGCCTCGGAGGGACGGGGTTTCAATCCCGTGCGAAACAACGGATAAGCGGCCCCGACCGCCAAGGTCGGTTTGACAAGTGGAACAGGACGGCGAGCGACGGCATGTCCCAAAAGCAGCCCGATTTGCATCAGATAACCCTCGCAAGCGTGGCATGTCCCGAAGGGGGATATGTCCTGGAGGCGCTGCGCCTGCCGCCTCTGGACGGTCACCATGAGAACCGGTGCCGCATCTTTCTGAGCGCCGATGGTCCATTGGCCGGGATTGCCGATAGCGGGCCGGGGCTGACCGATCTGACGAGGCGGGCCGTCCGGGGCAATGCCGGGGGCATCGTCGAGGCAACGCTGAGTGGTGACGCCAATCCGGCTCTGGTGGTGGGCGATGCTGCGGTACCCCTGACCTTGACCGACCGACAGGTGGACCTTCTGGCCGGACGGGACTGCCTGATCTCGTTTGTGAACGGCGAAGAGACTGCGATCGTTGCCAACTGGGTGCGCTGGCATGCGGAGCATCACGGCGTGACCGGCGGGCTGCTCTACAACCGGCTGGGTCCCGCAGGCGAGGGGGCCGATCTGGCTGACCGGTTGCGCGCGGAGCTTGCCGGGCTTGCGTTGTGCATCGTGGTGGTGGACGTCCCTGCACCCATCGGCCACGCTCACCTGCCGCCCGCAGACCACCCTCTGAATGCCCCGGACGCCCCGGGCAAGGACCGGATGGAGATCCCTGACCCTGATCCCTGGCGCGGGCCGCTCCGGGACGAGGTTTTGCTGGAGCACGCGCGCAGCCGCTTTCTGCCGGAGGCGACGGGGATCCTGTTTCTGGATCTCTCGGATTACCTCTTCGCGCAGGCCGGGGACGGTTCTGTGTTCGATTTCGCCCGATCCGCGCCGCACCACTATGTTCCGGTGCAGGGACGGCGGGTCTATCCGTGGCAGGTCCAGCAGGACGGCGCGCCGGTGCTCGGGGATCACATCTGCGCGCCGTTTGACATCAAGGCGGTGTTCAGTCGCTGGTGCGCCGTTCCGCATGCGGTGGACGGTCCCGAGATGGTCTGGCGCCCACACCGTGTGATCGGTGCAGAGGCTGAGGTCGCCGCCCCACATCAGATCCTGCGCTGTATGGCGATGAAGCACCCGCATCTGAAGCCCAGCGAGATCGCGCCGAAAACCAGCCTCCGCGAGGTTCCTTCACTGGTGACGTTTGTCACCGAGGTCCTCGGGTATGAGCCGGGCCGGGCGCCTCAGGTGGATTCCGAGACCATTGCCGCCTTGCGGACCGCGCCGGACGTGGAGGGTCCGGTCAATGTGACGCTGGTCACCGCGATGAAGAACGAAGGCCCCTTCCTGCTGGAATGGATCGCCTATCATCGGGTGATCGGGGTGACGGATTTCATCGTTTATACCAATGACTGTACCGACGGGACGGATACGTTCCTGCAGCTGTTGCAGGACAAAGGCATCCTCCAGCACCGCGAGAACCCGTTCAAGAGCCAGCCGGGGGTCAAGCCCCAGCATGCCGCGCTCGACGCGGCCCAGCGGGAGGATGTGGTCAAGGGTGCCCACTGGCTGATGGCGTCGGATGTGGACGAGTATATCGCCGTTCATGTGGGCGATGGGACGTTGAAGTCGCTTTTCGCTGCTGTGGGAGAGGCGAATTTCATCTCCCTGACCTGGCGGCTGTTCGGCAATTCGGACATCGAAGAGTACGAGGATGACTTCATCATCCGTCAGTTTACCCAGTGCGCCCATAAATTCTGCAACAAGCCCCATCAGGCTTGGGGATTCAAAACGCTCTATCGGAACATCGATATCTTCAAGAAAATGGGTGTTCACCGCCCCAAGGGTCTGAAGGCGGAGCTCCTTCCTGCGATCCGGTGGGTGAATGGCTCCGGCAAACCCATGCCGCAATCGGAATATCGCAATGCGTGGCGGTCCAACGCGAGCACATTCGGTTACGATCTCGTGACGCTGAATCATTACGCGATCCGGTCCGTGGAGAGCTTTTTGGTCAAGCGCGACCGGGGCCGGGTGAATCACACCGACCGGGATCAGGGCCTCGCCTATTGGTTCCGGATGAACCACAATTCGACCGAGGACCGCTCGATCCAGCGGATGATCCCCGCCCTCGAAGAAGAATGGGCGCGCCTCATTTCGGACCCGGAGATCAAGGCCGCCCATGAGGGCTGCGTTGCCGCTCACCGGGCGAAGATCGCCGAACTGAAAGCGCGGCCCGACTATGCCGAGTTCTACGAACAGATCCGTAGCCCAAGGATGCGCAAGCTGTCGCGGCTGCTGAAGCACTTTGGACGCAACATCTTTCTTGCCGGTCCACAAGCGGTGCCGGACTGGGTTCTGGAAAAGGACCTGCCGGACAATTTCTTTTTCACCGTCGATGACGTCGAAGAAACGAGCCACTGAGGGGCGGTTGCAAAAGGTGAGCCATGGCTGACAGCACTGCCCGTATCCGGCGACCCCGCCGCGCCCAGAGCGGCTCGGGCCTGGGCGTTCTGGCCGTGGGGATCGCCACGCTGGTGATGCTGCCGCTGGTGGCGGTGCTGATCGCCGCTCTGGTCGGTGAGCTGGATACCCTGCGCCATCTGGCCACCACGGTGCTGCCCCGCTATCTCGGGACCACGGCGCAATTGCTGGTGGTGGTCAGCTGCGGGACGTTCCTGATCGGCACGTCCACCGCGTGGCTGGTCACGTCCTTCGTCTTTCCGGGCCGTCGCTGGCTGGAGGTCGCCCTCGTCCTTCCACTGGCCTTCCCGGCCTACGTGCTGGCCTATGCCTATACGGATCTGCTGGACCATCCCGGGCCGGTGCAGACGGCGCTGCGCTCCGTGACCGGCTGGGGACCGCGGGACTATTGGTTCCCGGAGATCCGATCCACTGGCGGGGCGGCGCTGATGCTGATCCTCGTGCTCTACCCCTATGTTTACCTGCTGGCGCGGGCGGCCTTCATGACCCAGAGCGCCACGCCGTTTCAGGCCGCACGGGTGCTGGGGCGCAGTCCGCTGAGCGCATTTCTGACCGTGTCGCTGCCCATGGCCCGCCCGGCCATCGCGGCGGGCGTGCTCCTGACCTGCATGGAGACGCTCGCGGATTTCGGCACCGTGTCCCATTTCGGAGTGCAGACCTTTGCGACCGGCATTTACCAGAGCTGGTTCTCCATGGCCGACCGTGCGGCGGCGGCGCAGCTGGCGCTGGGACTTTTGTCCATGTCGCTGCTGCTGGCGCTGCTGGAACGGCGGACGCGGCGTGGCGGACGGTTCGGCACGGGGCGGGTGGCAGCGCCGGGCGCCCATATCCACCTGCGCGGCTGGCGGGCCGGGCTGGCGACGCTGGCCTGCGTGCTGCCGGTGCTGCTGGGGGCGTTGCTGCCAGCAATACGCCTGCTCATCATGGCCCAGGGCTCAGAGCAGGACGTGTTCTCTGATCGCTATCTGGGCTTCATCTCCAATTCGGTGACGCTGGCGGGAATCGCGGCGGCGCTGACGGTGCTGGGCGCCATTGCGCTGGGGTATTACCGCCGCCGCGCGGCCACACGGCTGTCGGGCGCGGTCATGCAGATCTCCCGGCTGGGCTATGCGGTGCCGGGCGGGGTGATCGCGGTGGGATTGCTGGTGCCGTTTGCGGCGATCGATAACGGTCTCGACAGCTTCATGCGGGAGAGTTTCGGCATCTCCACCGGGCTCCTGTTCACCGGCTCCATCTGGCTGCTGGTCGCGGCCTATCTGATCCGCTTTATGGCGGCGGCGGTCGGGGCCTATGAAGGGGGCGAAGCCATCGTCACCGACAGCATCGACGGTGCGTCTCGGCTGCTGGGGCGCGGGCAGATGGACGCGCTGCGCCGGACCCATTTGCCGCTGATGACCCCGAGCCTGCTGAGTGCCGTGCTGATCGTCTTTGTGGACGTGATGAAGGAACTGCCCGCCACGATGATCATGCGCCCGTTCAATTTCGACACGCTGGCCGTACAGGCGCACCGGCTGGCGGCGGATGAGCGGCTGGATGGCGCGGCGGTGCCGTCGCTGCTGATCGTGGCGGTGGGGGTGCTGCCGGTGATTCTGTTGATCCGACGCCTCGGGCGACACGTCTGACATGAAAAAACCCGCCACCCCGGGGGGTGACGGGCGAACGGCACAGGCAGGAGGGATTACTCCCAGCCTGCCTCGTTGAAGATCTGCTGCGCCAGAGGCAGGTTCTCGGCCACGGCAGAGAGGGAGACCTCGTCCGCCTTGAAGTCGCCAAGTTGATCCACGGCCGCGGTGGTCTCGACGCCTTCGACGGCGGGGAATTCGTTGTTGCCGCCCGCGAAGTACTTCTGCGCGCTGTCGGAGGCCAGATATTCGAGGAAGGCGACGGCGTTGTCCCGGTGCGGTGCATGGGCGGTCACGCCAGCGCCTGACAGGTTCATATGCGCGCCATTGCCCTCCTGATCCGGCCAGACCCAGCGGATCCGGTCGATCTCGGCGCTGAGCCCTTCCACGTCGCTGGCGAGGGCGCGGGCGAAGTAATAGGTGTTCGCCACCGCGATCTCGCATTCACCCGACACGATCCCGCGCAGCTGGTCGGTATCGCCGCCCTGGGGATCGCGGGCGAAGTTTGCCACGACGCCCTTGGCCCAGTCGCGGGCGGCCTCTTCACCCTCATGCTCAATGATCGCGGCCAGCAGGGTCTGGTTGTAGGTGTTGGACGAGGAGCGGATGCAGACCTTGCCCTGATAGGCCGGGTCGGCGAGGTCGGCATAGGTCTGCGGCGGGTTTGCCACGTCGTCCTTGTCGAAGAAGATGATCCGGCTGCGCTGGGCAAATCCGAACCACTGCCCGTCCGCGTCCTGCACACTGGCGGGCAGGCGGTCTTTGAGAACGTCGCTGTCGATGCTCTGGAGGATGCCCGCATCCTTTGCGCGCTTGAGCCGGGAGGTGTCCACGGTGATGAACACATCGGCGGGCGAGTTGCGACCCTCGGCCTGAAGCCGGGCGATCAGTTCGTCCGCATCCGCTTCGATGCGCTGAACCTCGATACCGGTGGCTTCGGTGAACTCGGTGTAGAGCTGTTCGTCCGTGTCGTAGTGGCGGGAGGAGTAGATGTTGACGACGTTGTCCTGCGCCATGGCGCTGCCAGCCGTCACCAGAGACAGGGCGGCGATGGCGGAGCGGGTGAAGAGATCGGTCATGGGGGCCTCGAGTAGCCGAATGATTTTGTCAGGTAATTGTTGTTTGACCGATTGCAGGGTCCGTTGCAAGAGGTTCCCGACTAAATCAGTCGGACACTCCGGAGGGTTGCTGGTAGAACAGCCGCCCGCGTTCGGCAAATGCGACGAGTCCCAGCGCGACGGAGGCCGAGAGCAGGTTTCCGATGACAAAAGAGTAGAGCGTCCCGTCGTAGAACGCACCGACCAGCCCGCCGATCAGCATGCCGCCGCCCATCTGGAACGCCCCGATCACCGATGACGCGACGCCCGCCACGTGCCCCATCGGTTCCATGGCGATGGAGTTCAGATTGGCGCCGACAAAGCCGAAACAGGCCATGGTCAGGATCATCAGCCCGATGAAGATTCCGAACGGCGGGATGCCGTGAAAGGTGACCGTCAGGATCAGATAGAGGACGTGCAGGACGATAAAGATGACCAGTGCCCCATGCGCCAGCCGTCTGGCGCCAAACATCTGCACAAGCCGGGAGTTTACAAAGCTTGCCAAGGCCATCAATGACGCGACCAGCGCGAAATACAGCGTAAAGGCGGGGCCTTTTTCGTAGGTCTCAGTGTAGAGTTGCTCGGCCAGCACGATCAGAGAGAAGAGCGCGCCGAAGAATGTGCCGAGCGCCATCGTGTAGCCAAAGGCGAGGCGGTTGGTGAACACGATGCGGAACGATTCCGCCAGCCGCCGTCCCCGGATCGGGCGGCGCTGGTCGGGGGGCAGGGTCTCGGGCAGGCGCAGCGCGGTCCAGATCAGGGCGGTCAGGCCGGAGACACAGACAAAAACCGAGAGCAGGCGCCAGTTGCCGAAGATCAGAATGAGTGAGCCGAGGTTCGGCGCGATCACGGGCATGATCATGAATACCATCATCACCAGCGACATGACCGAGGCCATATCCGCTCCGGCGAAGCGGTCGCGCACGACAGCGGTCACGATCACCCGTGTGGAGGCCGCGCCGATGCCTTGCAGAATGCGCCACAGCAGGAGCTGCTGGAAGGTCCCTGCAAAGGAGGCTCCGACACTGGCGAGGATAAAGATCAACAGTCCGGCAAAGAGCGTCTTGCGTCGTCCGAAGCGGTCCGCGAGCGGGCCATAGACGATCTGAGACACCCCGAAGGCCAGAACATATACGGTGATAATGAATTGCTGGCGATTCTCCCCGCCCGCCGCGAGAGCCTGCCCGATATCTGTCAGCGCGGGGATGTAAATGTCGATGGCAGCCGCGTTCAGGGCCATCAGCAGGGCCATCATCGCAACAAATTCGGTCTTGCCTGGCATGGGGCGACGGGAAAGGGGGGCGGGCTGGGTCATTGGGGATCCGGTTCAGGGGAGCGAACCGGTTGCCCGGTCATTGCATGTTGCGGGCGTGGGCGGCCAGTGCGTCTTCGATGTCCTGATAATAGGTTAGCCGCCCATTTTCCAGCACGGCGCCGCTGGTGCAAAGGTCGCGGATGATGCCAGTCGAATGGCTGACGAGAATGGCTCCGGATTGGGTCAGACGGTGTCGCAGGACGGCGGTGCTTTTTTCGCGAAAGTTCGCATCCCCGACCGAGGTGACCTCGTCGATCAGGTAGGTGTCGAAATGGATGCCCATCGAGACCCCAAAGGCCAGACGTGACCGCATTCCGGCGGAGTAGGTGCGGATCGGTTTGTAGAAGTGGCCGCCGAGCTCGGCAAAGCTCTTTGTGAACGCGATCAGCGCTGCGCTGTCCACGCCATACAGTCTGGCGACGAAGCGCACATTTTGCAGTCCCGTCATGTCGCGGTGAAAGCTGCCGGAAAACCCGACGGGCCAGGAGACTGTGCCGCTGAGGCGAATTTCGCCCTCATCCGGGGAGAGCGTTCCGGCGATCATGCGCATCAGGCTGGATTTCCCCGCGCCATTGCGACCGAGGAGGGCCACGCATTCACGCTCGGGGAAGCGCAGAGAGATGCCACGGGCCACCGTTGTCCGGCTCTTGCCGGTGCCAAAGCTCTTCCAGAGATTTCGCAGTTCGATCATGCTTTAGCGGCGGTCGTTGAGGCTGTAGCCGATCAGGGTGACGAGGCAGAACAGGCCGAAGGTTCCGAGAAGCGTCACAAACAGGAGCGTCGCGCGGGCCGGGTAGAGCGGGCTCTGGGGCAGGGTCGGGTCGATATAGGCGGCG
This sequence comes from Palleronia caenipelagi, assembly GCF_007004065.1. Taxonomy (GTDB): domain Bacteria; phylum Pseudomonadota; class Alphaproteobacteria; order Rhodobacterales; family Rhodobacteraceae; genus Palleronia; species Palleronia caenipelagi. Next base: position 85,439 of record NZ_VFSV01000006.1, on the reverse strand, counting down.
AGGTAGCGGCTCTTTCGGCGCGCATCCGCCTTTGCGGCATCATAGGCGGCCAGCGCCGAGACGTAGGCTTGTTCGGCGAATTCCCGGTCCACGGTCAGGCTCTCGAACTGTCCCACGAGATCGGCATAGCCGCCGATATTGCCAGTCGCCCCCAGCCCGAGTTTCTGACGTTCCTGGGCGATCCGGTTCTCGATCACCGCAATGCGCGCCTCGATGGCTGACGCCCGGGAGCTGGTGCGTCCCGATTGCCCCGAGGTCAGGTCGTATTCGATGATCGCTTCGGCCAGTTGCGCCTCAAGCGTGTTCAGAAGGCCCATTTGGCCTTCGAGATCCGCGGTTGGATCGACGATCTGCTCGGTGTTGCGGAACTCGGTCAGCGCCAGCCGCGCCTCCCGGACACGCTCGCGCGCGTCTTCCAGATCCCGCAACGCGTAGTCGAGCACGTCGGCCTGTGCCACGGCCGAGAGATCGTTGATCCTCTGGGCGGAAATCTCGTGAATGGTCCGGGTGATGTTGAGGGCGTCCTGGGGCGCGAAGGCACGGGCTTCGATCTCAATGAGACCGGTCCCCGGATCGTAGAGAACGCGCACCATCCGCCGCCAGTAGTCGAGCAGCTCTTCGATATTCGTGTCAGCGGACAGAGTGAAATAGGGGTCATTCTCAGGCTTGCCAAAGAGCGTTCTGAGGTCGAGCCTCTCGTCCACCAGCTCGACCGCCCCCTGGCTCTGGATGAACTCATAGAGCATATCGGCATCGGAGCCGTTGGCTCGGCCGCCCGCGACACCCATCAGCGTGTCCACCTGCTGCGCGCCATCTTCGGCTCTGACGGTAAAGCCGACCGTCGAGGCGTACTGATCTGCGGCCCGTGTGTAGAGATACCAGCCAACCAGCACGGTCGGAAGGACACAGACCAGACCAAAAGTCAGCGCCGCGATCCAGTGTCGCCGCCGCATCCGGGCCTTCGGGGCGATGGGGGCGACCTCGACGATTTTGATCTCGCGCCGTGACCGCGCGGGAGTGGTCGTCTTGACGGCCTGCGGGTTTCCCGTCCCGGTTGACCGGGCTGCCGGGCCGGGGCGGCGGGGCGGTGTACCGGCTTCCTGCGATCGTGTGTCCTGTGTCATGACCGGCCAAGCCCCGTCGGTTGTTTGCTGCTGTGGATAGGGGTATACGATGACTGCACCCGTGTCGCCATCGGAGCAGAGAATTTATGTCCGACGATGCTGCCCTGCCCGGCGCGCTGCCCCCGCGACAGAGATCCGTCTCCGCCATGCGGTCGATTTCCGCCCTGATCCTGCGAGAGATGGAATCGGTCTACGGGCGCTCACCCGGCGGCTATGTCTGGGCGGTGGCCGAGCCGGTGGCAGGCGTCCTGTTGATGACCGTCATATTTTCCCTGGTCCTGCGCGCGCCATCGCTCGGCTCGGACTTTGCCATGTTTTATGCCACCGGCTTTTTGCCGTTCGTGGCCTATCAGACGATCTCGTCGGCCACGATGAATGCACTGAAATTTGCGCGACAATTGCTGGAATACCCGGCTGTGACCTTTATGGACGCGGTGCTGGCGCGGTTCATCCTGAACGTGATGACGACGACATTGGTCGGCGTTATCGTCATTCTTGCGATCATAGAGCTGAACGATCTGAACCCCATTATCCGCTGGGAATCGGTTCTTCTGGCGGCGCTGATGACCGTATCGCTGGCCTTCGGGGTCGGCGTGTTCAATTGCTACATGGCGACCCGGTTTGAACTCTGGGGGCGGCTTTGGTCCGTGGTCAGCCGTCCGCTGCTGATCATTTCAGCCGTCCTTTTTATCCCCGAAGACCTTCCGTCGGGTTTGCGGGGATATCTGATGTACAACCCGCTTGCGCATATTACCTCCGAGATGCGGCGGGGCTGGTATGGGACCTATGAGGCGCAGCTGGTGGACCCTGTTTATGTGTTCGGGATCGCGCTCGGGCTGGCGGTGGTGGGCTGTTTCCTGCTGCTGCACCATCACCGCGATGCCATGAACCGTTAACCGGGAGACCGCTTAAGAAAGTTCTCACGGTTCAGTGCCATTCTGCCTGACGAAAGACCGCTGCTGGGGCTCGTGCCCCCAAACCTGAAGGCGGTCGCAGGGGATGGTTCGGGGTGGTGATGCAGATCCGGTTGACTTGGCGAGAGACACAGGCGCTGGAGGCGACGCGCCCGACCGGTGCGACGGCGCGGCTGATGGAGGACGCCACCGGGAAGCTGGTATTCTGGAGCGAGATCGAAGGCGTTCATGGAACCACGGGGGCCTTGCCCGGCAGCGCTGTGACGGTCGGCACCGGTGGAGACAATGTCAGCGTTCCTCTCATCGGGAAAACGGTTCTTCTGGACGGTAAGGCGCTGGATGCGATGGCGGCTGGCACCGCTCCGCTGATGTCGGGCGAAACGCTGTATGATGGCGGGGTGCCGTTGCAGTCCCGGGGCCTGGAGGTTGTGGGCTGGGATGATCGGCTGGCGGTGGCCCATCGCGCCGGAGACAGCCTGACTGTTCTTGAGCGGGATGCCAGTGGCGCGTTGCAGGTGCTGTCGACCCTGTCGGGCACGGATACTGAAGGTCTGGGGGATGTGCAGGGCATTGCGGTGGCTGACACGGTCAGCCACGGCCAGCTTCTGGCAACGGTCTCTGGCACCGAAGATGCCATCGGCCTGTTCCGCGTCTCGGCTGGCGGGCAACTTACGTCTCTGTGGTCCGCCGATGCGCGGGATGGCATTCCCATCGACACGCCCGTGGATGTGGAGTTTGTCCAGAGCGGGGACGCGCTGTTTATGGTCGTGGGCTCCGCCGTGACCAGTTCGGTCACCGTGCTGCGGGCGACGCCTGACGGACAGGTCGGGTTTGTCGATCAGATTGTCGATACGCTGGGCACACGGTTCCAGGGTCTCGGCGCCATGGACTGGATCGATTACCAGGGGCGGCAGATCGGAGCGGTCGCCGGAAGGGATGGCGGCCTGTCGGTGCTGGAGCTTTTGCCGGACGGGCGTCTGATCCATCTCACTAGCTTTGAGGCCACGGCCGAGACCGGCCTTTGGAGCGACGTGGACATTGAGCTTGTCGAGGCGGATGGGGCGCTGCGGCTGGTGGTGCTGTCCGGCTCTGATAACGCTCTCATTCGATTCGATCTCGAATTCACGCCGGGCGTGATCGCCACGGGAGAACCGGGAGGCGCGGGGGACGATCTGCTCTACGGGGCGCTCTCGGGCGGAGAGATCCAGGGCGGCGGGGGCGCCGACATTTTCTTTGACGGTGCGGGCGCAGACACCCTCATCGGGGGTGACGGGTCTGATCTTTTCGTGATCTCACCTGATGGGCAGAAGGACTGGATCTGGAATTTCGATCCGACCACCGACCGGTTGGACTTGTCTGCCTTTGGGCGTAGCGCCGAGCGGCGCTACGAGCCGGTTGGCAAGGGTGTCCTGATCCATATCAATGGCGAAACGCTGATCGTGGTCTCACCCAGCCAGACCACCTTAACGGACGCGGATTTCTCTGATGCCATGCTCTTCAATGCGGATCACGTGGAGGCTCGCGTCGTCATTCCACCTGACACGATGATTGTTGGCACGGCGTCGGCCGACAGACTGCACGGCACGGAGCGGGCAGATGACATTTCGGCGCTGGAGGGGAATGACACTGTGGTGTGGTCCTACGGTGCGGATCGGATTGATGGCGGCGCGGGGCGGGATCAGCTGGATCTGTCGGTGGCGATAAAGGGCGCGACGGTGAATTTGACAAATGATCTGCGCAATGACGGCGCATCCTTTCTCCAGATCTACACGGGGATCGAGGATATCATCGGGACGCCGTTTGAAGATGTGCTGTATGGCGACGACACGCATAACCGGCTGGAGGGCGGGCTCGGCCATGATGTGTTGGTGGGTCGGGATGGGGACGACCATCTGCTCGGCGGAGGTGACAACGACTCGATCTATGGCGGGCTTGGAGAAGATGTGCTGGACGGTGGCGCGGGCAATGATGAACTGGACGGTGGTGCCGGTGCAGACCGGCTTTCCGGAGGCGCGGGCGATGATCACCTGCGCGGTGCCGACCAGAACGACCGTCTTTCCGGCGGGCCGGGGTATGACCGTCTGTGGGGGGGAGGGGGCTCGGATCACCTGTTCGGCGGTCGGGATGGAGACCGCCTGGCCGGTGAGGGCGGCGATGACGTCCTGATCGCGGGAACCGGTGCGGATGAATTGTTGGGCGGGAGTGGCCGGGATATTCTGGCAGGCACCGATTTCGACGCAGCCCATTGGGGGTCTCCGTTGACGGAGAGAATCGAACCCCCGGCTGAGCCGCCGCTCGCGCACCATCTGACCGGGGAAAACACGCTTTCCGGCGGTGACGACGATGATCTGCTGTTCGGGGGCGATATGCCCGACAGCCTGTCAGGCGATGAGGGCGATGATTATCTGGCCGGAGGGCAAGGGGCCGACCGTCTGCTCGGTGGGGACGGAAATGATACGCTCAGGGGGGGCGTCCACGAAGACCGGCTGGAGGGCGGTGCCGGCAACGACGATCTTCAGGGCGATGACGGGAACGATCTGGTCTTTGGCGAGGCCGGAGCGGATCGTCTCAGCGGCGGGGCGGGGTCCGACAAGGTGCGCGGCGGGGAGGGAAACGATCATCTCGACGGCGGTACCGGGCGGGACATGCTGTGGGGCGACGCAGGCGATGATCGTCTGGAAGGCGGCTGGGGGGCGGATACCCTGTCGGGCGACGCGGGCGACGATAAGATTGAGGGAGGATATGGCACAGACCAGCTCACTGGCGGAGCGGGTGCAGATCAATTCGTGTTCCGGGACCGCTGGGGCGTCGATCGGGTCACCGATTTCGAGGATAATATCGACACCATCTTATTGACCAAGGACCTCACCGACGGGCTGACGGCGCCACGGGCGGTTCTGGAGGCTTATGCGCAGGATGTGAGCTCCGGCGTCCTGCTGGCATTTGCCGATGGAGACAGTCTGGTCATTCTGGGGGCCACCACGGCGCAGCTGGCAGATGATTTGGTCGTCCTCTAAGAGAAATCAGGTCGGTTTTATATCGGCGCAGGGTTGCTTATCGGCATCCTGCCGCTGCAACCCACTGGAGAACCTGGCCGCGAGGCGATAACAGACGTCTCGAGAAACGTGGGATCGAGTGATATGCAAGTCGATGAGACCGGTATTCCCGGGCTGCTGCTTCTGACGCCGAAGCGCTTTGGCGATTCTCGCGGGTGGTTCAGCGAGGTGTACAATCAGGCAACGCTGCAAGCCGCGACCGGTCTCGAGACCGTTTTTGTGCAGGACAATCATTCATTGAGCCGGGTTCGCGGGACCTTGCGCGGCCTGCATTGTCAGCGCCCGCCCTACGCGCAGGCCAAGCTGGTGCGCTGCGGCGGCGGTGCCGTATGGGATATCGCCGTGGACATTCGACATGGGTCGCCGACGTTTGGTCAATGGCGTGGCTACGAGCTGTCGGCTGAGAACGGCAATCAACTTTATATCCCGACAGGCTTTCTGCACGGGTTCATCACGCTGACCCCCGACGCCGAACTCCTGTATAAATGCTCCGCACCCTATTCGGCGGAGTGTGACGTCTCGATTCGCTTTGATGACCCGGCATTTGGCGTGGATTGGGGCGATGAGGTCGATCTGAGCCTTCTTTCCAACAAGGATCGTGAAGCGCCCACCCTGTCGGAGTTCGAAAACCCTTTCACCTACGAGGCTGAGTAATGAAGATTTTGGTAACAGGTGGCGCGGGCTTCATCGGCTCGGCCGTTGTCCGGCAAGCGATCCGCGACGGGTTCGAAGTGGTGAACGTGGACGCGCTGACCTACGCGGCCTGCCTCGACAACGTGGCGTCGGTGGCGGACCATCCGGACTATCGGTTCGAGCACGCGGATATCTGCGATGGTGATGCAATGGTGCGGATCTTTGCGGAGCATAAGCCGGATGCTGTGATGCACCTCGCCGCCGAGAGCCATGTGGACCGGTCTATCGACGGGCCGGGCGCGTTCATCCGCACCAATGTGAACGGCACCCAGACCCTGCTCGATGCGGCGCTGGCCTATTGGAACGAGTCGGGGCGACCCGAGGGTTTCCGGTTCCACCATATCTCGACCGACGAGGTTTATGGCACGCTGGGCGAAACCGGGCAGTTCACCGAAGACACGCCCTACGCGCCCAACTCCCCCTATTCCGCGTCCAAGGCCGCCAGCGACCATCTGGTCCGCGCCTGGCACGAGACCTATGGACTGCCAGTGGTGGTCACGAATTGCTCCAACAATTACGGCCCCTTCCACTTCCCCGAAAAGCTCATCCCGGTGGTGATCCTGCGGGCATTGGCCGGCGACTCGATCCCGGTTTACGGCAAGGGCGAAAACGTGCGGGACTGGCTGTATGTAGAGGATCACGCCGACGCGCTGCTCACCGTCCTGCAAAAGGGTGAGATCGGTCGGACCTATAATATCGGCGGCGAGAACGAGGCGAAGAATATCGACATCGTGCGCACCATCTGCACCCATCTCGATACGCTGCGCCCGCGCGAGAGCGGCTCTTATGCGGATCAGATCACCTTTGTGACCGACCGTCCGGGCCACGATCTGCGCTACGCCATCGATCCCACCCGCATCCGCACTGAGCTCGGCTGGCGCCCGTCGGTCACGCTGGAGCAGGGGCTGGAAAAGACCATCGCCTGGTTCCTCGACAACGAGCCGTGGTGGCGGGCGCTTCAGGACCGTCAGGGTGTGGGCGAACGTCTGGGCACGGCGAAATGATCCTTGTCTTCGGCTCTTCGGGACAGGTCGGCGCCTCGCTGGCGGGGCGGGACGGGGTCTTGTCCCTAGGCCGCGCCGAGGCCGATCTGACCGACCCCGAGGCCTGTGCCGCCGCGATCAGGGCGCACCGCCCGCGTGCGGTGATCAACGCCGCCGCCTACACCGCCGTGGACAAAGCAGAAAGCGAAGAAAACCTCGCCGCCGCGATCAATGGCGCGGCCCCCGGTGCAATGGCCCGGGTCGCTGCGGAGTTGGGTATTCCCTTCGTCCATATCTCCACGGATTATGTCTTTCCCGGCAGTGGCACCGCGCCGCATCAGGTCAACGATCGCACGGGTCCGCTCGGAGCCTATGGCCGGACAAAGCTCGCTGGCGAAGAAGCTGTGCGGGCGGCCGGGGGGGTGCACGCTATCCTTCGGACCTCGTGGGTCTATTCGGATCACGGCGCGAATTTCCTCAAGACCATGCTGCGGCTTTCCGAGACCCGGGATCACCTGACGGTTGTTGCGGATCAGATCGGCGGACCAACTCCGGCCCCGGCCATTGCGGACGCGGTGATGATCATTGCCGAGGCGCTGGTCACGGACCCGTCGCTCTCCGGGACCTACCACTTCTCCGGTGCGCCGGATGTGGGCTGGGCTGACTTCGCCCGCGCCATCTTTGCCGCCGCTGGCCGTCCGGTGACGGTCGAGGATATCCCCAGTTCCGCCTATCCGACGCCTGCGCAGCGCCCCGGGAATTCCCGGATGGATTGCTCGGCGACCGAGACAGCCTTCGGTATCGCGCGGCCTGACTGGCAGGCCACCCTTCCTCACATGATCAAGAGTATTACGGAGACGTCATGACCGACCGTAAAGGTATTATCCTCGCCGGGGGCTCAGGCACCCGCCTGTATCCGCTGACAATCGGTGTCTCAAAGCAGCTCATGCCGCTGTATGATAAGCCGATGATCTACTACCCGCTCTCGGTGCTCATGCTGACGGGTATTCGGGAGATTGCGGTGATCACCACGCCCGAAGACCAGTCCCGGTTCAAAAAGGTGCTGGGGGACGGCTCCCAATGGGGCATCAGCCTGACCTTCATCGAGCAGCCGAGCCCGGACGGCCTGGCGCAGGCCTATCTGCTGGCCGAAGAGTTCCTCGACGGCGCGCCGTCTGCCATGGTTCTGGGAGACAATATCTTTTTCGGTCACGGCCTGACCGACGAGCTGCGCGCAGCCGACGCCCGCAAGGAAGGCGGGACCGTGTTCGGCAGCCGCGTGAACGATCCAGAGCGCTATGGCGTTGTCGATATGGACGCCGACGGAAAAGTGACGGCAATCATCGAAAAACCCGAGGTCCCGCCGTCGAATTACGCCGTTACCGGGCTTTACTTCCTTGATGGGCGTGCGTCTGAACGGGCGAAGGCGGTCGAGAAATCCGAGCGGGGCGAGTTGGAGATCGTGTCGCTCCTCCAGATGTATCTTGAGGAAGGCAGCCTGAACGTCGGTCGTCTGGGGCGCGGTTATGCGTGGCTTGATACCGGGACCCATGACTCGCTTCTGGACGCTGCCAATTTCGTGCGGACCTTGCAAAAACGGCAGGGCATTCAATCCGGCTGCCCTGAAGAGATCGCCTTTGAGCAAGGCTGGATCGATCGCGATACCCTTGCCCGCCATGCGGAGACCTTCAAAAAGACCGACTATGGCGCCTACCTGAAAAAGCTTCTCTGAAAGAGAAGCGCTGATCGGCGGGGCTCGATGCCCCGCCGATCAGCTCCCTTGTCACGCGAGTTGATCCATCATCTTGGCCAGCCGCAGATCTTTATCTGTCAGTCCGCCGGAATCATGGGTGGTCAGAGACACATCAACCTTGTTGTAGCTGTTTGACCAGTCGGGGTGATGCCCGATCTTTTCAGCACGTGTGGCAACCATGGTCATCCAGCCAAACGCTCGGGTGAAGTCTTTGAATTCAAAGGTTTTGCTGATCGCCTCGGGGTCACTGGAGACGGTCCAGCCGCGCTTTTCCAGCTTTTCGAGGGTGTCTTTCATTGCCGCATCGTCCATCGGGTGCTCCTTTAACATGTGTCACTCGTTCGTGGTCTTTCGAAATGGACCGTAATCGGTGAGAATTTCAATTTCCTCACCAACGGCGTCCCTCTCAGCCATCAGGTACTGTTCCACTGCCCGGCGCAAGCCCGGATCGGCGATCCAGTGCACCGAATGCACGGGGGTGGGCAGGTATCCGCGCGCCAGCTTGTGCTCGCCCTGAGCGCCCGCTTCGACGCGGTGGAGTCCGTTGGCGAGTGCCCAGTCGATGGCGCGGTAATAGCAGAGCTCAAAATGCAGGAACGGTACCTCGCGCAAGCAGCCCCAATAGCGGCCGTATAGCGTCTCCCTCCCGATGAAATTCAGCGCCCCCGCCACTGGTGTGTCCCCGTCCAGCGCCAGCATCAACAGCATGTCGTCTCGCAGCGTCGCCTGCGCTTCCTCAAAGAACGCGCGCGTCAGATAAGGCTGACCCCATTTGCGGGCGCCGGTGTCCTGGTAGAAGGCCCAGAAATGGTCCCAATGATGGGGTTTCAGGTCGTCGCCGGTCAGGTTGACGATCTTCAGATCGGCTTCGTCGGCGCTGCGGCGTTCCTTGCGGATGGTCTTGCGCTTGCGCGACGACAGCGCGGCGAGGAAGCCGTCGAAATTGCCATAGCCCGCATCTTCCCAGTGATATTGCTGCCCCAGCCTGTGCAGGAGACCCATGTCCCCCAGCGCTGCGGCCTCGTCTCCGGTGCAGAAGGTCAGGTGCAGGGAGGAGACATCGTTTTCAGCGGCGACATGCACCGCGCCCTCGACCAGTGCCGCCCGGCCAATCTGCTCATACCCGGGTCGGACCAGCAACCGTCGTCCGGTGGCTGGCGTGAATGGCACGGCGATTTGTAGTTTCGGATAATATTGCCCGCCCGCCCGTTCATAGGCATGGGCCCAGGAATGGTCGAAGATATACTCGCCCTGACTGTGTCCCTTTGCATAAAGCGGCGTGCAAGCGATTGTTTCCCCGCGCTGTTGGATCGTCAGGTGATGCGGCTCCCATCCCGTGCCCGGACCGACCGACCCCGAGCGCTCCAGCGCGGACAGAAACCGATGGGTGGTGAACGGGTCGAGGGGCCGCCCGTCTGCCGCTTCGGGGCAGGCGCAGGCGTCCCAGTCCGCCGCGTCGATGCTGGCGAGACCGTGATGGCTGGTGACCGTGATCTGTTCTGCGTCGTCCATACTGCCCCCTTTTGTCCCCATATAGCATCGCGGCGGACGGTAGACAGCCGTCCCTGCCGCGCCTATGTGACGCCTATGGCCAAGGCAAAAGACAACCCGAATTACAAGGTGATCGCCGAGAACCGGCGGGCCCGCTACGATTACGCCATCGAGGATGACATCGAATGTGGCGTCCAGCTCTATGGCTCGGAGGTGAAATCCCTGCGCGTGGCTCAGGCCAACATCGCCGAGAGCTATGCGGCCGTCGAAGAGGGGGAGCTGTGGCTGGTGAACAGCTATATCGCCCCCTATGACCGTGCCATGTTCGGCCATGAAGAGCGCCGCCGCCGCAAACTGCTGGTCAAACAGCGCGAGCTGGCGCGGCTCTGGAATGACACCCAGCGCAAGGGGATGACGCTTGTGCCGCTGGTGCTCTATTTCAACCACAAGGGAATCGCCAAGCTGAAGATCGGCATCGCCAAGGGTAAAAAAGTCGCCGACAAACGCGAAACGTCTGCCAAGCGCGACTGGGATCGTCAAAAGCAGCGCCTGTTGAAGGAACACAACTGACCCCCAGACCCGTTTTCCGCAGTTTTCATGCGTACGGCGGGTTTCCTGTGAACGGTTGTTTCTTTCGTATCCCGCTCGTCTTGCCCTGCCCAACGACCCCGCGTAACCCTTTTGGGAAAACGGGAGATAGGGAGTTCCCATGCAGGACGATCCGAAAACACTTGTCTCGACGGAGTGGCTGGCACGCCATCTGGATGACCCGGATCTGCGGGTTCTCGACGCCTCCTGGCACATGCCCGATGCCGGTCGCGATGCGCGGTCCGAGTATGACGCAGGCCATATTCCGGGTGCGCGGTTCTTCGATATCGAAGAGATCTCCGACGCCCGGTCAGAGCTGCCTCATATGGCGCCGCCGACGGAAAAGTTCATCTCCCGGATGCGCGCCATGGGTGTGGGCGATGGTCATCAGGTGGTGGTCTACGACTCTGCCGGGCTGTTTTCCGCCGCTCGCGTCTGGTGGCTCTTCAAGCTGATGGGCAAGGACGATGTGGCCGTGCTGGATGGCGGCTTGCCGAAATGGCAGGCCGAGGGACGGGAAATGGAGGATCTGCCCCCCGTGATCCGCGACCGCCACATGACCGTATCGCGCCAGAACCACTTGCTGCGCGATGTCACGCAGGTGGCCGAGGCCTCGAAGCTGGGCAGCGCTCAGATCCTCGACGCCCGGGCTGCTGAACGCTACCGCGGTGACCTGCCCGAGCCGCGTCCCGGCCTGCGGGCGGGACATATTCCGGGATCGAAGAACCTGCCCTTTGGCCAGCTCCTGAACCCCGATCAGACGATGAAATCCCCCGACGACCTGCGGGCCGCGTTTGAGGCAGTGGGTGTTGATCTCAGCCAGCCTGTGATCACCAGCTGCGGCTCCGGCGTGACAGCGGCGATTCTCGCGCTGGGCCTTGCGCGGATCGGCCATGAGAGCTGGTCTCTCTACGATGGATCATGGACGGAATGGGGCGCCTATGGCGACCTGCCAGTTGCAAACGGAGACGCATAACATGCTTGGTAATCTGAAGGACCAACCGGCGGACAAGATCCTCGCTCTCATGGCGAGCTACCGCGAGGATCCGCGCGCGGAGAAAATCGACCTCGGCGTCGGCGTCTACAAGGACGCGCAGGGCAACACCCCAATCATGCGCGCGGTGAAGGAAGCCGAGGCGCGCCTCCTGAAGAGCGAGACGACCAAGAGCTACGTGGCGCTCGCGGGAGATCCGGCCTATGCCAAGGCGCTGAGCGAACTGATCCTCGGCGACGCGCTTGCGGCGGATCGCATGGCTGCCGTAGCAACGCCGGGCGGCACCGGTGCCTTCCGTCAGGGCGTGGATCTGGTGCGCATGGCGAACCCCGACGCCACCTTCCACGTCTCCGCGCCGACCTGGCCGAACCACTTGTCGATCCTGAAGACAGTGGGCCAGCCCTTCGTCGAGTACCGCTATTTCGACAACGCCACCGGCGAGGTCGATTTCGACGGCATGATGGAGGATCTGGGCAAGGTCGCGTCGGGCGACGTGGTGCTGGTCCATGGCTGCTGCCATAATCCCACCGGCGCCAACCTGACCGAGGCCCAGTGGGAGGCCGTGGCCGACCTGATCGGCGAGCGCGGAGCGATTGCGTTTGTCGACCTTGCCTATCAGGGCTTTGGCGACGGGCTCGAAGAAGACGCCACCGGCACCCGCATTCTGGCGCGCAAGCTGCCTGAGATGCTGATCGGCGCCTCCTGCTCGAAGAATTTTGGGATCTACCGCGAGCGAACGGGCCTCCTGATGGGGCTCTGTGATCCGGCCCATGTGAAGACCGTGCAGGGTAACATGAACCACCTGAACCGGCAGAACTTCTCGTTCCCGCCGGATCACGGGGCGCGGATCGTGACCACGATCCTCAACGACGCCGAGTTGACCGCCGACTGGAAGGCCGAGTTGGAGGAGATGCGGACCGGCATGCTGGCCCTGCGCGAACAACTGGCCGCCGAGCTGCGCCGCCTGACGAACTCGGATCGCTTCGACTTCATCGCGCGTCACCGTGGTATGTTCTCGCGTCTGGGTCTGAGCCCCGAGCAGGTCGAGGCCATCCGCAAGGACTTTGCCGTCTACATCGTGGGCGACAGCCGGATCAACGTGGCGGGCCTGAACGAGGAGACGGTCCCGAAACTTGCCCAGGCGATCGCCGCCACCTACGAGTAAGATATTGTTTTTGCATAAATTAGGCCGGGCCCCACTGAGTCCGGCCTAATGTTGTCGTACGTCGTGCGTCCGTCATGTTTGTGCCTTAAGCACCGACGATCTGAATATCATCGAGCGAAATTTCGGTGTCGTGCTGAATGAGCAGGACAGTGGTAGCGCCAGGCAACTCCTCAGTAGCGTCGATGCTCAGGATTAGTTTTGACATGCCAACGGTGACCGTTCTCAGCTCAACCGAAACCAACTGGCCTGCGGTTACTTCGGACCGATCCAGCACTACACGCAGCTGATCTTCATTCGGATCGAAATTCAAAATTCTGAAAAGCTCCGGCTCAGACTCGAGAGGAGCGTCGACGGGTATCCCCGGGTTTTCATCCAGTTCATAGATCACGTTGTACTCGTCAGAGCCATCGTCGCCGGAGAGGAACACCTGACCCAAAGCAGCGTAATCGCTCTCGGTGACGAACACCGGCGCACGAGCGGTAATGACGTCATCACCGGCCTCGCCATGGGCTGCACCCCTCATGTTCGAGTCAACTGCAAACTCGTCAAAGTTGATCTCGAAGTCGATCACATCGTCGCCGTCATGTCCTGCCAGAATATTGCTGTTCCCACCGATCAGGGTGTCATTCCCGAGCCAACCATCTGCAACGTTCGAGGTGCCTTTGACTGTGATCGAGTCATTGCCGTCACCTCCGATGATCTTCAAGTCGCCATCGTAATCAATCTCGGCCACATAGTCGCCACCCCGCAAATCGATCGTGGCCGGTACAGTATCACCCGCCTCGACAACTATAGTATCGTCGCCTTCAGTGCCCTGAAACGGCTCGCTGTCTTCGAGAATTGACTCCGAGTCACCGTCAGTGTCGTCCGTTTGAGGTTGGTCATCGTCGGATTGCTCATCATCCCGATTGTCATTGGAGTCATGATCATCGTCATCAAATCCGCTGATGATCGCGGCCAACAAGCCAACACCGAGAAGTCAGATTGTCATAAGTTCCATGACGCCCGCGCACACTGAAAAATGGTTTCACTCCAGCGTTGATAACAGGAAGTCAGATGTCAACTCGCAAGTTGAACCTTTCCCATGAGAACTCCGAGGGGCTTGCTTCAGGGCTGAATGAGGTGCGGATGCGGGTGACGCCGGAGCTAATGGGGTGTCGATTGCACACAAAGAAGCCGGGCGCCTTGCGGGCCCGGCTTTTGAGAAGATGACAGATGTGGTGTCACTCAGGCGTTCTGAGTGGACCGGTTCTGGTGGATCTGAGCCTTCCGGAAATAGGTCAGCACGACATAGGTGCAGACCGCGCCTGACAGCAGATAAAGACCCGCGGACCAGAGGCCGAAGCTAAGGGTCAGAAACAGCGCCACGAAAGGTGCAAATCCCGCACCGAACATCCATGCGAGATCCGCCGTGATGTTCGAGGCAAAGTAGCGGTTTTCCGGGCGGAAGCCGGAGGCGACCACGCCCGACGACTGTCCAAACGCCAATCCCAGCAGCACGAAGCCCACGACCACGTAGATCGCTGCACCCAAGACCCCCAGGTTGAGGACCAGTGGGAAGATGAGGGCGAAGATACCAATGCCGATGGCCGTGTAGCGCAGCAGGGTCAGTCGGCCAATCGCATCGGCGATGAGGCCGGACAGCATGATCGCCCCGATGCCAAAGAAGGCTCCGAACAGCTCGATGATCAGGAACGTGTCCACCAGAGAGCGATCGTCGATGAAGGTCACCGCCAGCGGGAACACTGTCACCATGTGGAACAGCGCCGAAGCGGCGAGCGGCGCGAACGCGCCCAGGATGATGGGGCGCCATTCTTCGCGCAGGCCTTTCGCCGGCGACTGAGGCTTCAGGTCCTCGCCATACATGAGTTCGGTCATCTCAGGGCTGACGGACATCCGCAGCCGGGCGAACAGGGCGACCACGTTTGTAGCGAACACCACGAAGAGCGGGTAGCGCCAGCCGAATTGCAGGAATTCTTCCTCGGTAAGGCTGGTGGTCAGGAACAGGAACAGGCTGGCGGCGAGGATCAGGCCGATCGGAGCGCCAAGCTGCGGCACCATCGCCTCGCGGCCCTTGCGGTCCTGAGGCGCGCGTTTCGCCAGTAGGGACGACATCCCGTCCCATGACCCGCCGACGGCGATACCGTGCCCGATGCGAAATACGATGAGGCTGGCAACGGTCAGCCAGCCCTCTTTTTCATAGCTGGGCAGAAATGAGATCAGCACCGTGCAGGTGCCGAGCAAAAAGAGCGCTGCGGTCATCTTCGTGCCACGGCCATAGCGGCGGTCGATCTCGGTAAAGATCACCGTCCCAATGGGCCGGGCGATGAAGCCGAGCGCCAGAATGGCAAACGAGTAGAGCATCCCGAGGGGCAGCGGGACGAATGGGAAAACATGGTAGGGAAAGACAAGCACGGCTGCGATGGCGAAAACAAAGAAATCGAAGAATTCCGTTGTCCGCCCTATGATCACGCCGATGGTGATGTCTGTCAGGCCGACTTCGTGCTCGTGGCCGTTCTGCGAATCTTGGGTGGTAGCGTTCATATTTGCCCCAACGCATGGTTTATGTGTCTTACAGTCGCGCAGCGGACAGCATGAGAGCCGCCGCAGTTCTGGACAATGGTGGTGTTTTTGCCGGTGGAGGCAAGGGGCGGCGGCCTAGAAATGTTACCGCCCAAAAAAATATGCCCCAATCCGCGTGAAGCGGTGGACCTCCCGGTTTGTCCCGCTATTTGGCAGCCCCAGCACTCAGTGAATCAATTGCCGAAGAGCTCATGACCAGACGCCTCCTCATACTCGGGCTGACGCTATTCCTTGCGGGATGCCAGTCAGACGTCCTCTCTCCCTCAGGTTGGGTTGCGGAACAGCTCCGCGATGTTCTCCTGATTACGACCATCCTGATCCTGCTCATCGTAGCGCCGGTCATGGTGGCCATCGTGGTGATTGCAAAGAAGTACCATCACCGCGCCGGTCAGGATGCACCGCAGGGATACGATCCGGCCTACGCGCACTCCAACAAGCTGGAGCTGCTGATCTGGGCCGCGCCGCTGGTGATCATTATGTGGCTGGGCGCGATTACCTGGGTCACGACGCATAAGCTTGATCCCTATCGTGCTCTCGACAGCGCCGCCACGGGTGTGGAGGACGGTGAAGAAGAGTTGGTGGTCAAGGTCGTGGCGCTCGACTGGAAATGGCTGTTTTTCTATCCCGAGCAGGGCATTGCGGTGGTCAACGAGTCTGCTGCGCCCGTCGATGTGCCGATCGAGTTTGGCCTGACCGCGTCGGATGTGATGAACGCGTTCTATATCCCGGCGCTTGCGGGGATGATCTACACAATGCCCGGCATGGAGACTGAGCTGAACGCGGTCGTGAACGAGCCCGGCGCCTACAAGGGTCGCTCGTCCCATTACAGTGGAGCCGGTTTTTCGGGGATGCGGTTCACGTTCCACGGGATGTCGAACGAGGAATTTGACGCATGGGTCGAAAAGGTGCGCGCTGAGGGCACCGAGCTGACCCGCGAGGCGTATCTCAAGCTGGCCGAGCCCACGTCGCGCGAGAAAGTCCGCTATTACACCGTCTCAGACCCGGATCTTTACCACGATATCCTCAACCGCTGCGTCGAAGAGGGCCAGACCTGCATCGATGAGATGGATCACGGCACGGGTGGGGGCTCCATGACCAACGAAGGTCACGATGGCGACGGGGCGCATGGCGACGCCTCCGAGAGCCACTCTTCCGTCTCACACGGCACGCTCGACGTCGCCGCAAACGAACAGAACTGATAGGTCCGCTCATGGCTGCTGGTAGTGGTGAAATCGAAACAACCTTTCTTCTGGGTCGCCTGAATTGGGATGCCATCCCTCAGGAGCCCATCGTCTGGGGGACCTTTGTCGGGGTCGTGATCATCGGCGTTTGCGCGATGGCCGCGATTACCTATTTCCGGCTTTGGGGAACGCTCTGGCATGACTGGTTCACCAGCGTGGACCATAAGAAAATCGGGATCATGTATATGATCCTTGGTCTGATCATGTTCCTGCGCGGCTTTGCCGATGCGATCATGATGCGGGCCCAGCAAGCGATGGCCTTCGACGGCAACGAAGGCTATCTGAACGCGCACCATTACGATCAGATCTTTACCGCCCACGGGACGATCATGATCTTCTTTGCGGCGATGCCCTTCGTGACCGGCTTCATGAACTATGTGGTTCCGCTCCAGATCGGTGCCCGTGACGTGTCCTTCCCTTTCCTGAACAATTTCAGCTTCTGGATGACCGTTGGCGGCGCGGTGATGATGATGGTTTCGCTGTTCATCGGTGAATTTGGCCAGACCGGCTGGCTGGCCTTCCCGCCGCTCTCCGGCTCCGAGGCTCAGCCCTATGTGGGTGTCGATTACTGGATCTGGGGTTTGCAGGTGGCTGGCGTCGGGACAACGCTGTCAGGGATCAACCTGCTGGTGACCATCCTGAAGATGCGCGCGCCCGGCATGACCCTGATGCGGATGCCGATCTTCACCTGGACGGCGCTCTGCACCAACATCCTGATCGTGGCGACCTTCCCGGTCCTGACGGCGACCATCACCCTGCTGGCGCTGGACCGCTATCTGGGCATGAACTTTTTCACCAATGACCTTGGTGGGAACCCGATGCTCTACGTCAACCTGATCTGGATCTGGGGCCACCCGGAGGTTTACATCCTCATCCTGCCGATCTTCGGGATCTTCTCCGAAGTGGCAGCGACCTTCTCGGGTAAGCGGCTCTTTGGCTACAACTCAATGGTTTACGCCACGGTCTGTATCACCATCCTGTCCTACCTCGTCTGGCTACACCACTTCTTTACCATGGGCTCCGGGGCGACCGTGAACTCCTTCTTCGGCATCGCGACGATGATCATCTCGATCCCCACCGGCGCCAAGGTCTTCAACTGGCTGTTCACCATGTACAAAGGCCGGGTCCGGTTCGAGCTGCCGATGATGTGGACGATCGCCTTCCTTCTGACCTTCACCATCGGGGGCATGACGGGCGTCATGCTGGCCGTGCCGCCGGCGGATTTCGTGCTGCACAACTCCCTGTTCCTGATCGCCCACTTCCACAACGTGATCATTGGAGGCGTGGTGTTCGGGGTGTTCGCAGGTATCAACTATTGGTGGCCCAAAGCCTTTGGCTACAGGATGAACCAGTTCTGGGGGCATGTGAGCTTCTGGTGCTGGGTCGGCGGCTTCTGGGTCGCTTTCACTCCGCTCTACGTGATGGGCCTGATGGGTGTGACACGGCGGATGCGCGTGTTTGAGGACCCGACGCTCCAGCCGTTCTTCATTGTGGCTGCCATCGGCGCGGTGCTGATCCTCGCAGGTATCGGGGCCCTCGCCCTGCAGGTGTTTTTCTCGATCCTCCAGCGCAAGAACAACCGGGTCTATTCCAACGATCCTTGGCAGGATGGCCGGACGCTGGAATGGGCGACGACCTGCCCGCCGCCGCATTACAACTTTGCCCGCACGCCGGTGGTCTATGACCTCGACGCCTGGCACGACATGAAGGAGCACGGCTATGTCCCGCCGCGCGAAGGGTTCGAGCCCATCCACATGCCGAAAAACAGCGGCGCGGGTGTGATCATCGCGGGGATTTCTACCGTGCTCGCCTTTGCGCTGGTCTGGCACATCTGGTGGCTCGCATTGGTGACCTTCGTGGGCATGATCGCGGCGGCGATCCACCACACATTTAACTACGACCGTTCCTACAACATCCCGGCATCCGAGGTCCGCGAGACCGAGCATGCGGTGGATCACGCAACGACCGAGGCTGTTTGACACCATGAGCACCGAAGTTCTGACCGCCCCGACTGACGAGCGCGTCTTCCATCTGGAGCAGGAGCCCGAGCATCCCGAGGGCACCTCGACCGCGCTGGGCTTCTGGATCTACCTGATGAGCGACTGCCTCATCTTTGCGACCCTGTTTGCGACCTTTGCGGTTCTGGGGGGCAATTATGCCGGAGGCCCGACGCCCAAGGAGATCTTTGAGCTGCCATTGGTCGCGGTGAACACGGCCATGCTGCTGCTGTCGTCGATCACCTACGGCTTTGCGATGCTGTCGATGCAGGACAAGGATCTGAGCGGTGTGATCCGCTGGCTGCTGATCACGGCCTGTTTCGGCGCTGCGTTCCTGTGCATCGAACTTTACGAGTTCTATCACCTGATCCATGAGGGCGCCGGCCCGCAGCGGTCGGCCTTCCTGTCGTCTTTCTTTGCGTTGGTCGGCACCCATGGGTTGCACGTGACCTTTGGTCTGATCTGGCTGTTCACGCTGGTGGTGCAGCTTCGCAAGCACGGCCTGTCCCCCGCCAATGAGCGCCGGGTCGAGTGTCTGTCCATGTTCTGGCACTTCCTCGACGTGATCTGGATCGGCGTCTTCACCTTTGTCTATCTGTTCGGGATGATCTGATGAGCGCTTCTGACCTTTCCCACGATCATGGCCATGAGCTGGGCGCGCAGATGCCCCACGGGTCGAAAAAGTCCTATGTCACCGGCTTTGTCCTGTCGGTGATTCTCACGGTGATCCCCTTTGGCGTCGTGATGGCCGGCGGCTTTGCCTCGGCGCAGATGACCGGCATTCTGGTGCTGGCCTGTGCCGTGGTGCAGATGGTGGTCCACATCATCTACTTCCTGCATATGTCGCCCAAAGCGCAACAGGGCTGGGTGCTCTCCGCCATGGCGTTCACCATTATCGTTCTGGTCATCGCTGTCGTGGGCACGATCTGGGTGATGCTGAACATGGACAGCTACATGATGCCCGGGATGGACGGCGGTCGCCTCTCAGATGGCTGACCGGCGGCGGCCGGTCTGGCTGCTGGGTCTGATCCTCACCCTCGGGACTGTGCTGGCGGTGACGCTGGCCGGTCTCGGGGTCTGGCAATTCCAGCGTCTCGGCTGGAAGAAGGACCTCATCGCGCGGGTTGAGGCGCGCCTTGCCAGCGATCCGGTTCCGGTGGACAGCCTCATCGGCCAGCCTGATCCCCTCGTCGAATACCAGCCGGCGACGGTCACAGGCCGATTTGCCCACGACCGGGAATTGCTGGTCAAGGCCGTGACTGAGCTGGGGGGCGGATACTGGGTTCTGACGCCTCTGATCCGAGACGGTGCGCCTGCCGTCTTCGTCAACCGGGGCTTTGTGCCCCCGGACCAGCGTGACCCGGCCACACGCGATGATCCCAGCCCTACCGGTGAGGTGACCGTCACGGGTCTCGCAAGGCTGACCGAGCCGGGCGGGGCGTTTCTGCGGGACAACGATCCGGAGGGCGGGTGGTGGTATTCCCGCGACGTCGCCGCGATGGCCGACGCCGTTGGTGTGCCGGAGGTCCTGCCGATCTTCGTCGATGCCGGACCGTCTGATCCCTGGCCGGTCGGCGGGCTGACGGTGGTCACCTTTCGCAACACCCATCTGTCCTACGCGCTGACGTGGTTCGCCCTTTGCGCAATGGTAGTCGGGGGAATGGTGATCCTGATCCGTTACGAGCGAGCGGGCCGCGATTGATTCCACCGCGCCCGGCGTGGGACCCGGACGGCCAGCATCGGCATTAGCCACGGCCCCCGAAAACGGTCGAGGTCGAGCGCTTCATGCACGCCAGTGGTCTCGTAGCCGTCGATCCGTGTCGTCACCGCCGAGCGGCAATAAAAGGGTGCGTCGAGCATCGATAGCGCGGTTTTGGGCCGACTGCCTGCATCGCCCCGGGTCTCCCGCATCACAGCCCAGAGCGATCGGGGCAGCCGCTGGAGCGGGGGCAGCGTCTCCAACCTCTCTGACCGTCCATCCGCGTGAAAGCGGAATCCGCTGGCCAGATGCGTCCCGTCGCGGCGCACCGCGTCGTAGAAGCACGCGGTCCCATCGGCCAGGGGATACCGTCCCCACGTCCAGTAGGAGAAATCCGCCTCCAGCGCGCGGGTGCCGAAATTGGCGTCGAAATAACCCTCGCCCTGCCATTGTGCGCGCTTGCCCAGATCGACCTCCACATGGGCCGTAGGCGCGAAGGGACGCCAGATATGGGCGCCATCGGGTGTCAGGCACAGCTCCCGGTCCGTCACGGCGGAGGGCGTCACGGTGATATGCCCCCGCACCCGCGAAATCAGCGGCGGGGACGAGACTTCGTTGACTTCGACGATCAGCCGGTCGCCCTCCCACCGCATGGCGGAGGGGCCGATGCTTAACTCTGACCGGCTCTGGTGCAGGGTCGTCTCGCCCCTGTCCGTCATGGTGAACCGCCCGCCGGGCCCGTAGGTCGCCACGTTCAGGCACACATGGTTTGCCGGATTGCGACGTCCGGACCAGCGATACCACGGTGAAAAAACAGACCCTATGAAGCCGATGACGGAGACACCCCGTCGTCCGTCTTCGGAGAGGGCGTCTAGATACCACCACGCGTAGCCGTCTGGCGGGACGTCGAGGTCGAAGTTCGGTCGCTCAAAATCGCCTCTGCCGCGTGCTTCCCGGAAAGCGTCGCCATCGGCATCCCCGCTCCAGGATGGGTTCCGCCGCCCGCGAGGTAGAGCCCCTTCATCCGGGACTGCGCGCAAGGGCGCTGGAAGGTCGCCAGCATCCCCTTGGGGGATCGCCCGTAGAGCGACCCGAGACTGCCGGGAAACAGCGCTGCAAAGTCCTTGGGCGTCGTCCGGTGTGCCTTGTCCGTTTGGCTCGCAAAGCTCAGCCCCCGCTGGGCCAGCGCGTGTAATGTCGTCTCGTAACATGGGCGGACCTCCTCGCGGTTCGACAGGGGAGCGGCGTTAACGATGGTCTGAAACCGTTCGACGGCAGGCGGCGTGCGCCCGGTTCCACGATCCTGTGCGCAGACATAGATGGCGGGGTCCTCGGGCGCTTTGCTGCGGCCAATAGGCTCGAATTCCGTCGTCGGATCAGTGCCGAAAAAGACATTGTGGTGGTGAAGATCGGCGCCCCGCGGGCTGGCGGCAAAGGTCCAGACCTCCGCCGAGAGAGACCGGGGCAACACCGCGCTCCGCCGGATCGCGTGTTTCGGATCTGCCCCCAGATCGCCGCGCCAGAGGGCTTTGGGATCTCCGTTGAAGACCACGTGATCGGAGGTGCGGCGGGATCCGTCGGCTAACTCGACTTCGGGGCCGTGCAGGATCCGCCGAACCGGGCTGTCGCAGTGGATTTCGCCGCCGAGATCGCGAAGGGCTTGGGCCATGCCGAGAGCCATTTGATGCATCCCCCCTTCGACTCGGGAGATTCCGCCCGCTTCGGCTTGCCAGACCAGCGACAAGAGCGCGGGCACCTGATGGGGCAGTCCGCCCACATAGGTGGCATAGCGCCCGAAAAGCTGCGCCAACTTTGGCTCGGAAAATCGCCGGTTCAGATGACGGGTCAGTGTCGCGCCCGACGCCATCTTGCGCCAGAGGCCGGGGTTCCGGAGCACGATGCCGGTGAGCATTGACAGGCTCGGGTGCGGTGCCAGCATGACCGGGTCGAGGAACGCGTCAAAGAGTGCCGCCGTGTCCGCATCGAACTGCTGGAACTCCCGCGCTGCTGTCGCCCCGAGGCTTGCGTGCACGGCCTCGATGGAGGCGCCGTGGTCGCTGTAGAGGTCCAGCCGGGTGCCGTCGGGCCAGAAATGACGGGCGAGGAGGGGCTCAGGCGTCAGCGTCACATAGTCAGCCAGGCTCAGGCCACAATCGTGGAACAACGTCTCAAAGACCCAGCCCATGGTCAGCACCGTAGGCCCCGCATCCACCGGGCCGGCCGGGGAGGGCAGGGCGCGCAGCTTGCCGCCGGGATAGGGCGCCGCCTCGAAGACCTCGACTTTCAGCCCTGCATGGGCCAGGCGCATCGCGGCGGACAATCCGCCCAGACCTGCACCGATGACGAGGACCTGTGACATGGTTAGACGTTGACAGGTGTCGCGAGGTGTGTCCACATAAATTGACACTTTGCTGTCTAGACTGATTGAAGGCGGAGGCGCCCATGTCCATTTCTGAGCGGATCGAAACGGCGATTACCGCGGCCCTGCGCCGTCATCAGGGGAAATCCGCCCCGCCCCGGTTGGGCGCTGCGCTCTACTACGCCTGCACCCCCGGCGGCGCCCGGATTCGCCCGACTATTCTGACCAGCGTGGCGCTGGCCTGTGGCGACGATCAGCCCCGTCTGACCGACGCGGCGGCTGCGTCGCTGGAAATCATGCATTGCGCCAGTCTCGTCCATGATGATCTGCCCGCCTTTGATGACGCCGATCTGCGACGGGGCAAAGCCAGCGTCCACCGCGCCTTTTCCGAACCGCTTGCTGTCTTGGCAGGCGATTCGCTCATCATCGCGGCTTTTGAGGGGCTGATCCGCGCCGCTGAGATTGATCCCGTCCGGGCGATCCAGCTCATGGCCATTCTGTCGGAGCGGAGTGGCATGCCCAACGGCATCTGCGCCGGGCAGGGCTGGGAGAGCGAGGAAAAGATCGACCTCTCTGCCTATCACCGGGCCAAGACTGGCGCTCTGTTCATCGCCGCGACCCAGATGGGGGCGGCGGCGGCGGGGCAGGACCCTGAGCCCTGGGAAGAGCTCGGCGCCCGGATTGGCGAGGCGTTTCAGGTCGCTGATGACCTGCGGGACGTACTGCTCGATGAAGAGGAATTGGGTAAGCCAACTGGTCAGGATGATCGGCTCGGGCGCCCCAGTGCGGTGAGCGAGCTGGGGGTAGAGGGCGCGTCGGCGCGTCTCGACGCGATTCTGGCGGGAGCGATTGCCTCAATCCCGTCCTGCCCCGGCGAAGCGATGTTGGCCGAGATGGTAAACCGCACGGCGGCGAAGCTTGCCCCGAGGGTCAAGACCGACCGACCCAATTCATGATGCCTCGCCTGCGCGCGCGGCTTTTGCGGCGCGCGGCGTCGCCCGCGTTCCAGACATGGGCGGCGCGCTTCCCCCTGACCCGGGGCCGGGTGCGCCGGGAAGGCGAGGCGATGTTCGACCTTGTTTCGGGCTTCGTGCAGACTCAGATGCTCCGCGCTCTGATCGAGCTGGATGTCCTCAACTATCTTATAGATGCACCCCGCACTGCGACGGAGCTTGCCCCGGATGTGTCACTGACGCCCGATCGCGCGGAACTCGTCTTTAGGGCTGGGGTGGCCATGGGGCTGTTGTCGCTGGGTCGCCGGGGCTACCGCACAACCCTGCGCGGAGCGGCTCTGGCCGGCGTGCCCGGGCTGCCGGACATGATCCGCCATCACGAGGTGCTGTACCGGGATCTGAGCGATCCGGTGGCATTTCTGCGGGACGAGACCGATCCGGAGCTCGCGCGGTTCTGGCCCTATGTATTTGGGGGTGGGGCTGGGGCCGAGGAGGCCGCGCGCTATTCCCGCCTGATGGCAGAGAGCCAGGATATGGTCGCCGCCGAGACGCTGGATCAGCTCGACCTGTCAGGGGTAGAGCGGCTGCTGGATGTGGGGGGCGGCACAGGCCGGTTTCTGTCGCATGTCCATACGCGATACCCGAACCTGCAGCTCACATTGATGGATCTGCCGGAAGTTCTCGCCGGCGTGACTGACCCGCTGAGAGAGGCCCTCGATCTGGTTGGGCGCAGCTTTCGCAACGGACCTCTGCCGGAGGGGCATGATGCGATCACGCTGATTCGGGTGTGTTACGACCACGCGGATGAGACGGTGCTCGATCTGATGCAACGAATCCGGGCCGCTTTGCCTGAGGGCGGGCGGCTCATCGTATCCGAGCCGATGACCGGCGGAGACCGTCCGACCCGTCCCGGTGATGTCTATTTCGCGCTTTATTGCGCCGCCATGGGCACCGGCCGGGCGCGGTCACCGGAGCAGATCGCAGCCCTGATGAGGCAAGCAGGCTTTGTCAAAACCGAATGCCTGAAGCCGCGCCGGGCCTTCGTGACCTCCGTCGTTGTCGGAATACGTTAACAGAAGATGTCTAAATTAATTGACACAACAAAATGTACACGTAGACTGACAGTGCAACCGCCCCTTGCATAATCGCGTGACTCGGGGTGGCAACCCAAGGGGGGGTGCCGTGCTGACAACCACCGCCATCGTTCTGGAAGAACCGGGACAGGTTGCTCTGTCCGAGCTGGTTTTGCAGGAGCCCGGTGTCGAAGATGTGGTCGTCGAGATCACGGCGTCGGGGATCTCCACCGGAACTGAAAAACTGTTCTGGACCGGGCGGATGCCGCCCTTTCCCGGGATGGGCTATCCACTGGTGCCCGGCTATGAGAGCGTCGGTGACGTGGTCGAGGCGGGGCCTCAGTCCGGCCTGAAGGTCGGCGATCATGTCTTTGTTCCCGGTGCTGATTGCTACGGCAATGTCCGGGGTCTTTTTGGCGGCTCTGCGCGGCGCGTCGTGACGCCGGGATCCCGTGTGACGCGTGTGGATCGCGGTCTGGGTGATGAGGGCGCGCTGCTGGCACTGGCGGCAACGGCGCGCCACGCGATTGCCGGTCTTCGGACGGAACTGCCCGAGCTGATTGTCGGGCATGGGGTTCTCGGTCGCTTGCTGGCGCGCCTCACCGTGGCGGCTGGGGGCACTCCGGTGGTCTGGGAAGTCTCGCCCGACCGCATGGGCGGTGCCGAGGGCTACGAGGTGATCCACCCGGAAAAGGACAGCCATCGGGCCTATGAGACGATCTTTGATGCCAGCGGACGGGCGGATTTGCTGCCCGAACTGATCTCGCGCATCACCAAGGGCGGCGAGATCGTTCTGGCAGGGTTCTATGAGGACCCGATCTCTTTTGCCTTCCCGCCCGCTTTCATGAAGGAAGCCCGGCTGCGGGTTTCGGCCGAATGGGCACCGGCGGACATGCAGGTGACGCGGGCGCTCGTCGAATCCGGCGCCTTGTCCCTGACAGGGCTGATCAGCGTGACCCGGCCCGCCGCCGATGCAGCCTCGGCCTATGCGACGGCCTTTGACGATCCGACCTGCCTGAAACTCGTACTGGACTGGAGGGACGTGGCATGAGCCTCGACACGCCACAGGCGCCCAATCTGAAAGATTACGACCGAACCCTGCGCGCCGAAGCCGCCGAGCCGACGCTGGAAGTGCCGCAGGCGGAGCCGACCTCAAAATGCCAGATCATCGCGATCTACGGCAAAGGCGGCATCGGCAAGTCCTTCACCCTCGCCAATCTCAGCCACATGATGGCGGAGATGGGCAAGCGAGTGCTGCTGATCGGCTGCGACCCGAAATCCGACACGACCTCACTGCTGTTCGGCGGCAAAGCCTGTCCGACGATCATTGAGACCTCAGCCGCCAAAAAACAGGCGGGCGAGGAGGTGCGGATCGGGGATGTGTGCTTCAAGCGCGGCGGCGTCTTTGCCATGGAACTTGGCGGTCCGGAGGTCGGGCGCGGCTGTGGTGGGCGCGGCATCATCCACGGGTTTGAGCTGCTGGAAAAGCTCGGCTTCCACGAGTGGGATTTCGACTATGTGCTGCTCGACTTTCTGGGCGACGTGGTTTGCGGCGGGTTCGGCCTGCCCATCGCCCGCGACATGGCGCAGAAGGTGATCCTTGTCGGCTCGAACGACCTGCAATCGCTCTACGTGGCCAACAATGTCTGCTCGGCAGTGGAATATTTCCGCAAGCTCGGCGGCAATGTGGGCGTGGCCGGGCTGGTCATCAACAAGGATGACGGCACCGGTGAGGCGCAAGCCTTTGCGGAGGCGGTGAATATTCCAGTGTTGGCCGCGATTCCGGCGGATGAGGATTTGCGACGCAAATCCGCGAATTACCAGATTGTCGGCACCGGAGCCGGTCCCTGGGGTCCGCTCTTTGCCGGGCTGGCCGAGGCGGTAGCCGACTCCCCGCCCACTCATCCCGTGGCGCTGGATCAGGATGGGCTCCTGGGGCTGTTCGCGCCCGGTGAGACGGGTGCGGGCGTGGTGCTGGAGCCTGCGACGGACGCGGATATGCGGGGGACGAAATCGGCACCGAAGCCGTCTCTCGAGGTGATTTACGACGACGTGTGACATGAACCGGGGAGGGGCTCTGCCCCGCCGCTGCGCGGCCCCCGGGATATTTTGAGAAAGGTGAAGCGGCAGGATGGCCAAAGAGATCTCATATGACGACACCGCCTCGGTCGAGGTGCTGGAAGGGCAGGTGCCCTCTCCGGTGTCGGCGGAGGGCTCGGGATGCCATGGCGGGGCCGCGGAACTCGCGCGCGCGGCGGAGTTGGCCGGGTCAGCGGAGATCCTCGCGCGCTATGCGAAGGACTATCCCAAGGGGCCGCATGACAAGCCCCAGAGCATGTGTCCGGCCTTTGGCTCCCTGCGGACGGGTCTGAGGATGCGCCGGGTGGGGACGGTACTCTCGGGGTCGGCCTGCTGCGTCTACGGGCTGAGTTTCGTCAGCCATTTCTACGGTGCGCGGCGGTCGGTGGGGTATGTACCGTTCGACTCCGAGACGCTTGTCACCGGAAAGCTGTTCGAGGACATCCGCGAGAGCGTCCACGCCATGGCCGATCCGGAGCGCTATGACGCCATTGTGGTGACGAACCTTTGCGTGCCGACGGCGTCCGGCGTGCCGCTGAAGCTGCTTCCGAAAGAGATCAACGGGGTACGGATCATCGGCATTGATGTGCCGGGCTTTGGCGTGCCGACCCATGCGGAGGCGAAGGACGTCCTGGCGGGTGCAATGCTGGCCTATGCAAGGGAAGAGGCCGAGGCGGGTCCCGTGGCGCGGCCCGTGGCTGGTGTCGAGGACCGGCCCAGCCTGACGCTGCTGGGGGAGATGTTCCCGGCGGATCCTGTGCAAATCGGTGCGATGCTGGCGCCCATGGGGATCGCGGCGGGACCGGTGGTGCCTGCGCGGGAATGGCGCGAGCTCTATGCCGCGCTGGATTGTGGGGCGGTGGCGGCGATCCATCCGTTCTACACGGCGAGCCTGAGGGAATTCGCGCGGGCGGGACGGCCTTCGTTTGGTTCTGCGCCGGTGGGAGTCGAGGGAACAGATGCCTGGCTGAGCACTGTCGGCGAAGCCTTTGGCGTGGCCGAGGCAGCGGTGGGTGCTGCGAAGAATGCGTTTCTGCCTGCGATCCGGGGCGCGTTGGCGGCGGCCCCGATTGACGGGGTGATCACGCTGTCGGGCTATGAGGGCTCGGAGTTGTTGGTCGCGCGGCTGTTGATCGAGAGCGGGGCGGAGGTGCCTTATGTGGGCACGGCTTGCCCCCGGACAGAGGCGGCGGCGGTGGATGCGGCGTGGCTGGAGGCGCGGGGGGTGACGTTGAAATGGCGCGCCTCGCTTGAGGACGATCTGGCGGCGGTCGAAGCGATCCGGCCCGATCTGGCCATTGGCACCACGCCGGTGGTGCAGAAGGCCAAGGAGATGGGTGTGCCAGCGCTCTATTTCACCAACCTGATTTCGGCGCGGCCTCTGATGGGACCGGCGGGAGCAGGTTCGCTCGCGCAGGTAATTAACGGGGCGATGGCGAACCGGGACCGCATGGCGAGGATGCGGGCCTTTTATGAAGGGGTCGGGAGCGGGGATCGGGCCGGAATTTGGTCCGGCCTGCCCAATGAGCGGCCCGAGTTCCGGGCGCAAAACGCGAAGAAGCTGGCGAAGCGTCGGGCGGCGATGGGGGATCTGTCGTGAGCCTGTTGCGGACATATGCTGTGGGGGCGCTGCCCCCCGTCGCCTGCGGCGCCTCCCCCCGGGGTATTTCCGGAAAGATGAAGGCCGGGTCGGGGAGGGTGTCATGCTGATCCTCGATCATGACCGGGCCGGTGGCTATTGGGGCGCTGTCTATGCCTTTACGGCGGTGAAAGGCTTGCAGGTGGTGATCGACGGGCCTGTGGGCTGCGAGAATCTGCCGGTGACCTCTGTGCTTCATTACACGGACGGCTTGCCGCCCCATGAGTTGCCGATTGTAGTGACGGGGCTGGGCGAAGAGGAGATGGGCGCGGGCACCGAAGAGGCGATGAAGCGCGCCTGGGAGGTTTTGGATCCGGCGCTGCCGGCGGTGGTGGTGACAGGGTCGATTGCCGAGATGATCGGCGGCGGGGTGACCCCGCAGGGGACCTCGATCCAGCGGTTTTTGCCGCGCACCATCGATGAGGACCAGTGGCAGGCGGCGGACCGGGCGATGACCTGGCTGTTCACCGAATGGGGTCAGACGAAGGGGCGGATGCCGCCCGAGGCAAAGCGACCCGAGGGGGCGGCTCCGCGGGTGAATATCCTCGGGCCCATGTATGGGGTGTTCAATATGGCCAGCGATCTGGCCGAGATCCGGCGGCTGGTCGAGGGGATTGGCGCCGAGGTGAACATGGTGATGCCGCTGGGCGCGCATCTGGCCGAGATGCGAGGGCTCGTGAATGCGGATGTGAACATCTGCATGTATCGCGAATTCGGACGCGGGCTGTGCGAGGTGCTGGGCAAGCCCTATTTGCAGGCGCCCATCGGTGTGGAATCGACGACGAAGTTCCTGCGGGCGCTGGGCGAGTTGCTGGGTCTCGACCCCGAACCGTTCATCGAGCGGGAGAAGCATTCGACGCTGAAGCCCGTCTGGGATCTGTGGCGCTCGGTCACTCAGGATTTCTTCGCCACCGCGAGCTTTGGGATCGTGTCCACTGAGACCTATGCGCGTGGGATCCGGCATTATCTGGAGGATGAGCTGGGCTTTCCCTGTGCCTTTGCGGTGGCGCGGGTCGCGGGGAAGAAGACCGATAATGAGGCTGTCAGGGCACAGATCCACCAGAGTCGTCCGTTGATCCTCATGGGGTCGATCAACGAAAAAATGTATCTCGCCGAGATGGCGGGGGGGCATGGGCCGCGACCGTCTTTCATTCCGGCGGGCTTCCCCGGCGCTGCGATCCGGCGGGCCACGGGGACGCCCTTTATGGGATACGCGGGCGCGACGTATCTGTTGCAGGAGATCTGCAACGGGCTGTTTGACGCGCTGTTCCACATCCTGCCCGCCGCCCATGAGATGGATGCTGCCGCTGCAACGCCGAGCCAGTTGCGCCGCGATCTGCCCTGGGAGCCGGAGGCGCAGGCCGAGCTTGACCGGATCGTCGCCGAGCATCCGGTGCTGACACGAATTTCCGCCGCACGACAGTTGCGCGATGCCGCCGAGAGGGTGGCGCTTGAGCGTGGCGAGGCCCGGGTGGGCCGCGATGTTGTGCGGGGGCTGAGCCCCGCCGGGGCAAAACCGATCACTGAGGAGGACGGAGAATGACTGATATCTCGACAAGCGCCCACGTGGCCGAGCCGATCCACAGGGCCGAAGGGCTCCGGACGGAATTCCTCATCTATTTCGCGATCATCTTTCTGGCGACTCTGCCGCTGGCCTGCCTGACCTGGGCGCTCCGCCTGCTGCGCTCGGGCCACTGGCCTGACCGGGGACCGATCGCACGTGCCTGGACCCAGGCGCGCATCATCACGCCGATGATCTTTTCGGCATGAGGTTCCACCCGGGGGCATCTCTCCGGGGGAGATCCGGCATCCGCCGGAACCCGGCCGCGGGGCTCCGCGGCGTCAGCTTGACTCCATAAGGAGGTCTACCATGGCTGATAGAACCGACCTGTCCTTCACGGGTCTTACCGACGAGCAGGCGCAAGAACTGCACTCCGTCTACATGAGCGGGCTCTGGCTGTTCTCGGCCGTTGCGGTCCTCGCCCATCTGGCGGTGTTCATCTGGCGTCCGTGGTTCTGAGGAGGATCTAGAGAATGGCAAAATTCTACAAGATCTGGCTGGTCTTCGACCCGCGCCGCGTATTCGTCGCGCAGGGTGTGTTCCTGTTCCTGCTGGCAGCGATGATTCATCTCGTCCTGCTCAGCACGGATCGGTACAACTGGTTCGAGACTTCGGCGGCCAAATATGGCGTGCCGGGGGCCGAATCCAGCGAGTGACCTGACCCCGAAAGCCAACGCGTCGGGCGGGTCTGCCCGCCCGACGCCATCCATTTATAACCGGGAGCACGGCCATGGCCCTTCTCAGTTTCGAACGTAAATATCGCGTGCCGGGCGGTACGCTCATCGGCGGAGATCTGTTCGATTTCTGGGTCGGCCCGTTTTATGTCGGCTTTTTCGGTGTGACGACCGCCTTCTTTGCCGGTCTGGGCACGATCCTGATCTTCTATACCGCCGCCATGCAAGGGGTCTGGAACCCCTGGCTGATCTCTGTGAACCCGCCGCCGATCTCCTATGGGCTCGGGGCCGCGCCGCTGGATATGGGTGGGCTGTGGCAGATCATCACCATCTGTGCCCACGGGGCGTTCATCTCATGGGCGCTGCGGGAGGTCGAGATTTGTCGCAAGCTGGGCATGGGGCTGCATATCCCCGTGGCCTTCGGCTTTGCGATTCTCGCCTACACCACGCTGCAGGTCATCCGGCCTGTGCTCCTGGGCGCCTGGGGTCATGCCTTCCCTTACGGGATCTGGAGCCACCTCGATTGGGTGAGCTACACCGGCTATCTCTATGGCAACTTCCACTATAACCCGGCCCACATGGTCGCGGTCTCGCTGTTCTTTACCACCTGCCTCGCGCTGGCGTTGCACGGGTCTCTGATCCTGTCCGCCGCCAATCCCGAGAAGGGCGAGGAGATGAAGCAGCCGGATCACGAAGACACGTTCTTCCGCGACTATATCGGCTACTCGATCGGGCCGCTCGGCATCCACCGTCTGGGCTATCTGCTGGCGATCAACGCGGCCTTCTGGTCGGCGATCTGTATCGTCATCTCCGGGACCATCTGGTTCGACCAGTGGGTCGCGTGGTGGGATTGGTATCTCAATCTGCCCTGGTGGGCTGACCTGTAAGGGAGGGATGTGACATGGCAAGTACACGTCAATATCAGAATATCTTCACCCAGGTACAGGTTCAGGGCCCGCCCGAGATGGGCATGGTTGAGGACGTGGATCTGCGGGACCGGACCGAAGGCACGCGCTTTGCGACCGTCTTCGGCTGGCTCGGCAACGCCCAGCTCGGGCCGGTCTATCTGGGGCCGTTCGGCGTCCTCAGCTTGATCACCGGCGGCGCGTGGTTCTTCCTCGTGGGGATAAGCTTCTGGGTGCAGGCGCAGTTCAACCCGGCGGTGTTCATGCGCGACCTGTTCTACATGGCGCTGGAGCCGCCTTCGCCGGAATATGGGCTCGGGATGGCACCGCTCTGGGAAGGGGGCCTCTGGGTGATCGCCTCCGCCTTCCTGCTGGTCTCGGTGCTGGCCTGGCTGGCGCGGAGCTGGCAACTGGCGGCCCAGCTCAAGATGGGCAAGCACGTCTTCTGGGCGTTTGCCTCTGCGGTCTGGCTGTTCCTCGTGCTGGGTCTGATCCGTCCGATGCTCATGGGGTCGTGGTCCGAAGCGGTGCCCTATGGCATCTTCCCGCATCTCGATTGGACCAACCTGTTCTCGCTCACCTACGGCAACCTGTTCTACAACCCGTTCCACGCGCTCTCCATCGCGTTCCTCTATGGCTCGGCGCTGCTGTTCGCCATGCATGGCGGGACCATCCTTGCCGTCAGCCGCTATGGCGGCGACCGGGAGCTGGACCAGATCGCGGATCGCGGCACGGCGTCTGAGCGCGCGGGTCTGTTCTGGCGCTGGACCATGGGCTTTAATGCCACCATGGAAGGCATCCACCGCTGGGCGTGGTGGTTCGCGGTGCTGACCACACTGACGGGCGGAATCGGCATCCTGCTGACCGGCACGGTCGTGGATAACTGGTTCGTCTGGGCGCAAGAGCACGGCTATGGGGCCGAGAACAACTACGTTCCCGCCCGTACGCCCGAAGAGTTCACCATCTACAGCCCGCCTGCAAAGGAGTGAGGATCATGAGTGACACACAGAAACCCTGGTACCACGAAAATCCGCCCTCCCTGCGCATGTGGATCTTCACCCAGATGACCCTTGGTGCGGTCTATGCGGCGGCGGTGTTTTTCGGAGTGATTGCCTTCATCCTGATCATCCGGGCTGTCAGCCATCTGCTGCCCAAGGATCCCTTTGCCGCGATGGAGTTCGTGGCACCGGCACTGACAATGTTGGGGTGAGAGATGCCGGGGGCTTGCGGGTCCCCGTCACGCCGTCCTGCGCCATTCCCGGCGCGGGTCACTTGGGGCTACGGCCCCGGTTCCCTTCCTGTTGGCTACAGGAAACTGCACCGCCCGGACTCCAACCTCCGGTGCGGTGCTTTTTTCGTACTGACGAGGATCAGGCGTAGGACTTCACGCGCGTCCCGATGGTCACCCGGTTGTAAAGCTCGACCACGTCGTCATTCGTCAGACGGATGCAACCCGAGCTCACCGCCTGGCCAATGGACCACGGTTGCGGCGTGCCGTGAATGCGGTACTTCGTGTCCCGCCCACCTTTGTACAGGTACATGGCGCGCGCGCCGAGCGGGTTCTCCGGACCACCAGGCATGCCACCGGCGAATTTGCCGTACAGGTCGGGTTCGCGACGGATCATGTTGGCCGTCGGGGTCCAGGACGGCCATTCGACCATCCGCTTGACCACGGTATCACCGACGAGGTTGCGCCCGTCTTCGCCGACGGCGCAGTGATATTCGCGTGCCATTCCCGGCGCGCGTACGTGGTAGAGCGAAAAATACTTCGGGAAGATATGGATCGACCCAACCTCGATATCGCCCCGCACAGCCACGTCCCGTGCGATCATCGATCCGCGGTTTTCATGGGGCAGGCCATTATGCCCCAAAACAGCGGCGGGGGTCGCGGCAGCGGCAAGGCCGGTGACGATAAAGTGTCGTCTCGTCAGCATGGCGGACTCCTGTGTAAACCTGAAAACGTCTATTAATCGACTTGGCGCGCGGTGCAACGTGTGAGTCGCGTATCGGCGGAAATGCTCACGCAAGTTTGTTCACCTTTGACACGAAATCATAGAAATAGATGCACACGGAGTTTTCAATAGCATCTTAGCCTATCTATGAGGCACCGACTGTGTCCAGAATTCTGTCCGCATGGTCCCGCAGATAGATCTTCAACCACGGAACATATCGGTCTGGCTGCTCGGCGACATCGCGGGTCAGGTCATCAGGTGCCATCCAAGCGGTGTCGCAGACTTCATCCGCGTTCGGGTTCGGCTCCATTCCTGCGGGGGCCTCGCCGATAAACAGGTCGACGACCTCGTGCTCAATCAGCCCACCGCCCACGTCGGCCCGATATTCCACAGTACCCCGGGGGGTGAGCGGTATGCCGGAGAGACCTAACTCCTCTCCAAGCCTGCGCAGGGCGCAAGTCTCCGAGGGCTCGCCCCAATGGGGATGGGTACAGCAGGTGTTCGCCCAAAGCCCCGGCGTGTGGTATTTACCGAGTGCGCGCCGTTGCATCAGCACCTTGCCGTCGCGCATCACAAAGACCGAGATCGCCTGATGGCGCAGTCCGCGCTGGTGGACCTCCAGCTTTTCAACGGGCGTGAGTTCGCCGTCCACCCAGGCCGGGATCAGCGTCTCTGTCATACAGATGTTTCCGGCACCAGCCGCAGGAGATGGGCGATATTCTTGGCGCCGATTTTCAGATGCGCCATCGGGCGCGCCTTGACGAGGGACTTGTTCATATAGGCCTCAAAGGTCAGCCGCTGGACGTCGAGATCGTGGCACAGCGAGACGAACCGCTCGCGCCGCTCATCCGAGCGGTAATAGGCATCCTGCATGGAGCGCAAGACCCGAAACACCGTTTTGTGCTCGCGCATAAAGAGCTGCCGGGCCAGTCGGAGGTCCTTGATCCGGCCCGATTTCAGCGTCGCCGCGGCCGCCGTCGCCGCGACCCGGCCCCCGGCCATGGCGTAGTAGATCCCCTCGCCCGAAGACGGGGCGACCACCCCTGCTGCGTCTCCCGCCAGCACCAGATCGCGCCCATTGTCCCAGCGGTCGAGAGGTTTCAGCGGAATCGGTGCCCCCTCGCGCCGGAGTGTCTCGCACCCCGTCAACCCAGCCTGCGCGCGCAGGGCTTCGGTTGCGTGTTTCAGGTTCACGCTGTCCACCTCCGTCCCAATGCCGACGCTCAGTGTCTGACCGTGGGGGAAGACCCAGCCATAGAAATCCGGCGAAATCCGCCCGTCATAGATCACGTCGCAGCGGTCAGGCTCGTAATCCGCCATCTGCGCGGCGGGGCCTTCGGGCGCGGAAAGGATCTCGTGGTAGGCGATCACATAGGGGATCGTGTCGCCCCCCGGCACCTCGTTGCGCGCCACCCGAGACCGGGCCCCATCGGCGCCAATGATAAGCCGCGTGGCGATCCGCTTTTCGCTGCCATCCGAGGCATCGCGATAGACCACCGCCGTGCCATTTTCCCGGTCGATCCGCAGGAACTGACCGTGGAGACGCAGTGCCCCTGCCTGTTCCGCCCGGTCGCGCAGATAGCTGTCAAAGGGTCCCCGATCCACCATTCCGACAAAGCCGCCCTCGATATGAATATCGACCTTGCGCCCGGTGGGGGAGATCATGCGGGCGGTGCGGATCCTGGCCACTAACTGGCTGTCGGGGATGTGGAAGTCCTGGATCAGCCGGGGCGGGATGGCGCCACCGCAGGGCTTGACCCGGCCATCCCGGTCGAGGAGCGCAACCCGCACGCCCGAGCGCGCCAGATCTTCGGCGGCCGTTGCTCCGGCAGGCCCGCCGCCCACCACGACCACATCAACTGTCCGTTCTTCAGGCATGGGCCGTGTCTCCTCTGTCGGTATGTCTCGCGTGGTGCGAGCGGGGGTCGATGATCGCGGCAGCCATCAGGGCGGCGGCGAGGAACAGGGCGCTCTCGAACAGGAACACGCTGCCAAAGGCTGGCGCATCGGCGAGGGCGAGCCGCAGCAGGTCCACCCCGAGCGCCCCGGCAAAGCCGCCGAATCCTGCCGCGATGGCCTGCGCCGCACCCCAGAGGCCCATCCGGGTGCCCTCTCTTGCGCCGCGTCCTTCGCCCGCGAGCTGCATCATGGCGCCGATGGCGGCGACAGCGAACATCCCGTTGAAGAAGCCTAGCGCGACGGTGGTGGCGGGCAGGAGCGGAACGGCCATCAGGCCGATCCCCGCGATCGCCATCAGCGCCAGCGCCGAGCCGATGCAGCCCGCGACGACCCATGTCCGCAGCCGCCCGATCCCGAGTCCCGTGGCAGCTACCCCCACCAGCAGCATCCCCATGAAAACACCGCCATTCTGCATGCCTGAAAGCTGCGTCGATTGCCCCGGCGTGAACCCAAAGACCAGTCCCGCATACGGCTCCAGGATCAGCTCCTGCATAAAATAGGCGGTCATGGAGAGGAACACGAACAGGGTGAACAGCCGCGCTCTCGGTTCCGCCCAGATCTCCGACAGCCCTTCGAAGAAGGGCATGGGATCAGGCTCGGCGCGGGCCACGACCCGCCGCTCGATTCCCGAGACCGCCAGCGCGGCGAGAGTCAGCGCGAGGATACAGAGCCCGCCCGCGACCTTCAGGAGCCGCGCGGGAGAATAGGGGTCGAGCATGCCGCCGACGATGCCCGCGGTCAGCGCGATGCCGAGGATCATCATCAGCCACGTAATTGTCGCCGCCGCGGCCCTCCTGCGGGGTGCGGTCGCGGTGGCCAGCAAGGCCAGCACGGAGGTCCCCGCAGCGCCTGCTCCAAGGCCGATCAGCGCATAGGCGAGGATGGACAGCAGCAGGCCGCCCAGTGCGTGGCTGCCCATCAGCGCGACGCCGGTCGCGGCGAGATAGGCCCCCGCTGCCAGCACCGCCATGCCGCCAATGATCCATCGGGTCCGGTGACCGCCGGTATCCGACAGGAACCCCCAGGACGGCCGGGTGATCTGGATGCCGTAATGGAGCGACACCAGCGCGCCGGGCAGAACCGCAGGGAGCGCAAGCTCGACCACCATCAGCCGGTTCAGGGTCGAGGTGGTCAGAACGACAATCGCCCCGAGGCACATCTGCACCGCGCCGAGGCGAAAGATGGACAGCCACGAAAGTGTCACAGGGTGAGCCCCCTTATGGCAAAGGCCGCGATCATCATGCCGCTGACGTAGAATGGCACGCCCAGTCCCGAGAGCCAGAGCGCGCGGCCCGTGGGGTCCTTGAGGAAATGGCGCATCATCAGGATTTGCACCGCGACCAGCCCATTGATCGCCAGTGCGTAAAGCGACCGGTCCCAGATCATCAGCATCATGATGACGAGGAATTGCGGCAGGATCATCATCGTACAGGCCATGCGTCCGGCGACGAGGGGACCCTTGATCACCGGGAGGGAGCGGATGCCCATCTGGCGGTCGCCTTCGATGGCCTTAAAATCGTTGAGGATCATGATGCCCTGAGCGCCAAAGGCGTAGAGCGTCGCGATCACGATGACGAAGAACGAGGGCGCGCCCGCCGAAAGGATCGCGGCCCCGGTGAACCAAGGCAGTCCTTCGTAGGAGATCGCCACGAGGAGTGTGCCCCAGAACCCGTCCTGTTTGGCACGTAACGGTGGGGCGGAGTAGACCCACGCGGCCACGGCGGCGACCACCGTCGCGCCAAAGCCCCACGGTCCCAGCGTCGCGCCGACCGCGAGGCCCGCCAGCGTCATGGCAATGGCGATATACAGCCCCCAGCGCCCGGGCACCCGGCCTGACGGGATCGGACGGTCGGGCTCGTTAATCGCGTCCACATGGCGGTCGAACCAGTCATTCGTGGCCTGGCTCATACCGCAGATCAGCGGTCCTGCGAGGATCAGCCCCACTGCAACCAGCGCCCAGTTCGGGAGCAGCGGTGCGCCGGAGGAGATGGCCCCGCACAGCAGCGCCCACATAGGCGGAAACCATGTGATTGGCTTGATCAACCGGAGCAACGCGGTCGGTTCGGGCAGGCTGCGATCAGGATGTAATTCAAAATGTACACTCATATGTAAATTAAAATCCTAAAATGCTGAGTCTGGCAAGCTCGGCGTGCGTCATGGCGGGTCTGAACAACTTTAGCCAAAAGGGGAGGGTCTGATCTTTTGTCATTGTGTTATGGTGAACGCCCACAGCGTCTGGGAGGATACTATGGCGAAACATGTGATCGATTCAGGCTTTGGGCGGCAGGTCGCGGGGCGGCTGCGGCGATATGAGACGCTGAGACGACGTGCTCAGAAATCCTGGAGCAAGACGATGGGGAATGTCTGGTCTCGCAGGCAGCCCGAACCTGTCGGTCGCGGGGTGCAAGCCTTCGTGGCGATTGAGCGAGGGCGGCGGGTCTAGCCGTCCCTGATCATATGTGGTGAACGACCCACAGCGTAGTTCGTCAGTTGCGCAAGATAGTTCCGGGCACATCCATACGGTCGGTCACTCGGGATGCCGAATGCTCTGTCGCCCTTGTCTCACGGGCGTGCACGGGCGGCGGATCACACGAAGCAGCATGTTCAGGTCGGATACGCCAGACTGGGATGTTCCAGTCCTTGGGGGCGACGATGAGTTCGGTGCGTCCCCAAGATGTGTGCGTCGCCAGCGCCGGTCTTCAGAGCCTGTCTCGTACGGTCGGCTGTGAAGACCAGTGAACCATTCAGAAGCAAGCCACTGTATTAAAAATGGCTTTTTCTTCGACTGTGAATTTATAAAAAACACTAGCAATACCGTGTCTTTTCATATATCACTTTGGATATTGTTTGACCCTTACGGGTATTTATTCTGCGGCAGCATACTGGTCGCCAAGTTTTTTTAAGATAGGATGCCAAAGGATTTTTTGGCGATTCTGACCGGTATGCCTCGACGTATTTGGAGGCAAAAATGGCATTAGATACAACTGAAAGCACTATTGTAGGAAGCTCTGACGCAACCACCACCCAAGACTGGGACGCGATGTTTGCGGAGTGGCTGGCGCAGACCGGCAAGACCCTCGATGATTGCGGTGACGAGCCTCAGCTTCCTGAGTTGATGTCCTTGTCCACCGGCGAAAATGTGGCGTTGCTCACATCACTGACAGACGGCCTCGCGACGACCGACTCGCTGATCTTCTCGTTGACGGATCGCAGTCTGACGAGTGGCGATATCAGCCTGACCGCGGACGGGCAGCTGAGCTACAATCCCCTGGGCCAGTTCGACTATCTCTCCTCTGGCGAGTTCGCCGTAGAGAGCTTCACGTTTACCGTTGAGGGGACTGTAGATGAAACGGAACTGACCAACCGCATCGGCCATCAGATCGGGCGCGGGCACACCGATGCCAACGGCCTCGGCATCGGACACCGCATCTGCCTGCATGACCACGACAGCGGTGAGCCGGGTGTGTACACCGTGACGGTGGAACTGATGATTATGGGCGAGAATGACGACGTGGCCCTTCTGGCTGCGGACAGTTCAGGCTCGGTCACAGAAGATCTCGACCCGTCCGTGACGTTGGTGGATAGCGGCGTCATTGGCTTTGTCGACCCCGATACGAACGACGTGCATACGGTGGCCGTCAGTTATGTCGGCTCGAGTGCCGGCACTCAATACGGTGATCTGACCGCGGCGATTTCGAACTCGGCAACCGGAGATTCGCTCGGCGAGGTCACGTGGGATTTCTCGGTGGCCAACGCTGAAGTCGATTTTCTGACACTCGGGGAAACCATCACCGAGACGTACGAGGTCACGATCACGGACTCGAATGGGTCGGCGGTGACACAGACCGTGACGGTCGACATTGTCGGAAGCAGCCAGGCGCCTGTGGCCGGCGATGATGCCTACTCGATCACCGCAAGTGCGCTGGGATCCGAGATGCTTGACGTCATGGCGAATGACTCCGACCCGGACGGCTCGGCTATTCAGGTGATCTCGGTCAACGGTGGCTTTGGGCTGGCGACCATAACGGCCGACGGCCTCGATTATGCGATCGACCCCGCATTCCTTGCGATGGGCGATGGGCAATCGGTGACCGACACCTTCACCTACACGATCGAGGATGGTCAGGGTGAAACCCAGACGGCGACCGTCGACGTAACGATCTATGGTGAGGGCAGTTCCCAGACCATGTCTGTGGTGAGCGGGATCACCCCCAACACAAATCAGGAGATTGGCGTTTCTCTCTTCCTGAACGGCACTACTGAGGACGGTACGACCGACGGTCAGGTGCAGATCAGCTTCGGTGCGGTGATCCAGCCGACTCTCAATGTGATCTACGTTGTCGATACGTCTGGTAGTACGTTCAACACATTCGCCGGTACGCCGGTTGGCGATCTGAATGGCGACGGTATGGCAAACACCATCCTCGACGCTGAGATCGCGGGGCTGAACGCTGTAACCGAGTCGATCGTGGATCGGGAGATTGCCGGAGAGGGCTTCGGACCCGGGCAGGTGACGATCGGAACCGTGTTCTTCAACGCGTATTCACCATCCAACACCATCACCTGGGATTCGGCGACTGAAACATTCACGCTGGACGGTGATGCTGCAAGCATGTCGGCTACAGGCGATGCGATTGATGCCGAATTGCAGACGATGCAGGCCGCTGGTGGGACAAACTTTGATCGCGCTGGGCAGGAAGCCCTGAGGTTGATCAATGAGCTAGACGATGATCCGGCCAACCCCGAGAGCAACGTTGTGATGTTCCTAACCGACGGCTACGGAGGAGCATTCAGTGATGCGACTATTGCCGGCCTTCAGGATCGTGCTCAGGTGACGGCGATCGGTGTCGGTGCCGGTTCGAGCCTCGTCGAGCTCCAGCGGATCGACAACACGGGCGGCGCCGAAAAGGTGTTCTCGAGCGATGAGTTGCGCGAAGCACTGCTGGCCTCTCCAATCCCGGATGGAAGCATCGTGGAGGCGACCCTGACCACCTATGACACCAGCGGTGCCATGATTGACGCGCAAAGCCTGGACCCTGACGCCTTCGTGGATACGGTCTATGGTCTCCAGCTCGATCTGGCCGCGTCGGGGCTGGACGCTGATTTCGGCGACCTGAATACTGCGGAACTGACGATCCGGTTTGACGATAATCAGGACGGCATCCCCGATATGAGCATGACCACCGCCGTCGATATCTTTGGTCTCGCCTGAAGTTTTGGTGTGTAGAGAGTGACGGGCGCCCCGGGAAACCGGGGCGCTTTTTCTGTGTAGATCAGGTGTCGAGATTTTCGACGTTCAGCGCGTTGGACCGGATGAAGTCCCGGCGGGGCTCGACGACGTCGCCCATGAGCTTGGTAAAGATGTCATCGGCCTCGGCTACGTCATTGACCTTCACCTGCAACAGCGTCCGCGCTTCTGGATCCAGCGTTGTCTCCCAGAGCTGATCCGGATTCATCTCGCCCAAACCCTTGTAGCGCTGGAGTGTTAGGCCACGCTCACCTTCATCCATGATCGCCTTGACCAGATCCAAAGGTCCGTGGATGAGCTGCTCGCGCTCCTTGCGCACCAGTTTGGCCTCCTCGGCATAGATCCCCTGCAGCGCCTCGGTCTGCGCGCCGAGATGCCGGGCCTCGCTGGAACGCAGCACGGCGCCATCCAGCGTCCGCAACTCCTCCACCCCGCGCAGAACGCGCGACAGGCGGATGCCGTGATCCTGTGTGATCCGGCCGGACCAACCCTTTTCATACTCGGCAGCGATCTGGTCGAGCCGGTCTGCCACGCGGTCGGCGGCGCCTTGCAGATCCGCGTCCACCGCGCCGGGTTCAAATGCCCCCGCAATCGCAGCCTGTTCAAGAATCGTGTGCTGGTAATGGGTCGGGAACTGGCCGAGCACCCGCTTGACCGTGCGCGCCTCTTCGATGACCCGCAGCAGGTCATTGCCCGCGATCTCGTCGCCATTGTTTAGCCGCAGCACGGCACCATCCGCGCCCTGCTGGATCAGATAATCCTCAAGGCTGGCCTCGTCCTTCAGATACACTTCCGACTTGCCGCGCATCACTTTGAACAGCGGCGGCTGGGCGATGTACAGATACCCGCCCTCGATGATCTCCGGCATCTGGCGGAAGAAGAAGGTCAGCAGGAGCGTCCGGATATGGGCGCCGTCCACATCCGCGTCGGTCATGATGATGATCTTGTGGTAGCGCAATTTCGAGATGTCGAACTCGTCGCGTCCGATCCCGGTGCCGAACGCGGTGATCAGCGTGCCGATCTCCTGACTGGACAGCATCCGGTCGAACCGCGCGCGCTCTACGTTGAGGATTTTTCCCCGCAGTGGCAGCACCGCCTGATTGAACCGCGCGCGGCCCTGTTTTGCTGATCCACCTGCCGAGTCGCCCTCCACGAGGAAGACTTCACGCTGGGCGGGGTCCTTCACCTGACAATCGGCGAGTTTGCCGGGCAGGTTGGCCACGTCGAGGGACGACTTCTTGCGCGTCATTTCCCGCGCCTTGCGCGCCGCCTCGCGGGCCAAGGCGGCCTCGACGATCTTCGTCACAATGGTCCGCGCCTCGTTCGGGTTCTCCTCGAACCACTCCGAGAGCTTTTCGTTCATCAGCCCCTCGACCGCCGGGCGTACCTCGGAGGAGACGAGTTTGTCTTTGGTCTGGCTGGAGAATTTCGGGTCCGGCACCTTGACCGACAGCACCGCTGTCAGCCCCTCACGCGCGTCGTCGCCAGTGAAGTTCACCTTTTCCTTGCGGGCAATCCCGGACTGCCCGGCATAGAGGTTCAGCGTCCGCGTCAGCGCGCCGCGAAAGCCCGCCAGATGGGTGCCGCCATCCCGTTGGGGGATGTTGTTGGTAAAGGGCAGTACCATTTCGTTGTAGCTGTCGTTCCACCACATGGCGACTTCGACGGTGATCCCCTCACGCTCTCCGATGATAAAGATCGGTTCGTCGATCATCGCCGTTTTCGAGCGGTCCAGATATTTCACGAACTCCCGGACACCGCCCTCGTAGAAAAGCTCGGTTTCCACATACTCGGCATGGCGCTCGTCGCGCAGAATGATGCGGACTCCGGAATTCAGGAAAGCCAGCTCCCGCAAGCGGTTTTCCAGCGTCTTGAAGCTGTAATCGAGGTTCGAGAACGTGTCCGTCGAGGCGAGAAAGCGCACCTCCGTCCCAGTCTTGTCCGAGTCGCCCACGACCTCCAGATGCTTCGCCGTCTCGCCACGCTCGAAGCGTGCGACGTGCTCCTTGCCGTCGCGCCAGATGCGCAGGTCGAGCCAGTCCGACAGAGCGTTCACCACTGACACACCGACCCCGTGCAGACCGCCAGACACCTTATAGGAGTTGCTGTCAAATTTGCCGCCCGCATGGAGCTGGGTCATAATGACCTCGGCGGCGGACACACCCTCTTCCTCGTGGATGCCCACCGGAATTCCGCGCCCGTTATCGTGGACCGAGACGCTGTCATCGGCATGCAACGTCACCACAACGCGGTCGGCATGACCAGCCAGCGCCTCGTCGATGCCGTTATCGACCACCTCGTAAACCATGTGGTGCAGGCCGGAGCCGTCATCCGTGTCCCCGATATACATGCCGGGGCGCTTACGAACGGCCTCCAGGCCCTTGAGAACCTTGATGGAATCGGCGCCGTACTCTTCGCGCTTTGCGGTGCTGTCGGTCATGGTGTTCCGTTGCTTGTTCTTGTCCCCCGCTTCTACGGTCTGGTGGGGGAAATGTCACGCTGAACCCACCAGATATTGTGTCAGATAAAGGGGATTGCGAGCCCCACCGCGATCAGCAATCCGCCCGCGACGGTATTGGTCCGGCGGATGGCGGCGGGAGAGGACAGGAGCTTGCGCACCTGATCCACGCCGAGGGCCAGCAGGAGGTTGCCGCAGAACGGTACCAGGGCCGAAATCGCGCAGATTGCGAGGATGTCCCAGCGGGTCAGCGCCGTCAGATCGAAAAAGCCCGGCAACATGCCCGCGTAGAACAGGATCGCCTTGGGGTTACCGATGATCACCGCCAGTCCGGCGAGAAATCCGGCCCAGACGCCGGGCCGCGTCAGGCGGCTGTCACTGGCGATGGTTTCATCGCGGTTCTTCAGGATCAGCGCGCCCATCAGCAAAAAGACCCCGCACGCTACCCAGCGCAGAGCATCCAGAAACCCGCCATAGAGCGACAACACCCAGGATACGCCGAGGATCGCCAGCAGCGGCCAGAGCACGTCGCCGACGACCACCCCCAGCGCCAGCGGCCATGCCGCGTGGAACCCGCCCGAGAGCGACCGCGCCAGCATCGCTACCCAGACAGGACCGGGGGTGAGGAACAGCACAAACAACGCGACCGCGTAGAGCGACAGGTCGAGGGGCGAGAGGGTCATAGTTGGAGGTCCCTTGGAACGGCGCAGCTTTCACCGCCGGTTTCCGAAACTTCAACCCCTTGCGCGCGCGACCCCAGCTCCTCGAACAGCTCCCGTCCCGTTCCGGTCATCCAAGCCTGCGCACCAAGCCCCTCGATCTCGTCATACAGCGCCGCCCGCCGCCCCGCATCCAGATGGGCCGCCACCTCGTCGAGTAGTAGGATCGGAGCCTCCCCGGTTTCATCTCGCAGCGAACGCGCATTGGCGAGGATCAGCGAAATAAGCAGGGCCTTCTGCTCGCCGGTTGAGCACTGCGCCGCCGGGACGCCCTTCTCGCGATAGGTTGCCCGCAAATCCGCACGGTGCGGCCCGATCAGGGTCCGCCCGGCGGCCATGTCCCGCATTCGGCCCTCCGCCAGCGCCTCGGCCGATAACTCCGGCCCCTCCGCCTCGACAATCTCCAGCTCTGATACTGGAAAGCCCGTCTCCGCATCGTCCTGCGCCGCCCTAAGCCGCGTCACCGCCTCCTGACGCGCACCAGTAATCCGCGCCCCATCCTCAGCCAGCGTGACTTCCAGCGCCCGGTACCAGGCTGGATCGCGCACCTGATCCTTCAGGAGCCGGTTGCGCTCGCGCATCGCCTTCTCATAACGCAGCGATACTTCCGCATGCTCCGGGCGAAAGGACAGTGTCATCCGGTCCAGAAACCGCCGCCGCCCGTCGGCGCCCTCGATCCAGAGCCTGTCCATGCTCGGCACCAGCCACAACACCCGCACCAGCCGCCCCAGCGCCGCCTGTGGGACCAGCTTGCCGCTCATCCGCACCGTGCGCCCATGGTTCGGCTCGGCCCGGGTCTCTACCTCCTCGCCGAGCCCGCCCTGCGTCACCTCCGCCGCCACACGCCAACCCAGCGCTTCCGGTCGTCGCACCAGTTCCTCCGCCGCCGCGCGCCGAAGTCCCCGCCCGGGGGACAAGAGGGATACCGCCTCGATGAGATTGGTCTTGCCCGCCCCGTTCGGTCCCCAAATGGCCACAGGGCGACTGTCCACCTCCAGCACAGAACGTCTATGAGACCGGAAATGGCTGAGATCGAGACGCGTCAGATACACCCCCGCGC
The DNA here is from genome assembly GCF_007004065.1 of Palleronia caenipelagi. Taxonomy (GTDB): domain Bacteria; phylum Pseudomonadota; class Alphaproteobacteria; order Rhodobacterales; family Rhodobacteraceae; genus Palleronia; species Palleronia caenipelagi. Next base: position 40,519 of record NZ_VFSV01000006.1, on the reverse strand, counting down.
CCCCCTCTCTTTTTGTCTAAAAAATACCACGGGGAGTCTGCCCATCAGGGCAGGCGGGGCAGAGCCCCAGCCCAGGTCCGTCACACACGCATCGGCATCACGACATAAACCGCCGATGTGTCACTTCCCTCGCGCACCAAGGTCGGGTCGCCGGGGGAATTGAACAGAAACACCGCGTTTTCCCGATCCACCTGACCGGCGATCTCCAGCAGGTATTTGGCGTTAAAGCCGATCTCCAGAGGCTCGTCACCATAGGCGACTACCAGCTCCTCCTCGGCATTGCCCGAATCGGGCGCCTTGACCGAGAGGGTCAGCTTGTCTTCCTCGATCTGGAGCTTCACAGCGCGCGACCGCTCGGACGACACTGTGGCCACCCTGTCCACCGCATGGGCAAAGTCGCTCGCATCCACTTCGAGCTTACGGGTGTTATTGGCCGGGATCACCCGGTGATAATCCGGGAAGGTCCCGTCAATGACCTTCGTCGTCAGGGTAATATCCGGCGTGGCGAAGCGAATTTTGGTCTCCGACACCGACACCGCAATCTCTGCCTCGTCATCGTCGAGCAGTTTGCGCAGCTCGCCCACTGCCTTGCGGGGCACGATGACGCCTGGCATGGTTTCTGCGTTCTCCGGCAGACCTGCATCGATCCGCGCCAGACGGTGACCATCGGTGGCCACGCAGCGCAGCACGCGCCCGCTCTCGCCCTCGGCCACATGCATATAGACGCCGTTCAGATAATAGCGGGTCTCCTCGGTCGAGATGGCGAATTTGGATTTGTCAAACAGCCGCCGCAGCACGGGGGCAGGGGCGTTGAAATTCGCCTGATAGTCGCCGGTTTGCATGACCGGGAAATCCTGCCGCGGCAGGGTCGCGAGGTGAAAGCTTGACCGGCCCGCATGCACATCCAGCCGCCCGCTGGCCCCATCTTCGCTGAGGTTAACCAGCGCGCCATCGGGCAGTTTGCGGATGATCTCGTGAAACAGCACCGCGTTGACGGTGGTGGATCCGGCGCGCTCGACCTTGGCCGGTGCTTTGTCCACCACCTCGATATCGAGGTCGGTGGCCCGGAACTGTATCTCATCGCCATCGGCTTCAATCAGGACATTGGATAGGATCGGGATTGTGTTCCGGCGTTCCACAACGGATTGCGCGCGGGCCACCGCACGAAGCAATGCGTTCCGTTCGATGCTGACTTTCATTTCATCCTCCACCGCAGATCCGGGAGCGTCACGCTATCCGCATTCTCGGCGTGTTCAAGGGGGATTGGGCTGTTTTCTCCGGATCGGCCCGGTTCAAGACCAGCGCAGCGCTTTGCGCAGCAGATCCAGATCCTCGGATAAGGCCGAATCGGTGGCCGACAGCTTTTCGATCTGGCGGATGCCGTACATGATCGTTGTGTGATCCCTGCCGCCGAATTTGCGTGCGATCTCCGGCAGTGACCGGTCGGTCATCTCTTTGGCCAGATACATGGCCACCTGACGCGGACGGGCGTACACGCGATTGCGACGGGGGCCGATCAGATCGGCGAGCTTGATCCCGTAATGATCTGCCGTTTTGCGCTGGATCTCGTCGATCGTCGTGCGTCGATCCACGGTTTTCAGCATGTCACGCAGGCATTCCTGCGCCAGTTCCAGATCAACCTCCCTGTCGAGGAAGGAGGAATGGGCAAAGAGCTTGGTCAGCGCGCCTTCGAGTTCCCGCACATTGGACGAGATCTTGTGGGCGAGAAATTCCAGCACGCCATCGCCGATCCGGGCGCCGGGCCAGCGGTCGCCAAAGACCTCGACTTTGCGCTGCAGAATGCCCAGCCGCAGCTCGTAGCTGGTGGGGTGGATGTCGATGACAAGACCGGAGTTCAACCGGCTGACGATGCGCTTTTCCAGCCCGTCAATCTCCCCCGGAGCAGCGTCCGAGCTGAGGATAATCTGCTTCTTCTGTTCGACCAGCGAGTTGAACGTGTGGAAGAATTCCTCCTGCGTCGCATCCTTGCCAGCAATGAATTTCACGTCATCGACCATGAGCACGTCGATGGAGCGGAACATCTCCTTGAAGCCCATCATGTCCTTTTCGCGCAGCGCGCGGACGAAGCGGTACATGAAGTCTTCGGCGGAGACATAGACGATCTTGGCGTCGGGGCGGCGGTTGCGCAACTCCCAGCCAATGGCATGCATCAGGTGCGTTTTGCCAAGGCCTACACCACCATAAAGAAAGAGGGGATTAAAGCTCACCTCATCGCTATCCGCAACGCGGCGGGCCGCGGCGTGGGCCAGCTCGTTGGATTTGCCGACCACGAAAGTGTCAAAGGTGTAGAGCGGCTCCAGCGGCAGACCGTTCTCCTGCCCCATTCTGCTGCGGGCCGCAGGGCGGGCGGGCACGGGCTCCTGGGCCGTAGCTGGGGCGCTCTTCGGAGGGCGCGGGCTGCGATTGACGACGAAGCTCAGGCGGTCAACGGCCTCACCCATGGCGGCGACTTCGCGCAGAATGGCATCGCCGAAATAGCGCTCGACCCAATTTCCCATGAACTGCGATTGGACGTCGAACGTCAGGATGCCATCTTGAAGATCCCGGAAGCGTAGCGGTTCAATCCACGTGACATAGTTGTTCTGACCAACCTGCGTCTTTAGCCGATTCTGCGCCACACCCCAGATGTCGTCGGTCATTATCTCGCCCCATACCCCGTCGTGTTTGTCACATCAGAGCCTGCAAACTGACTCTGAACCTCCGCCGACCACGACGATGAAGCACACGGATACCATGTCGGCCAGGCGGTCGCCTGCCGAGTGAAAAACAAGAAATATCCCGGCATAAACGCCCGGGTGACTCCCTGCCAGCATGGTCTATACAGTGTGGCCGGATCGACTAATGCTTCGCCGCTTTAATCGTCGGAGCGGATATCAGAGTTCGTTTTTTAGCAGCCTTGTCTCTGATCCGCTCGGCCTCTTGTGCCCCATTTCGTGAATCGCCCTCGGACATTAGCGAGGGGGGGCGATCCGGCGCAACAGATCAAAGCGATTGACAAGGATCTTTCCCGCACGCGAATCTATGAGCCAAGTTATCAGCCCTGTTTCCGGGGGACACGGCGTGGTTTTCCAGCCACAAAAAAAGCGCGCCAGTGGCGCGCTTTGTCAGGCGATATTCAATCACCGATACGGTTAGCCGAGTGTTTTCACCCGAGCCGACAGGCGTGACATTTTGCGTGCAGCGGTGTTCTTGTGCATCACACCCTTGGTGACGCCGCGCATCAGTTCGGGCTGGGCGGCGCGGAGCGCGTCCTTGGCCGCAGCCGAATCGCCGGACGCGATGGCTTCCTCAACTTTGCGCAGATAGGTGCGAATGCGCGAACGGCGGGCTTTGTTTACGGCATAGCGACGCTCGTTCTGACGGGCGCGTTTCTTGGACTGGGGCGTATTTGCCATGGGATCTCTGCCTTTCGGGTCACATAGTATGTCTGTACGTGCGGAAGACCCGTCAGGCCCGGGTTCATTACCGGGACGATCCGGCCAGAGCGGGCCTCACACGCATGTTCGAGCGGTCGGATACAGCATCAAGCCGCGTTTGAAAAGGGGTCAGCGGTCGCGGAATTGGGCCTCGCGCTTGTCCAGGAAGGCGGCCATGCCTTCTTTCTGGTCCTCGGTTGCGAACATCCCGTGGAAGAGGTGCCGCTCATGGGCGAGGCCTTCGGTTAGGGAGGTTTCGAACGAGCGGTCCAGCGCTTCTTTCGCTGCCATCACGGCAATCTGGCTCTTTTCCGCGATCTTTTGCGCGGTACTCGTGGCTTCGTCCATGAGCTTCTTGGCCGGGACCACACGACTGATGAGCCCGGACCGCAGGGCCTCCTCGGCATCCATAAACCGGCCCGTCAGCGCCATATCCATGGCCTTGGCCTTGCCGATGGCGCGGGGCAGACGCTGGGTCCCGCCGATGCCGGGGATCACCCCAAGATTGATTTCAGGCAGACCAAACTTTGCGCTGTCGGCTGCGATGATGATGTCGCAGATCATCGCCAGTTCGCAGCCCCCGCCGAGCGCGTAGCCTGCGACAGCGGCGATGATCGGCTTGCGGCAATCCTCGATAACCTTCACCGAATCGGCAAAGAGGCCGCTGGTGAATACATCCACATAGGTCTTTTCGGCCATCTCACTGATATCGGCGCCTGCTGCAAAAGCCTTTTCAGAGCCGGTGACGACGATGCAGCGCACCTTTTCATTGGCTTCGGCTTCGCTCACGGCCTGCGCCAGTTCCGACAGCAACACGCTGTTCAGGGCATTCATGGCGTCAGGACGGTTAAGCCGGATCAGGGCGATGTGGTCCTCGATCTCGACGATGATGGTGTTATAGGCCATTTTCCGCTCTCGCAGGTTTCGGTCGAATTGACAGCCATAGCAGTCAGGCGCCGTGGTTCAAGCTATCTTTGGCATTGCGGACAATAGAAGCTGGAGCGTCCCGATTGAGTGATTCGACGAATCGTCCCGTCGCAGCCGGGTGACGGACAGGGCGCATCTTCGCGGCCATACACCCTAAAATTGTGCTGAAAATAGCCAAGCGCACCGTCTGCCTGACGGTAGTCGCGCAGAGAGGATCCGCCCGCCTCGATTGCCTCCGCCAGCGTCTCCCGAATCTCCGGAACGAGACGGCGCAGGCGGGCCTTGCTGATGTGACCGGCTTTGCGGAGAGGGGAAATCCCGGCGCGATGGAGCGCTTCGCAGACGTAGATGTTGCCCAGTCCTGCCACGATGCGCTGGTCAAGCAGGGCGGTTTTCACCGGGCTGCGGCGTCCGGCAAAGGCTGCGGTCAGGTAGGTCTCGTCGAATTGGTTCCCAAGCGGCTCTGGCCCCAGTTTCGCCAGCAGCCAATGGTCGTCTATCGCCGCGGTCGGCGTCAGGTCCATGGCCCCGAACCGTCGCGGGTCGTTGAAAGTCACCGTGGCTCCGCTGTCCAGATGCAGCACAACATGGTCATGGGCGGGCAGGGCGCCGTGGCTGTGGACGAACTCCGCCGTGGGCGCCGTATCCACCTGCATCCGGCCCGACATGCCCAGATGCACGATCAGTGTCTCGCCCGTGTCGAGATCGATCAGCAGGTATTTCGACCGCCTCCCCAGCCGCAGAATGCCCGCTCCGGTCAGCCGCTCGGCCATGCGCGGCGGAAACGGCCAGCGCAGATCGGGGCGTCTGACCTCGGCGCGGGTGATTCTGTTGCCGGTCATGGCAGGCTCAAGACCGCGACGAACAGTCTCGACTTCGGGTAATTCGGGCATTTCGGACCTCGGCTGCGCAGAGGCCGCATTGTATCGCCTCGCATGGGCTCTATAAGAAAGCCAACACAGCGCAGGATCGCAAGAGCACATGGCCAGTAAAGACGACGCAACCACCAGCTTCGGATTTCAGACCGTCCCCGAATCCGAGAAGGCGGGGCTCGTACATGGGGTCTTCTCCTCGGTCGCCTCGAAATATGACATCATGAATGATGTGATGAGCGTCGGCATCCACCGCGTCTGGAAGGACGCGATGATGGACTGGTTGGCACCGCGCCCGCACCAAAGGCTTCTTGATGTGGCGGGGGGAACGGGAGATGTGTCCTTCCGCTTCCTTAAACGCGCGCCGGGCTCCGAGGCGGTGGTGCTGGACCTGACCGAATCGATGCTGGTGGAGGGCCGCAAGCGCGCCGAGGCCGAAGACATGGCCGACCGCCTCGACTGGGTGGTGGGCGACGCGATGAAGCTGCCCTTTGAGGATAACAGCTTCGACACTTACACGATCAGCTTTGGCATCCGGAACGTGACGCGTATCCCAGATGCCCTGTCGGAGGCCTACCGGGTGCTGCGTCCCGGCGGGCGGCTGATGGTGCTGGAGTTTTCCCAGATCCCAAATGACATGCTGCAACGGCTATACGATCTCTATTCCTTCAACGTGATCCCGCGCATGGGGCAAGTGATAGCGGGGGATCGGGACAGCTACCAGTATCTGGTGGAATCGATCCGCAAGTTTCCCGATCAGGAGACATTCGCCGCGATGATCGAAACGGCAGGCTTTGGGCAGGTGAAATACCGCAACCTGTCCATGGGCATCGCCGCGCTCCATTCCGGCTGGAAGATCTGAGCGTTGCGGGGTCCCCATAACATCTGGCGCCTGATCCGCACCGGCGCCACGCTGGAGCGTACGGGCGCCATGACCGTGGTGCTTGATGCGTTCGAGGCGCCCAAGCCGCTGCGGATTGCCGCGCGAACGCTGGGCTGGCCGTTCAAGTGGCTGGGCTATAAGGGCGATCCGGCCATGCCGCCGGTGACCCGGGCGCTGACCGCGCTGGGTCCCGCCTATATCAAGTTCGGGCAAGTTCTATCGACCCGGCCCGACGTGGTGGGGCCGGAACTCGCCGGGCAGTTGAAGGTGTTGCAGGACAAGCTGCCGCCCTTTTCACGGGACGAAGCGCTGGCGGAGATCCGCAAGGAGCTGGGGGTTGATCCCGATGTGATCTTCGCGGAGTTTTCCGAACCCATTGCGGCGGCCTCCATCGCGCAGGTCCATCGCGCCCGGCTGGCCGATAGTGGCGAAGAGGTCGCGGTGAAGGTGCTGCGGCCCGGCATCGAACGCGCCTTTCGCAAGGATGTGGACGCGTTCTATCTAATCGCGCGGCTGGTCTCGGTCCTCGCACCCGCGGCCCGTCGGCTGAAGCCCATGGACGTGATCGACCATTTCAACGGTGTGACGCGGGCCGAACTGGATTTGCGGCTGGAGACCTCCTCCTGCGCGGAATTCGCCGCGAACACGGCGGATGACCAAGGCTTTCGCGTTCCTCAAGTGCACTGGTTCCTCTCGGCGCGGCGGGTGATGACGCTGGAATGGGCTGAGGGTATTCCCGCCAACGACCTCGCCATCATCGATGCCGCAGGGTTGAACCGCGCGGAGCTCGGCGACCGGGTGCTGCGGCTGTTCCTGCAACATGCGCTGCGGGACGGATTTTTCCACGCCGACATGCATCAGGGGAACCTGAAGATCGGGCGCAATGGCGACATCATTGCACTGGATTTCGGGATCATGGGACGGCTCGATGAGTACACGCGCCGGGTCTATGCGGAGATCCTGTTCGGTTTCATCCGCCGCGATTTCCGTCGCGTGGCTGAGGTGCATTTCGAAGCGGGCTATGTGCCGCCCGATCGCGATGTGGACGAATTTGCTCGTGCTTTGCGCTCGGTTGTGGAGCCGATTTTCGGTATGAATGCCACGCAGATCTCCATGGGACGGCTACTGAATTATCTGTTCGAAGTGACTGAGCGCTTTGGCATGGAGACACGGACCGAGCTGATCCTGTTGCAGCGCACCATGGTGGTGGTCGAGGGGGTGGCGCGCTCGCTGAACCCGCAGATCAACATCTGGGATACGGCGCAGCCGGTGGTGGCCGATTACATCAAGCAGAATGTTGGGCCGAAGGCGCTCCTCCGGGATCTGACGCGGACGGCGCGGGTGCTGTCCCGTTTTGGCCCGAAACTGCCGCAGATGGCGGAGCAGGCGCTGATCCGGGGCATCGAGCCCCGGACCGCGCCGCCGCATTCGCGGATGCATCCCTTGCTGGCCGCCGGTCTCGGAGCCGGGGCGATGGTCGTCGTGGCGGCTGTTGCTGGCGCGTTCTGACATCAGTCGGGTGAACTGGGTGTGACCTCTGATCCGGGGCGCGATTTCCAGCATAGAAATCGGATTGGAGGCTTTCAAAACTTCTCAGGGCCGCTCTGATTGAAGGGAACTGGCAAGACCACTTGCATCGAGGTTGTGTTAGCGCGACAACTCCGCGCGAAGCAGGAGGATCTCATGGGCGATACGCGCGCGAATGGCCGGTTCCGGTCGCAGGAATGGTTCGACAATCCAAATAATCCCGGAATGACCGCGCTCTATCTGGAGCGGTACCAGAACCAGACCTTCACCCGCGAAGAGTTGCAATCCGGGCGACCAATCATCGGGATCGCGCAGACCGGTTCGGACCTGGCGCCCTGCAACAAGATCCATGTCTTCCTGATGGACAGGATTAAGGCGGGCATCCGCGACGCGGGCGGGGTGCCGATGGAATTCCCGGTGCATCCTATTCAGGAGACCGGCAAGCGTCCCACGGCCGCGCTGGACCGCAACCTGCAATATCTGAGCCTTGTTGAAGTTCTGCATGGCTATCCGATCGACGCAGTCGTTCTGACCACAGGTTGCGACAAGACCACGCCGGCGCTCCTCATGGGGGCCGCTACGGTGGATATTCCGGCCATTGCGTTGAACGGCGGGCCTATGCTCGACGGCTGGTGGCAGGGGAAGCGCTCGGGCTCCGGGTCAATGATCTGGGAGAGCCGCCGGCTACTGGCCGAGGGCAAGATCGACTACGAGGAATTCATGCAGCGCGCCTGCTCTTCCTCGCCGTCGCTCGGCCATTGCAACACCATGGGTACCGCGTCGACCATGAACGCGATCGCCGAGGCTTTGGGTATGTCCTTGCCCGGTCAGGCGGCGATTCCGGCGCCCTTCCGCGAGCGGATGCAAGCCGCTTACGAGACGGGGCGTCGCATCGTAGAAATGGCCCATGAGGACCTGAAACCGTCTGATATCCTCACCCGCGAGGCCTTTGAGAATGCCATCGTCGTGAACACGGCCATCGGCGGCTCGACCAACGCGCCGCCGCATCTGGTGGCCATCGCGCGCCATGCCGGGGTGGACCTGACAACGCAGGATTTCCAGACCTACGGCTATGATGTGCCGTTGCTGGTGAACATGCAGCCCGCGGGCGAGTATCTGGGCGAGAGCTTTTTCAGAGCGGGCGGTGTGCCGGCGGTGATGGAAGAGTTGCGCCGTGCTGGGCGACTGCATGAAGGCGCGATGACCGCCTCGGGTAGAACCGTCGGAGAGAACATCTCCGGCCTCGGCAGTCTCGACACGGATGTGATCCGCCCCTTTGACCAGCCGATGCGGGAGCGGGCCGGGTTCCTCGTGCTCTCTGGCAACCTCTTTGACGAGGCCCTCATGAAAACCAGCGTGATCTCCGACGATTTCCGCCAGCGGTTCCTGAGGAACGGCAAGTTCGAGGCGCGGGCGGTGGTGTTCGAGGGGCCCGAGGATTATCATCACCGGATCAATGATGAGAGCCTCGGCATTGATGAGCACACAATCCTCTTTATCCGCAATGTGGGCTGCGTGGGCTATCCTGGCTCGGCCGAGGTGGTGAATATGCAGCCGCCGGATGCGGTGCTTATGGAGGGCATCCGCCATCTGCCGACCGTTGGTGACGGGCGGCAGTCCGGCACCTCCGAGAGCCCCTCGATCCTGAACGCCACGCCCGAGGCGGTTGTCGGCGGGGGGCTGGCGCTGTTGCAGACCGGCGACCGGGTGTGCCTCGATCTGGAGGCGGGAACGCTGAATGCGCTGGTCGAGGATGCTGAGTGGCAGGCCCGGCGCGCCGCCTGGCAGCGGCCGGAACTCACCCATCAGACCCCGTGGCAGGAGATCTATCGCCAGACCGTGGGGCAGCTCGGTCGGGGGGGCTGTCTGGAATTGGCCACAGCCTATCAGCGCATCTCAAAGGAACTGCCGCGGGACAACCACTGAGCGAGGCTTAGTCGTCCCAGCGTTCCCCCAGCCAGTCCCGCTGCCAGCGTCCGCCCAACAGATGCAGGTCAGCGTGCGGTCGCGTCGGCCTCGTGTCGCTGTTGAGGGCTTCGCCTGACATGAAAGACAGATCCCGCGATTCGACGGGACATTCCATATAGTTGCGGAACTGCAAAAGACTTTCGGGACGATCGGCGCGATGTATTGAGTGGGTCATGGGAAAATCTGTTGAATTTGGGAAATGGCCTGCGGCGTCTGCATGCGCTGACAGACGCATGAGGTCGCAGGTCCAGTTTTATGATTTTTTGAAGCGGACACCTCACACTCACCCCTTGGCCCTACAGGACATTCAGAGGTGCCACGATGTCTGGACCGGGTGTGCTATTGCGACAAAAAGGGACCGGCATATTTGCGGATGGGCACGTATCCGCACGGCTTCAGACATCGAAAACTGTACACGCTAAGCGAGATTGTGTCAAGATGTCGCACCCAAAGAGGGTGCGCGTCACTGTAAATCGCCAAAGGACTGCTGCAGTCGGGATACGGCCTCTGCGATCCGCGTGCGGGGAGTGCCGAGGTTAAAGCGCAGCCAGCTGTCGCCGCCGGTGCCGAAGGTCGGCCCGTGATTGGCGGCGATCCTGGCGCCTTGTTCGACGCGGGACGTGAACTCCATGCGCGGCATTCCGGTGCCGGAGAAATCAACCCACGCGAGATAAGTCGATTGCAGCGCCATGGAGCGCAGGCCGGGGATCTCGGCGATGCCTCGGTCGAACAGGCGCCGGTTGCCATCGAGATAGGTGACCAGCTCATCAACCCAAACCGCGCCTTCGGGAGAATAGGCGGCACGGATCATCTCCATTCCAAAGATATTGGGCGACAGGCCCAGCGCGGCCATGCGGCCCTTGATCCGATTGCGGAGGGTGTCATCGGCCACGATGACATTGCCGGTCTCGCCACCCGCGATGTTAAAGGTCTTTGACGCCGCGGTGAGCATGATCAGCCGGTCCGACAGGTCATCGAGCGCGGTCATCGGGATGTGAGTGTGGCCGGGGAAGACCAGATCGTGATGGATCTCATCGGAGATCAGGATCAGATCGTGCCTCCGTGCAAACTCTGCGACCTGCTCCAGTTCGTCGCGGCTCCAGACCCGCCCGCCGGGGTTGTGCGGGGAGCACCAGATCAGCATTTTCTCATTGCCGGTCAGGGCGGCTTCGGCGGCGTCCATGTCAAGGCGGTAGAGGCCAGTGGCGTCCTGTGCCAGTTCGACCTCGCGCAAATCTCGCCCGGCGGCCCGGATCACCCGGGCAAAGGCGTGATAGATCGGGGTGAACAGCACGATCCCGTCGCCCCGCGCGGTCAGCGCATCGAGGCACAGCCCGACCGCATTCACCAGCCCGTGGCTCGTCAGAATATGGGCCGGATCAACCTCCCAGCCGTGGCGCTCCGCCATCCACCAGGTGATCGCGTCATGATACGCCGCCTCGTCGCTTCCGTAGCCATAGACGCCGTGATCGACCATAGCCTGTAAGGCGCGCTGGACCGGATCGGGCGCCCGGAAATCCGTATCCGCGACCCACATGGAGAGACCATCCTCGGGTGAGACACCATAGAGGGCTTCCATCTTGTCCCATTTTACCGATCCCGTGCCGCGCCGGTCGATGATCTTGTCGAAATCCATGGCCAAACCTTCCCTCGTCTTGCCCTACCTTGCGCGAATGTCCGGACAGCGCAAGCGGTCCCCCATCCGCGCCGTTGCGAAGGCGCGACGGCTGCCTTAAATGGAGCGCATGTTACGCACGATCCTGATCCATCCCGATCCGCGGCTGAAGGCCCGGGCGGACGAAGTAGGTGCCCCGGATGATGAGATCCGGGCGCTGGCTGACGATATGCTTGAGACCATGTATGATGCGCCTGGCATCGGACTGGCCGCGCCGCAGATTGGCGTGATGAAGCGCATTCTGGTCATGGATTGCGTCAAGGACGAGACCGCTCCGCGCCAGCCCATGGTGCTGATTGACCCGGTGATTACTGGGCGGTCCGAAGAGACGAATGTCTATGAGGAAGGCTGCCTGTCGATCCCCGATCAGTACGCCGAGGTGACGCGGCCCCGTGAGGTCGATGTGACCTGGACCGATCTCGACGGCAACCCGCAGAGCCAGCATTTCGACGGACTCTGGGCGACTTGTGTGCAGCATGAGATCGACCACCTCGATGGCAAGCTGTTCATCGATTACCTCGGCCCGATGAAGCGGCAGATGATCACCCGGCGGATGCAGAAGCTGAAGCGCGAGCTGGCGCGGGCCTGAATCTTGCGGGCGCCTGATCCCGTTGGTGTGGCGGGATTGGGGTATTTTTGGACAAAAAGATGAAGCAGGGGGCGCCATGCGGATCGTGTTCATGGGAACGCCGGAGTTCTCGGTGCCGGCTCTGGAGGCCTTGATCGCCGCGGGGCACGAGATCGTTTGTGTCTACACCCAGCCGCCACGCCCTGCCGGGCGGGGCAAGAAGGAGCGCCCTTCGCCGGTCCAGCGCGCGGCCGAGGCGGTGGGGATTGCCGTGCGTCATCCGGTGTCGTTGCGCAATGATGCGGCGCAGGCGGAGTTCGCGGCGCTGGGAGCCGATGTGGTAGTCGTGGTGGCCTACGGGCTGATATTGCCCCAGGCGGTTCTCGATGCGCCGCGTTTTGGGTGTCTGAACATCCATGCGTCGCTGCTGCCGCGCTGGCGCGGGGCGGCACCGATCCATCGCGCGATCATGGCCGGAGATTCGGAAACAGGCGTCTGCATCATGCAGATGGAGGCGGGGCTGGACACCGGGCCGGTCCTGCGCCGGGCTGCCGTGGCCATCGGGGCGGAAGAGACCACAGGTGATCTCCATGACCGGCTCTCGGTTCTGGGCGCGTCCGAAGTGGTGGTGGCACTTGCAGAACTGGCGGATCTGGAGCCTGTGGCGCAGGCCGAAGAGGGCGTCACATACGCCGTCAAGATCGACAAGGCTGAGGCCCGGATCGACTGGGCGCGTCCGGCGACGGAGCTGGTGCGGCATATTCACGGCTTGTCGCCCTTTCCCGGTGCGTGGTGCCGGGCGGGGGATGTGCGGATGAAGATCCTGCGCGCCTCGCTGGCCGATGGCGCGGGAGCGCCGGGGCAGGTGTTGTCCGGGGCGCGGATTGCGTGCGGGGACGGAGCGTTGGAGCTGGTTGAGGTTCAGCTCGAAGGGCGTCGGGCGCAGCCGGTGGAGGCGGCGCTCCGGGGGTTTGATCTGCCGGAGCGGCTTGACTGAAATCAGCGGCGGAGCGCGCGCTTGAGATCGCGCAGGGAGAAGGCCCCGATCGCGTGGCCCCCACCGAAATAGGTGACGGCGGCGAGAAGGATCAGGGCGATCAGCGCGGGAATTGCGAAGGCCCCGGCAAAGAGCGGCTCCATCAGGCGCGCAGCGACCCAGACGACGGCGCCCATCAGGGCTGAGGCGGCGATAATTCGTGGGGTTCGACGGCGCATCTGCGTGTCGATCTGTGCCGCTTCGCCCATGCCACCGGTGCCTCTGATCAGCAAAAAGGCCATGCCCCAGCCTGCCAGCGTCGTCCCTAGAGCGGCGGCGAGGTAGCCGAAGACGGGGGCGAGGCCGATGGCGATCACCGCGTTGATGATCAGCGCTCCGAGAGCGTAGCGGAACGGGGTGCGGGTGTCTTCGCGGGCGAAATAGAGCGGCTGCCAGACCTTTTGCAGAACAAACGCGGGCAGGCCGAGCCCGTAGATCGCCAGAGCCAGAGCGGTAGCGCGTGTGTCGGCGGCGTCGAAGGCACCGCGCTCGAAGAGGGTGGCCACGAGCGGGCCCGGCACCACGAGGAAGGCCACGGCGGAGGGGACGGTCAGCATCAGGGCGAATTCGCCCGCGCGCGACAGGGCATGGCGGCTGCCCTCCACATCCTGGGTACGCAATTTGCGGGACAGGTCGGGCAGGAGTACCACGCCGATGGCGATTCCCACCACGCCGAGTGGCAGCTGATAGAGACGGTCGGCATAGCTAAGCCACGCGATCGCGCCGTCGAAAAAGCTCGCGACCTGTCGCCCAATCAGAAGGTTCACCTGCACGACGCCGCCCGAAAGCGCGGCGGGCAGGGCGATGATGGCGAGGCGTTTGAGATCCGGGGTCAGGCGGGGCATCCGGGGAATGAGCGGGAAACCGGCCCGTGCGGCGGCGATCCAGACGAGGCCCAGTTGCAGTACGCCGCCCACGGGGACCGTCCAGACCAGCGTCAGCCCCGGATCCCAGCCCGCCCAGCATCCCGCCGTCAGCGCGCCGATGATCGCGACATTCAGGAGTACGGGCGCGGCGGCTGCGGCGACAAAGCGGTCGGCGGCGTTGAGAACGCCCGACAGGAGCGCGGCGAGAGAAATGAGCAGGATATACGGAAAGCATATGCGCCCGTAGAGCACCGCGAGGTCGAATCGTTCATCTCCGGCAAAGCCGCTGGCCATGGCGAGAACGAGGAGCGGCATGGCGATTTGGGCGATCAGCGTGAATATGATCAGGATTCCCGCCAGCCCGGAAAACGCATCTCGGGCAAAGTCATGGGCATCTTCCTGTCCCGCCAGCTTCTTGGAGAAGAGCGGGATGAAGGCCATATTGAATGCGCCCTCGGCAAAGAACCGGCGGAACATGTTGGGCAGGGAGAAGGCGACGAAGAACGCTTCGGCCACCGGACCCGCGCCGACAAAGGCCGCGATCATGATGTCGCGGACGAATCCAAGGATCCGAGAGGCAAAGGTCCAGCCTCCGACGGTCAGAAATCGACTGATCAGGCTCTTTTGCTGTGCCATAGTGCTCCTTGTTCGCGCTAGTTTTGCTATGGAGCCGCCGAACGCGGCGCGCAAGAGGCAGCGGGGAAGCAGAATGTCGATCGGCTCTTGGGATGAGGTGAAGACCGCTTATCACGTGGCGCGGGTTGGCACCGTCAGCGGTGCAGCCGATGCATTGGGTGTCCATCATGCGACCGTGATTCGCCACGTTGACGCTCTGGAGGCGCGACTGGGGTTGCGGCTGTTTCACAGACACGCCCGCGGGTACGTGGCGACGGACGCTGGCCAGGACCTCTTGCGGGTGGGACAGGTGGCAGATGATCTCTTTTCCCAGCTTGAGGCCCGGCTCCGCGGCCAGAGTGAGGATCTGTCTGGCGATTTGGTCGTGACGACAATCGACGCTCTGGGCAAACCCGTTCTGCGGGCACTGACGACGTTGCAGAAACAGCATCCCGGCCTCATCGTTCATCTCCGGACGGATCCAAGGGTCTTCCGGCTGGAATATGGCGAAGCTCATGTGGCCGTGCGGGCTGGCCCGTCGCCGCAGGAACCTGACAATGTCGTGCAGCGGCTGGGGCACCTTGAGATGGGGCTGTTCGGCAGTCGGGACTATCTCACAGAGAACGCGCCACCAGAGCATTGGGAGGACCTTGATAGGCATCATTTTATCGGCGCTGTCGATGCGCTCGCCCGGGCTCCGTTCTATCGTTGGCTGGAGCATACGGTGCCGCCTCATGCGATCCGGCAACGGGTCCAGTGGACAGAGCAGGTCGTCGAGGCGATTCGGGCCGGTGCCGGCTTAGGCTTCCTGCCAAAGAATATCGGAGAAAATTGGTCAGATCTCATCGAGATCTTTGACACTCGCGACGAATGGCAGGCGCCGCTGTGGCTGGTCTCCCACGTCGACCTTCATCGTAGTGCGAAGGTACAGGCCGCTCTGAACGCGCTGAAGACCCATTTTTCACCGTAATACGTCGACTTGACGGGATATTAGTGCAGAGCTGCAACACCCGCCGGAGTTGCGCGGGTTCTTGCCCTGATTGGGGTTTGATCCATTGCATCCAGAGAATTTTCTGATTATCGAGGGGGCGATCATTTGAACATGGAGCCTATGATGAACTTCCGTACGACCCTCGCCGCTGCCGCCTCCGTGGCGCTCGTTTCTGCCCAGGCCGCTCTGGCCGGTGGTTTTGCGCCCGCCGTTGATTGTGACGTGACCCCCGACGCCCCTGAGTGTCAGTCGGTTGTCTACGCTCCCGCGGCTACCGGTTCTTCGGGCATCCGTGGAATGGGTACCGCTGGTACCGCCGCTGCCATCGCAGGTGGCGTGGTTGCCGCTGCTCTGATCGCCGCCGCTCTGGACGACGATGATGATGATGATGACTCCGACGGCAGCTCCTCGAGCTCGTCCTCCGAAGAAGACTAATACTGTTTTTCTGGCTGAGGCCTGAAACAGATTTGTGGAAGGGGCACTTTCGGGTGCCCCTTCTTTTGGGCTAATGACTGATTTTCAGAGTAGATCTTTGCGGGGCTCTCGGAGTGGTCACCGGGCTTCGTCAGTTATGACGCCTTCCCGCCGAAGGAAATCTTCATAGCTGTCGAGCTCGACGGGCTCAAATTGCCCGAACCCCTGCATCCAGACCGACGCATCGCGCAGAGAATCAGGCTCAATCTTGCACCAGATCACACGTCCCCGTTTCTCCTGAGAGATAAGACCCGCCTGGTTCAGAATACGCAGGTGCTTAGAGATCGCGGCAAGGGACATGCTGTACCCCGCCGCCACATCGGTCACACTCATATCGTCTTCGAGCAGCAGTGTCAGAATGCTGCGCCGGGTCGAATCGGCGAGGGCCTGAAAGATAGTGTCGAGCGGGTCAGACATGGCTCCGGGATGCGCCGGAAACGTGGGCCCGGTCAAGATGCTCAACCAAAACGTTGAATGTTGGGCCCGCCTTATTTGCTGGTATGATTTCAGTTAAGTAGCTGAAACAGCTTTGTCTTTGCTGTCTTGACCACATGGGGCGCTAAGCCTAGGTTCCGGCCAACGATTGGGGGTGTCCATGGTTGATGAGTCGACACGGGCCCGCATGGAGGCTTTGGAGCAAAAGCTCTCGGAGCGCCGCAAAGCGGACGCTCCGGCCTCTTCCCCATCAAGTGGCTATTCGGGGGCGGAACTTGCCTGGCGGATGGTCATCGAGCTGGTCGTCGGTTTGGGGATCGGGTTCGGCATCGGATACGGACTGGATCTCCTGCTTGGGACCATGCCCGTTTTTCTGGTGATATTCATATTTCTGGGCTTTGCGGCCGGCATCAACGTGATGATGCGAACAGCCAAAGATGTGAACCTGGGGGAAGCTTCCCCCGAAGGCGAGATGAGGAACGAGAATGGCGGACAAGGCGACGGGTGAAGGCGCATCCCACGCGGCCGAGGCTGCGGGTCACGCGGCAGAAGGGGGTTCGGGCCTGAACATCCATCCGATGGATCAGTTCGTGGTCGAGCCGCTCTTCTCCGACGGCCCGGTGCACATGTTCACCGTGACCAATTCCACGCTCTGGCTGGCGCTCGCCGTGCTGGGCGTCGCGCTCCTTCTGGTGGTCGGCACCCGTGGTCGCGCGGTGGTCCCGTCCCGCGTTCAGTCCGTGGCCGAGCTGGCATACGGTTTCGTGCACAAAATGGTCGAGGATGTGGCTGGTAAGGACGCGCTGAAGTTCTTTCCCTACATCATGACGCTGTTTCTGTTCATCGCGTTTTCTAACATGCTGGCGCTGCTGCCCATGTCATTCTCGCCCACCAGCCAGATCGCGGTGACAGCGGTGCTCGGCTTCTCGGTGTTCATCGCCGTGACCGTGCTCGGCTTCGTTCTGAACGGCAGCAAGTTCCTCGGCCTGTTCTGGGTGAGTTCCGCGCCTCTGGTGCTGCGCCCGATTCTGGCCGTGATCGAGCTGATTTCCTACTTTGTGCGTCCGGTTAGTCACTCTGTCCGTCTCGCCGGCAACATTATGGCGGGCCACGCGGTGCTGAAAGTTTTCGCGGGCTTTGCCGGCGCACTGGGGCTGTTCTCGTTCATCCCGATCCTGGCGATCACCGGGATCTACGCCCTCGAACTGCTGGTGGCCTTCATCCAGGCCTATGTGTTCACCATTCTGACCTGCGTGTATCTGAAAGACGCACTGCACCCGTCACACTAATGACGACGCGCACCGCTGCGGTGCGCGCCTCATCCTACAACGCTACGAAAACTTCCAATTCAAGGAGAGAGACCATGGAAGGCGATATCGCAAACCTCGGACAATACATCGGTGCTGGTCTGGCTGGCATCGGCTCTGGTGCCGCCGCCATCGGTGTGGGCAACGTTGCTGGTAACTTCCTGTCGGGCGCCTTGCGCAACCCGTCGGCCGCCGCTGGCCAGACCGCTACGCTCTTCATCGGCATCGCGTTTGCCGAAGCGCTGGGGATCTTCTCGTTCCTCGTTGCGCTGCTGCTGATGTTCGCCGTCTGAGCCAAGCGCTTACCTCTCCGAGATCGGGGCCGCGGCTGACGCGGCCCCGTTAACTCACACCTCTGGAGGACGCCGATGGCAACCGAAACACATGGTGCCGAATCTGCATCCGGCATGCCGCAGCTGGATCCCAGCACCTATTCCAACCAGATCTTCTGGCTGGTCCTGGCGCTCGTGGCGATCTATCTCCTACTGTCCCGCGTCGCGCTGCCCCGGATCGGGGCCGTTCTGGCCGAGCGTCAGGGGGCGATCACCAATGACATCGCGGCCGCCGAAGAGCTAAAGCTCAAAGCTGCCGAGGCCGAAAAGGCCTATGATAAGGCGCTGGCCGACGCCCGCGCCGAAGCAGCGGAGATCACGGCGGAGACCAAGGCCTCCATGCAGGCTGAGCTTGATGCGGCGCTGGCCAAAGCTGATGCCGAGATCGCAGAACAACAAAAAGAGAGCGCCGCCCGGATCGGTGAGATCCGCGACAGCGCGACCGCCAATGTCGAAGCCGTGGCCAAAGACACCGCTGAAGCGTTGGTTGCCCATCTGGGTGGTCAGGCTGACAGTGGTCAGATCGCTGGCGTGGTAAGTTCGAAGATGGGAGGCCGCTGATGACCCGGATCGCAATCCTTGCGCTGGCGCTGCTGCCGGTTCCTGCATTTGCCGCGAGCGGCCCGTTCTTTTCGCTGAACAATACCGACTTCGTGGTGTCGCTTGGCTTTCTGATCTTTGTTGGTGTGCTTGTCTACATGAAGGTGCCAGCCAAGATCACCGAGATGCTGGATGCCCGCGCGGAGAGCATCAAATCGGATCTCGCCGAAGCCCGCGCCCTGCGTGAAGAGGCGCAATCTCTGCTGGCCAGCTACGAGCGCAAGCAGAAGGAAGTGCAGGAGCACGCTGATCGCATTGTTGCCGCAGCGCGTGAGCAGGCGCAGAACGACAAGGTCGAGGCCGAGAAGGAGCTTGCCCTCTCTGTCGAGCGCCGCGTCAAGGCCGCCAAGGAGCAGATCGTTCAGGCCGAGGAAGACGCCAAGCGTCAGGTTCGGAACCGTGCGGTCGAGGTCGCCGTCGCCGCTGCCCGTCAGGTCTTGGCTGAGCAGATGAACGCGGAGCGCTCCGGTGCCCTGTTCGACCGTTCCATCGAGACGATCAGCCAGAAACTGCACTGATCGCTCCGACCAGAGCACTTTGAAATGAAAAAAGCCCCGGTGCCGACGGCTCCGGGGTTTTTTGTTTTATGCGCTGAGGAGGGGCCGGTTTCGGCCCCTCGGCGGGCCCATCAGCCGGTGGGGCGGATGACCACCTGCACGCGACGATTCTGGGCGCGGCCCGCATCGGTGAGGTTGTCGGCAATCGGGCGGCTCTCGCCATAACCGACGGGACGCAGGCGTGACGGAGCGACACCGTAGGCGATCAGTTCCGATGTCACGGACTGAGCACGGCGTTGGGACAGACCCTGATTGTAGCCGGCATCGCCAGTGTTGTCCGTGTGGCCCTGAATTTCGACCGAAGACGCGCTGTACTTGTTCAGGCTGTTGGCCAGCAATTGCAGATCACCGCGCAGGCCAGGCTGAACGGCGGCACTGTCGACGGCAAACAGGATGTCCTGCGGGAGGCGAACGATCAG
Source organism: Palleronia caenipelagi (assembly GCF_007004065.1). GTDB lineage: Bacteria > Pseudomonadota > Alphaproteobacteria > Rhodobacterales > Rhodobacteraceae > Palleronia > Palleronia caenipelagi. The sequence continues at coordinate 21,030 of NZ_VFSV01000006.1, read as the reverse complement.
TTCTGAGCCGGTGTTCTCAATCACGATGCCCGTGCCGAGCTGGGCGCGCAGTTCGCGCTCTTGCTGGTCGAGATAGGCGCCAACGGTGGCGCCCACGCCGCCGCCCACGACCGCGCCGATGGCGGCGTTTTTCAGACGGTCGTCATTGTCAACAGTAGCACCGGCGATGGCGCCGCCGACGGCGCCAATGAGCGCGCCCTGACGAGTCCGGTTCGGATCCTCGGGGCCGGTTGAGGTCACGCAGGCTGACAAGGCGACAACGCCGGTCGTGGCCAGAAGAAGGGAAATTCGGGTGGTCATTTTGTCCTCTGCTCATATTTTTGGGTCACACCACTTACGATGACAGTGTTTACCCAAAACTTGACCGAGGCCAAATCACCTTCTTGTTTCGGCGCGTTTCCGCCCGTCAGAAGCCGGTCCGGGCAGCTTCGTCGGCGAGAAGTGCACGTTTTACCGGGAGGCCCCAGTGATATCCGCCCAGTTCTCCGGTGCTGCGCAGCGCCCGGTGGCAGGGGATGAGCCAGCTGATCGGGTTGCGCCCCACCGCAGAGCCGACCGCGCGATGGGCCTTGGGATGGCCGATGACGCGGGCAATATCGCCATAGGTCGTCACGTGGCCCTCAGGGATGTGCAGCAGCGCTTCCCAGACCTTGATTTGGAACGGTCCGCCCATGATGTGCAAGTGCACTCGGGTCTGTCTCGCGATGTTGCCCAGATGGGGCGCGAGAGCCTCGGGGTCATGTATGATCCGGGCGGCAGGCCAGCGGCGCGCCAGATCGGCAAAGCTCGCCTCCTCGCCATCTTCGGCAATGAAGGCAAGCCCGCAGAGCCCGCGATCGGTGGCCATGGCCAGAACGGGACCAAAGGGGCTGTCACCCCTGGCCCAGCGCAGGGTGAGGCCCTCGGCGTTGCGGGCGAATTCGCCGGGGGTCATGGCCTCCCAGCGGATGAACAGGTCGTGGAGCCGCCCGGTGCCGCTGAGCCCCGCCGCATCGGCGGTGTCGAGCAGGGAATGGCGCTCGGCCAGCAGCCGTTTTGCATGGCCGAGCGTGAGGAACTGCTGGAACCGCTTGGGGCTGATCCCGGCCCAGCGGGAGAACAGCCGCTGGAAATGGGCCGGACTGAGGTTCATCTCCGTGGCGATCTCCTCAAGGGTGAGGTCGCGCCCGGAATCGAGCCGGTCGATGGCCCGGCGCATGAGATGCCAATGATAGCTGGTGTCGATAGAGTCGGTCATGGGTTCGGTTTAGCCGCAGCATACGTGTCGCGCGACCCGAAGCTTGCGCAATTTGGGGCTCTGCCCCGCCGCTGACGCGGCTCCCCGGGGTATTTGTGGAAAGATGAAGGGTGCTTGCAATCGGGGCGCGTTCGGAGGCAGAAGCTGAGCCCATGTCCAAAGCCTTGCCATATCAGACCCAGGTCGAGATCTTTCACCGCTTTCAGGCCGCTGAGGCGGAACCGAAGGGCGAGCTAGAGCACGTTAACGCCTATACGCTGGTGCTGGCTGTGGCGCTGTCTGCGCAGGCGACCGATGTCGGGGTGAACAAGGCCACGCGGGGGCTGTTCGCGGTGGCGGATACGCCCGAAAAGATGCTTGAGTTGGGCGAAGAGGGCGTCATCGCGCATATCAAGACCATTGGTCTTTACCGCAACAAGGCGAAGAACGTCATTAAGCTCAGCCGGATCCTTGTGGAGGACTATGGCGGAGAGGTGCCGTCATCCCGCGCGGCGCTGGAAAGCCTGCCGGGCGTGGGGCGGAAGACCGCCAATGTTGTGCTGAACATGTGGTGGGGCCATCCGGCGCAGGCGGTGGACACCCATATTTTTCGCGTCGGCAACCGCACGCGGCTCGCACCGGGCAAGGATGTCGTCGCTGTCGAGCGTGCCATCGAGGACAACGTCCCCGCCGAATTTCAGCGCCATGCCCATCACTGGCTGATCCTGCATGGCCGTTACACCTGCGTCGCGCGCAAGCCGAAATGTCCGGCTTGTCTGATCCGCGACCTCTGCCCCTTTGAGGAGAAGACCCAAGAATGACCCACGATGTGATCGGGATCGGCAACGCCATTGTCGACGTGATTTCCCATGCCGATGACCAGTTTCTCGACAATATGGGGATCGAAAAAGGCATCATGCAGCTCGTGGAGAAGGATCGGGCCGAGTTGCTCTATGCGGCAATGAATGACCGTGCGCAGGCGGCGGGTGGGTCGGTGGCCAACACCATCGCCGGGATCGGTCATCTGGGTCTGGGCACGGCGTTCCTGGGCAAGGTGAAGGACGATGCGCTGGGGCGATTCTATGTCAATGACATGACGGCCAATGGGGGCGCATTTCCGAACCCGCCCTCCGGGGACGTGGCTGCGCCGACCTCGCGCTCGATGATCTTTGTCTCCCCGGATGGGGAGCGGTCGATGAACACCTATCTGGGCGCCGGTGCGGATTTCGACGCCGATGATGTCCCGCGGGATGTGTTCGCGGGCGCAAAGCTGGTGTTTCTCGAAGGCTATCTCTTTGACAAGGATGAGGGCAAATCGGCCTTTCGCCGGGCTGCGCAGTTGATGCATGAGGCGGGGGGCGAGACGGCGATTACTCTGTCGGATCCGTTCTGCGTGAACCGCCATCGCGCCGATTTCCAGCATCTGATCGAGAATGAGATGGATCTGGTGATCGGTAATGAGGCGGAGTGGACGACGCTTTATGAGTGCGATCTTGAAGACGCGCTGATCCGCGCGGCGAAGGTCTGCAAGACGGTGGTCTGCACGCGTTCAGGCGATCCGGTGGTGGTGCGACAAGGTGACATCCGGATCGCGGCGCCGGTGGAACGGGTCGTTCCGGTGGACGCCACGGGGGCGGGAGATCAATTCGCTGCGGGGTTCCTCTACGGCTATGTCACATGCACAGATCTGGAGACGGCCGCACGCATGGGCGTGACTTGTGCTGCCGAGGTGATCGGCCATGTGGGGCCGCGCCCGCAGGCGGATATGCAGGCGCGTTTTAGAGCGTTGGGTCTTATGTGACCGAAGGATCGGTCAGGCGGTGGTCTGGCCGAGCTGCTCTACGATACGCGCGGCCTCATCGGTGCAGGCTGTCAGGGCGTCCCGATCTTCGCCGGGGAAGAACCGCGCGCGGGTGGCCGTTGGCATGGGGTTGGGCGCGACGACTGACACCTTCGGACCGGTACTCTGCGTTTCGGTCTGCCAGGAGCGGACCAGCGCCATCTGCGCGGCCTTGCTTGCACCGTAGCTGCCAAAGAACTTCTGACCGCCGCGCGGGTCCTCGAAAAACACCGCATGACCTTCGGGCGCGGCTTTCAGCAGCGGCTCGACCATGGCGATCAGGGTCTGGGTGGCGTTGACGTTCACCAAGAGGCTCTTGTCCCAGTCCTTTTGCGAGATGTGCGAGGCCAGCGTCAGGGGGGCAGCATGAATTGCGGCGTGACACCAGAGATCCACATGGCCCCAGCGGTCGTGAATGCCACGGCACAGATGGGCCATGGCGTCGCGGTTGCCTATGTCCATTGGTGCCAGCGTAGCAGCGCCGCCTTTGGCTTGAATCCGGTCGTCGAGCTCTTCGAGCGCGCCAGTGGTGCGGGCGACCGCCACGATGTGATAATCCGGGCTGAGCGCTTCGGCCAGCGCCGCCCCAAGCCCCCGGGAGGCGCCGGTGATCAGTGCAATCTTTGTCATGTTAGCGTCATGGAACCAAAGGGATCGATTGGCAAGGGATTGACGTGGGGCCGGGGAAGGCCGAGAAATAGCGCAAAGCCCTATGAGGAGTAAAAGATGACCCAAGCAACGCCCCTTCTGCGCGGTCAGGATCGCGCGTTCTGGCAGCAGGCTGCCCTTGTGCTGGGGGGCTCGGCCCTCATCGCCGTGGCCGCTCAGGTGGCTGTCCCGCTCTGGCCGGTGCCGGTGACGCTGCAAACGCTGGCCATCCTGATGGTGGGCCTGACGCTCGGCTCGCGTCTCGGCGCGATGACTGTTCTGGCCTATCTGGCCGAGGGCGCCATGGGTCTGCCGGTCTTTGCGAATGGTGGCGCGGGTCTTGCCTACATGGCTGGACCCACGGGCGGCTTCCTGCTCGGTTACGTGGCAATGGCTTGGTTCGCAGGCTTTGCGATTGAGCGTGGACTGGCGCGCGGTGTCATCTCGACAGCCGTCTGTAGCCTCTACGCCACAGCCATGCTCTATATCCCGGGCGTGGCATGGCCCTTTGCAGTGGCCTCTGCCTTCGGTGTCGAGGCCGCCTGGGCTTCGACCTCGGCTCTGACGCTCTGGACGGGCTGGGTGCTGCCATTCCTCATCGGTGATGCGATCAAGGCGGTCCTTGCTGCTGTTGCGGTCACTGGGCTGTCGCGCCGCAAGGCCTGATCCAAGTCACGGATACACTTCGGATCGGCGCCGTCTCCCCCTGCGGGAGGCGGCGTTTTTCTTTGTGCACGGGTTCGGAGCGCGACCAAATGGACGGCTTGGGCAATTCACCGTGGCACCCTCTCCCGGAGCCGGTTAACCTGTTTGAAAAGAGGTTTCCGGGGAGATTTCATGACCGTTTTGACGCGCGTCGAAGGCCAGTCCCATCTGCCACGTTACTTTACGCAAGTGTTCCATATGGCAGATCGGATGGAGCACGGTCGGCTGGACTTTGTGCTGCCGGACGGGCGCCGATTCCGTGCCGAAGGGCGTAATCCGGGGCCGGTGGCGGAACTCGTGATCCACAACTCGGATATCTTTGCCCGGTTGATCCGCGAGGGAGATCTGGGCTTCTGCGAAGCCTATCTGGACGAATGGTGGAGTACCCCCGACCTGCAAGCGCTGCTGGATCTGTTCCACGCCGATAATGACGAGATCTATGACGGTTTCCCGGTGATGGGGCTGGTGCGTCTCTTTGAGCAGCTGCGGTTCTGGTTTTACCGCAATACGAAGCGGCAGGCGAAGAAGAACATCGCCGCCCATTACGATCTGGGAAATGATTTCTACGCCCTGTGGCTTGATGAGACCATGACCTATTCGTCGGCCTTGTTCGAGAGTGGACAAGAGAGCCTCGAGGCCGCGCAGATTGCCAAATATGCCTCTATGGTGGACCAGATGGGGGCACAGCCGGGCGATCACGTGCTGGAGATCGGCTGCGGTTGGGGTGGATTTGCGGAATACGCGGCCAGTGAGCGCGGCTTGCGGGTGACCTGCCTGACGATCAGCGAGGAGCAGTATAAATACGCGGTGGAGCGGATCGCAAAGGCGGGGCTGTCGGACCGGGTGGAGATCAAGCTTCAGGATTATCGTGATGAGACGGGAACTTATGACGGAATCGCCTCCATCGAGATGTTCGAGGCGGTGGGCGAGAAATACTGGCCGGTCTACTTCAACGCGGTGCGCGAGCGGCTGAAGCCCGGCGGGCGGGCAACGCTGCAGATCATCACCGTGCAAGACAGCCGATGGGAAACCTACCGCCGTGCCCCTGATTTCATTCAGAAATACATCTTTCCGGGCGGCATGTTGCCTAGCCCCACGGTGTTGCGCGAGCAGATTCGCCATGCGGAACTGACGGTACTGCGCTCACTGGAATTCGGCGAAAGCTACAGCCTGACCCTGCGGCGCTGGTTCGATACATTCAACGACAAGTGGGAGCAGGTCGCGGCGATGGGCTTCGATGACCGGTTCCGGCGCATGTGGAATTTCTACCTGACCTCCTGCGCGGCGACCTTTCACAGCGGCAACTGTGATGTGACCCAGATCACCGTAGAGCGCCCCGCATGACCGACGTGTTTCTGTTCGGGACGTTACGCGATCCCGAACTGCTGGAGCGCGTGGCCGGTGGTCCTGTAATGCAGGAAGTGGGTGCGCTGCCATGGCATGCCATTGAGCGCGCCGCAGCTGGCGATTGGCCGATCCTCGTGGAGCGCCCCGGGGCGGTGGCCCAAGGCGCTGTGGTGCGGCTGACTTCCGAACAGGTGGCGCGGCTCGATTACTATGAGGCCGGGTTTGCCTATGTCCGGCACACCGCACGGCTCAGCAACGGACGCCCGGTGATGCTCTATCGCGCGCCAGAGGGGCAGGGGGCCGGGGTGCCCTGGGATCTGGCGGAGTGGCAGGAAACAAGCGGACCCATGACTCGGTTGGCGGCCGGTGAGGCGATGCGGTTCTTTGGCCAGATCGACGGCGCAGCCCTGCACTATCGGATGCCGCAAATCCGCGCCCGCGCGCACTCGGCGATCCGCGCGGCCCGGAGTCCGCGCCCGGAATTGCTCCGCAATCCCGCCCTTCGGGCGAGCGTCGAGATCCTCAAACACGAGGTGCCCTATTGCCACTATTTCGCGGTCGGACAGACCCAAATGCGCATCCCTCACAGCGATGGAGGGGCAGGCACCGAGGTGGAATGGGCGGGGCTGCATGCCGCTGACGCGGTGACCGTGCTGCCCTATGATCCCCAGCGCGACCGGGTGCTGCTGGTCGAACAGTTCCGCTATGGGATCTGGCTGCGGGGCGACACGTATCCCTGGTCGCTTGAGCCTATCGCGGGCCGGGTCGATGCCGGGGAGAGCTTTGAGGAGGCAGCCCATCGCGAGGCGGGGGAAGAGGCGGCCCTGACCCTGACGCGCCTGCACAAGATCGGTAATTACTACCCCAGCCCCGGCGTGCTGGCCGAATATCTGGTCTCTTACGTGGCCGAGGCCGATTTGCCCGATACGCTGCCGCGTCTGGGCGGGCTTGCCGAAGAGAATGAGGATCTGCGGCTGCACCTCATCTCTTTTGACCAGCTGATGGAGCTGATCCGGACCGGGGAGGCCAATAACGGCCCGCTGCTGGTCTCGGCCTTGTGGTTGCAACGGGCGCGTGAGGACGGCACCTTCTCTTGAGTTCAGCCTCCGGGCACCATACTCATATTGTCCAACTGAGATAATGGAGTGCCGGAGATGAAGATTCACAGCGATTTGGCCGCAGCGGTCGGCGGAACGCCTCTGATCCGGCTGAAGGGTCCCTCCGAGGCCACAGGGTGCACGATCCTCGGCAAGGCCGAATTCCTGAATCCGGGCCAGTCGGTCAAGGACCGCGCGGCGCTGTTCATCATCCGCGATGCGGTGGAGAAGGGACTGCTGGAGCCGGGCGGCACCATTGTCGAGGGCACGGCGGGCAATACCGGGATCGGGCTGTCCTTGGTCGGAACATCCATGGGCTTCAAATCGGTTATCGTGATGCCCGAGACCCAGAGTCAGGAGAAAAAGGATATGGTCCGGCTCGCGGGCGCACAGCTCGTTGAGGTTCCGGCGGTGCCTTACAAGAACGACAACAATTATGTGAAATATTCCGGCCGTCTGGCGGCGGAGCTGGCGAAGACGGCGCCCCACGGGGCGATCTGGGCCAACCAGTTCGACAACACGGCCAACCGGCAGGCCCATACCGAGACCACCGGGCCGGAGATCTGGGAGCAGACCGGCGGCAAGGTGGACGGGTTCATCTGTGCGGTAGGCTCTGGCGGGACGCTGGCCGGCGTGGCGCAGGCGTTGCAGGGCAAAGGCGTGAAGATCGGTCTCGCCGATCCCGAGGGCGCGGGCATGTTCAAGATCTACACGGGCGAGGACAACCCCGGCAATTCGATCACGGAGGGCATCGGGCAGGGCCGGATCACGGCCAATCTCGAAGGCCTGACTCCCGATTTCTGCTACCGCATCCCCGATGCGGAGGCGCTGAACGTGGTGTTTGATCTGTTGCAGAACGAAGGTCTGTGCATGGGCGGATCCACTGGCGTCAATGTGGCGGGGGCCATGCGGCTCGCCCGTGAACTCGGTCCCGGCCACACCATCGTCACGATCCTCTGCGATTACGGCACGCGCTATCAGTCCAAGATTTTCAACCCGGAGTTCCTTGCGGAGAAGGGCCTGCCGCAGCCTGATTGGTTGCTGGACACCGCTACTATGGATCTGCCGAAAGTCTTTGCTGACGTATGATACGGTTTCTCGGCGCACTGCTCTTATGGCTGTCTCTGGCGGTCGCTGGAGTGGCGCAGGATCAGGGGGGGGACGTTCCGCTTTCTGAGGCCGCGTCGCCTTCCATCGAGCAGGCTGTGCTGGACCAGATCCCGGGCCTGCGCGAGTGGCCGAAGGTCGCGGACCAGGTTCGGGATCTCCTCGACCGGGAGCAGGACGTGGCCCGTCTGGAGGCGGTTCGCGCGGATCTGGCCCAGAGGCGCGAGGCCTTCCTCGAAGCGCAAAGCATCAACGATGCACAGATAGAAGTGCTCCGGGGCATGCTCAACGCCCTCGGCGCTCCGCCAGCGGATGGGCAGGCGCCCGAGTTGCCTCAGATCCGGCAACGACGTGACTACCTGAACAGCGAGCTGGAAACGCTCTATGAGCCGGTTCTGGCCGCGCAAGAGGCCTTTGCGGACGCGAACGCGCTGATCGCGGCGCTCGATCAGCAGATCCGCAAGAGCTATAAGGAGCAATTCCTCGACCGCACCCCGTCGCCGCTGTTCCCGACCTCATGGCCCGGTGCAGTTCAGGCTGTGTTCGATACGGCATCTGCCATTGGCCGGGACACTCGCGCTCATTTCTCCAGCGAAGGCTGGCGGAGCAATGTGACTGACGGCGTGATACTAGCGCTCCCGGTGCTCTTGATTGGGCTAATTCTGTTGTTGCGCGCGGGAACTTGGCGTCGCTGGATTGAGGGCTGGCTGGACGGGTTTGGGGCAGCCAGACGTCGTCCGGGACTCGTCGCCTTTGTTGTCTCTTTGGGTCAGCTCATTCCCGCTCTGATCGGCCTGCATCTCCTCGGCTCAGCAGTGGCTCTGAGTGGTTTGCGGGGTGAGGCGGTGGATGTTCTGGTAACGGGCGTGCAGGCTACCCTTCTGCCGTTGATCGCGGGCAACTGGATTGCTCCGATGCTCCTGCCCGAAGGTCGCCCCAGCCCGGTTGACGTGGAGCCCGGTCTCGCCACACGCGCGAGGCGCAACATCTGGCTGGTCGCGATAGCAACTTCCCTCAATGCGGTTGCCCTGACCGTCATCCGGATCAGCGGATGTGATTCGACGGCAGCCGGCGCCTTGTTGCTTGTGCCCCATGTACTGCTGGCTCTGTCCCTCATCCGTCTCGGGCGGGACCTGTCCACCTTTGCAACGGTGGACGAAGAAGACGAAGACGACGAACGCAGCCTGCTGAAAACCATTGCCGGGCTGTTTGGTCGCGCTGCTTTGGTGGTTTCTGTCGGAGGAGCCGTGCTGACGGTTGCTGGCTATTCGACTGCCGCCGGCTATCTCCTGCGCGCCGAGGCCCTAACTCTGGCGCTTTGCGCTCTGATCCTGATCCTCCAAAAGCTCAGCTATGACTTGTACGCGCTGGCCCGGCGGGTTCCCGAGAGCCAGCGTGAAGGTCTCCTGCCGGTGCTTTTGGGCTTTTTGCTGACCCTCGCCGCGATCCCGCTTCTGGCGTTAATCTGGGGCGCACGAGTGTCGGATCTGACAGATGTCTGGTCTGCCTTCCGGGCGGGGATCACAATCGGTCAGACCCGGATCTCGCCGCAGGACATTCTGGCGATCCTTTTGGTCTTTTTCCTCGGTTACGCGCTGACCCGCTTTGTCCAATTGACCCTGCGCCATCAGGTGCTGACGCGGACGCGACTGGATATCGGCGCGCGCAATGCCATCGTGGCTGGGGTCGGATACGTGGGGATCGCCCTGTCCGGCATTGTCGCGTTTACCAGCGCCGGCATTGACCTCTCAAGCCTCGCCTTTGTCGCTGGGGCTCTTTCGATTGGTATTGGCTTCGGTCTCCAGAACATCGTGTCGAACTTCGTGTCCGGGATCATTCTGCTGATCGGACGTCCGATTACGGAGGGGGACTGGATCGAAGTGAACGGCCAGATGGGTTACGTCCGCGACATTTCCGTCCGCTCTACCCGGATCGAGACTTTCGACCGCCGAGACCTGATTGTTCCAAATGGAGATCTCGTCTCCCGAACGGTCACCAACTGGACCCATGGCAACAATGTGGGTCGGGCGATTATTCCGGTGCGGGTCGCCTTTGGCACCGATACGCGGCGGGTCGAAGCGATCCTCACCCAAATCGCTGAAGGGCACTCGATGGTCAGCCTGAACCCGGCGCCGTTCGTGTATTTCAAAGGAGCGGGCGAGAACGGGCTGGAATTCGAGCTGCGGACAATCCTGCGGGATGTGAACTTTCTGCTGAACGTCGAGACCGATCTGAACCACGAGATCATCCTGCGGTTCACTGAAGAAGGCATTGAGATTCCCTACGCCCAGCGGGATGTCTGGATGCGCGAGATGTCGGATCGTGACCACGCCGCAAAACCTGAGAGTGGGACGATCTCAAGCGTACGGTCCACCGCTCAGCACGCCGATCCAGAGGGTGATGCGGACGGCCGCTGATCTTTTTTCGTGAGGATCGAGAGATATTCCCCACAGGCCCCCTTGCACTCCCCCATCACTCTTCGCTAAACGCGGCCTCGGAGAGGTGGCCGAGTGGTCGAAGGCGCACGCCTGGAAAGTGTGTAGGCGGGAAACCGTCTCGAGGGTTCGAATCCCTTCCTCTCCGCCAGCCAAATTAAGCAACTACCTGATTGCAAACGGAAAAATTTGCGTGCAAAGAGGTTCATCCCCCACAATATCCCCCGCATTGACCTGTATCGTCTCGGAATGCTTCGGACGGTTCGTCAGGCTTGCGTGAATATGAAGCGCAACATTTTCTTGCGGTTTAGCTACCGCGCACGAGTCAGTCGGTTTCACCCGGTATCAATTCAGAGGTAAGACCGCCCCCTGCATCTTACACGGAAGCCGTGCCGCTAGACATTCCTACCCCTTGCTAGGGCGGCATGGCTGCGCAAGCGCAGGAGGGCAGCAGGTTTTACACAGCCCGGTATGTCCCCTTTTTTTAGGGGGGGGAGATATGCGAACTGCTTGCGGTCGCTTGCTACTGCTGTTCTCAAATTTAGATACTTCCCTCTCGGAAGTGACACCTCCCATTCTTAGTTGTAGCAGCAATGGCAAGAGTGCGAACCAAGTGAGCTATCGCTGCAACTGCGCGAACGTTAGCTTTCAAGGTCATATGGCTTGCGGTAATTCGTCTGATGGTCGCACCATGTTCTTCAACGCCTCTTTGCGGCGTGAAAGGGTTTCATGCCACTCCTGCGCCTCACGGTCTGAGAAGAAACTGGCGGATGGGGCAAGACGCTTCACCGCATCCTCGACCTCTTCCAAGCCAACCCGGAAGAACTCTTTACGCAGGTTCGAAGCGTTCACTCGGCGGTCCGCGAACTCTTTGTGAAGAGCGCTTTCGAGGGTGGGGGCTTCATCCGAGTAGATCATGGCGTGGGTGTCGAAGCCGAACGGGACGCTTGCGTCACCTAGCTCTTTTACCCTGTCTTCTGGTTCAAGCCGCCGCGTCAGGCCAATTTTAACTACATCCTCGCCAAAGGAACCAATGTTCGAGATAATGTAGACATAGCCGGATTTTGTCATCTCGGCCATTGCGCGGGCGCGCTCGCTTGTCGCGTGGGCTTCAGCCAATGCAGCTTCCAACTCCGCAATGCGGTCTTCATCTCTGCCCGCCTCTAAGCGCGCTTTATCCAATAGCTTCTGATACCGTTCCTCTTCACGTTCCGCCGCTTCGGCTTCCGCCAGTAACTTTCTCTCTTCGCGTTCCGCGCGCGCCAACTCTGCGCGTTCTTCTTTCTCGAACTTGAGCTGTTCACGATATTCGTGAGTCGCGTGCAATTCGTCCAGCTTGAGGCCGACATAATCCTCGCTGATAAACAGATTCATAGACTCGTTTGTTTTGTCGATTTGCTTGGCTGCATTGAGGATACGCTTCTCCATCGCGTTGACATTGTTCCAGCGCGTGTTTGCGATTGCGGCCTCGCATTCGTTGTTGAAAGCGCGCATGGTCAGACGGGTCTGGCGGCTAATCATCGTCTGACCCTTGGCGCGGCTTCCGTCTACTTGCCAGTCAGTCGGACAGAGAGTCGAGGTCTTGGCCGAAACCATTGCTTTCTGGAGGTCGCGGATACGTTTGATCTCTTGCTTGTATTCGTCAGCATCGTTGAACTCGAAATGGGGTTCATAGACACCTAACTCCGCGAAAGAGAGCTTTTCGTCATAGATTGCGACTTGTTGCTCCAATTTTTTTAGCGTGGCGCGCTTATCGGAATAGGAGCTGCGAGTCTCGTCGATTTGCTTCTGTAACTGTGTTGCTTTGTCCCTGAGCGCCGAGACTTCATTCTCAACAGATGTGATTGGCGCATATTTTTCCCTGAGCGATGCGGCAGTCAATTCCGCTTCTGTAATCCGCTTTTCGGCGCGGTTCTTCGCACCACGCGCGCGAAGCCAAAATATCAAAAGAATGATGGGTAGGAGCAACCAAGCGATTACGAAGACTATAAAAGGTTCCATTATTTGCAGCCTTTCAATTTCTATTTTTCAATTTGACCAGCGCCGTGGAGGCAATCAAAAATAGGTATTGCAGACCTTCGCTGCGCTATGATGGATTAACAAGCTAGTCTCATTGCCGCCGTTCGGCCTGTCGTCGCGTTTCGTGTTCGATAGTGCTTTTTATAAGGGGTGATTAATCGGACAGAGAAGGGCGTAAAGTTCCCTTATGACCGCATCCACTTCGAGTTTGATGTGAGTGCGGCGGCATAATGGAAAAGGGATCTGCGCCCTCGACTAACTCACTTAATCACGGCATTGATATTTACCCGCTTCATCACGCGATGTTGCTTGTGATGTCCTCAGTATTTCTCGAGGTGTTTCATCCCGTACGGGACCTATGGATTTAGTCCCTTCTATAATCACATTATAATCAGTCATTATGAAAAAGCCTTCGGTCATATTGGTAATTTTGTCTGGGTAATTATAGGTGTATTCTCCAGTCACGGATAAAAGTTTGACACCATCTAATATTAGAGACTCTCCTGAAGAGAACTCGGCTTTTAATGTGTATTCCAAATCGTCGTTAGATATTGGTGCCAGAAAACGGCGTCTTTCGGTGAGAGAACCATCCCTATTTTCCTTTAATGCGGCGATAGGAATAAAACCGTTTTGTTCTTCGATGGGGATATCCACCCAGACTGGATAACCTTGATAACTCCCCCACAACATTTGAATTTTACCATCACTGGAATAGGTATAATTTACTTTTTCCGCGCTTCCTTCTTTGTCTTGTGTGATAAAAATAGTGTCATTTGAGCAGAAAGAAATATGCTCAACGATGCACGAGTTTTTCTGAACTAAAAATTTGGGGGTACAGTTTGTAGGGTAGTTACCGTAAATGATTTCATATAATTCTTTCTTTTTATTTATTTCATCATCATTTACGGGCGATTGTTGGCCCGCATCACTGGTGGATGAAACCAAGCACGTTGGGGGCGTGGAATATACCGCTTTACGCAGTTCTGGTATTGCGCTCACGGTCGCGATTTTACTAGTTTGACCAGATATGCTGGTTCTATACCATCCTTTTGGATTCCAAAAAAACAAATGAACATTGCAGCTGTCTGGAAGCATATCCCCACTTTGAACCATTTTTGCCCTAGACAAGATTGGAACTAAAGCCCAATCCCAGTTTTCTGCGCTTCCCTGCAAGATATTTTCGTTAACTGCAGACACGTCCCAAATTTCTATTTGTTTCTTAGATATTTCATATCCTGACCTAGCTATATTTAGGAAGTCTTCGGTGTTTTCAAAGCCAGCCAATTTTGCCGTTTCTTCTAGAATCTTTGGGTGTGTATGTTCAGATTTTTCAAATACGGTATTCTGTTTAATTTCATAGACTAAACTTTCAATCCAATAATCTAATTTATTGCTTTCAGAGGAAGCCGGGTTGCCCATGAAAGAGCATAATGCGAATGCTGCAAAATATTTTACGTAAATGTGGTTCGTTGCTTTGCTCATAGCTTTATCCAGCTTGCTGATATTGTAGGTTTTATTTGATATTTCCCAAGTATCTTGGTTTTAGCGGGAGCTTGACCGTTTTGGTGGGTGTTTTCAACTCTGACGGCGGCGTCGGGTGCCAGATCATCGATTGCGAGGGCTCTGCAGTTGTGTTTTCCGCATGTTTCTCGGACTTTGGCGCATTTGGGCAGTCCCAAGATGCAACGATCATGCCGCTTTTGTCTCGGGTGCGTTCTTCTGAGCGTCATGCAGGCCTCGGCGGTGGCCTGAGCGGGCAGATGGCGCAAGTCTTGATCTAATTCGGGTCAAGCCAGTCGCGCCGTAGCGCACACCAGACTTTCCAACCCGGCCCATGCCGCTGCCATTCGCTCAACCCGCGCCAAGCGGTTTCACTCACGGGACGCCCGGTCCACGTGAGCGGCCTGCCCGCAACCGACCTGCCGTTGCTGCCGTCTTGCGGTCGATTCTGAACTCTAACCTTTTTAAGCCTTAGGGTGATCTTAGGGTCCGGCGGTCGGGAACCAGCTTTCACCGGTCCCCCGCTTTCAGCGTCGCTTATCTGGCGCGAGGCGTCGCGCTCATCTTGCCCGGACAAAACCGATTTAACTGACAGAACCGGCTCAGATCGGAGTTTTGTCGGTTTTGTCGGTTCTGTCAGTGTCTGTTGAACCTTCCGGGCAGCGTCGAGCCAGCGCGTCATGACGTCCCTGCCAGCAGAGCCGGATTGACCGAATAGAGGCGTTGCGGCCTTCCCCCTTGCGGTCGCGGTGGCGCCTCAACAGACCGGATGCAGTCACCATCTTCGAGCGCTGCCAGCGCGGGGTCGAGATCCCGCTTGGACGCCAACCCCGCGCGGTCGAGCCGCATGACGTCCCGCGTCGAAAAGGATCGCCATTTTTGATCGCGGATCAGCGTAACCAATCTGCGCGCGGCCCGGTCGGCTTTCGGTGTCGCAGCATCCGCATAGGCGCGCCGTGCCATCGGCAGGAGATATGCCTCGACCAGATGACAAGCCCGCCCATAGGCGTTGACCGTTATCTCGCGCGGGGCTTCTGCGTCGTCTGCCGCATAGTCGAGAAGGGCCAGGACTAACGCCAGCCGGGCAGACAGTCCGGGCAACTTGCCGATAAACGACAGCAAAAGCCCATCAGTCCCCGCCTCCCATTCCCGAACCGCCTCGCGGAAGTCATCCATCATCCCCCGCGCACCCTCAGAGAACGGCACGACCCATGGCCGCGTGCCTTCGTCGTCGTTGACCATTTCCAGCGATAGGAGCCGCGCCAAGACGCGGTCAATCAACACCTCATCTGCCCATGCTTCCGGGCGCCGCAATGGCGCGGGGTCAGGCCAGATCGGGAGGAAGCGCGCTAAGAGCCCGTCATCGTCGGATTTGAACAACAGACTTTTCAGGCGGTCAGGCTGGATGCCTCCCATAACGCCAATGGTCAGCCGGTCCACGGTCAACGGTTCCCGCCCCATGCGTTCAACGGTGAAACCCCGTCCGCCATAGGCTTCCAGCCAAAAGGGTCGATCCGACCCGCCGCCGGAGTAACGCGCCATCCCTTCGAGCCATCCTGCCAACTCATCCCGCATCTGCAATGTGCCGCGCGGTTGCCGCGCAAGTATGGCGCCGAGGCGTTCAATCGTCCCATCATTGACGACAAGTCGCGGAATGTGCGGCATGGGGCCTGCGTCGGCACCGTTGGGCTTATCGGGCGCTTTGTCGCCAGCTTTCATCGCGGCCCGCACCCCCTCTTTCCAAGCGGCCTCGGCAATTTTCGCGACTTCGGCCTTTTCCGCCCACGCCTGCAATTCAGCTTCTGCCGCTTCTCGCAACGGTCGCTCAGCGGCGCGGAGCGGTTGCAAAACAGCGTCGATAGCGGGGCTTTTCCCCGCGCTGGGCAACCCGACGCACATTGACCAGATGACCGGCGGTTCCGTCCATCCGCGCCAAGGCGAAACCCATCTGCTATTTCCGATAGTCGCCCCCGCAACTGACAGCAGCGCGGCAAAGACATAATCCGGCGGCGCGCCTTTTGCTTCGGCAGCGTCTTCGACCCATTGCGCCAGTCGCGGTGCCAAAACATCGCGCAGCGGCAATGCTGGTGCCGGTGGTAGGTCAAGGCGCACAAAACGCGGGGCCGGGTCCGGCCAGTCCGGCGCGAACGGGATCGGCTCAGGAGTGTGCATTGCCAGACCTCCGCTTCTGAATGACCGAATTCCAGTCGGACCCCTCAGGCGCCGGTAACAGCGACACGGACCAACCCAGCGCATCGGCTCTTTCGGCCAGTGTTTGTGCAGCCTTTTTGCCCACCGGGTCGCCATCAGGGGCGATGACCAGCCGTCCGGGTTCATTCGGCAGCCTGAGCCCTGTCATCCCGCTGGTACTCAGCGCCGCCCAGATCGCCGCAGGACCGTGTAAAAGGCCGCAGGCGAGCGAAAGTGCCGTCTCGATACCCTCAGCAACAACTAGTCTGTCATTGCCCTCCTGAAGCCTCACAGCGCCGCCAGCGGTTGCGCCGAGCATCGCCTTGGCCGGGGTCAGATCCGCTTTGCCCAAACCGTCAGGCCCCAGGTATGTGCGGTGGACCGCAAACCCATCGGCGCCATCCACCCGCGCCACTAGGGCCGGGTACCGCGAAGCCGTTGCCCCATGCCACGCCGCAGGATGAAAGCGGAGGCTATCAGGCAACGGACCATGGATTGCCCGCGCGTCACGCAGATACCCCTCGGCGATGGTGCCTATGATCGGCCTCGCCTCGCACCAGAGGGCGTGAGCCTGCCGCGCGCGCCGTTCTATATCGGCGCGCCTCTCCGCGTCCCGCCGGGCGCGCACCGCCGGGTCAGGAGGGCAGACGTCATCTTTGGTTATTCCCGCTGCCGCAAGAATGGAGCCAAATTCGCAGCCTGATTTTTTGCAATGCGCCAGCAACCCGGAGTGACCGTCGCCAAGTGTCAAGGCGGTCTGGTCGGAGCGTCGTTCGGGTTGGCAGACCGGACAAGGCGCGACGCCGTAACTGCCGTACCAATTGCCTCCGAGGCTCTTAGTCATTACCTCAGCGCTCTGCATTGGACCGCTCCGCATATTTCCGCGCAGCGTCTGCGACCAGTTTCGCCGCAATACCGCCAATGGCTTGCCATTCGCTTTGATCGGTTGAGCCCGCCGCATTCGCAGGGCAAGGCTCCGCCGCCCCGGTCACGCATTCCTGCGCGCCGGTCATCTGTTCGAATTTCATGGCTTTACGCGATGTTCGTGACGCGACTATTGAGCCAGTCGGAGATCTGTGACTGATGCCACCCGACGGCGCGCTTCCCAAGTTTCACGGGGCGCGGGAAGGTCCCCTCGGCGATCATCGCATAGAGCGTTGATCGGGACAGCCCGGTCTGTGACTCAACTTCAGGACGCCTCAGAATACGCTCTGCTTGGTTCGTTGCCTGCTTACTCATAATCTGCTTGCCTCTTGGCTCGTTGTCCGGCTAGCTAAGAGGCGAAATTCCGGGAGAGGACATTTCACCCCGGCTTCGCGATCTGCTTCAACAGTATCGCGGAGCCACCTCAGCCGATGCCGTGTTCAGCTTTGGTTCCCTCTAGAACACTCAATCTCTAGTGCGCTGGCAATGGAAAATTTAGGGTTCTCCACACGTGATTCGGCTTGACGAACTAACGTTGAGATTTTGACGGGTTTGGCCTTGGTGCAACCCTGTGGAAAACTAAGGAGAACCCGCTTTCGAGCAATGACTCCGACTACAGTTTTCCGATCTTGGCACCTTCAAAGAGGCAATTGAGGGTGATTCGCAACTATCAATCCGCCAGAAACTGAGCCCATTCAGCCATCATATCGCGCCTCCGCTCAATTAGATCGGATCGCTGATAAGCCCGCTCAACTTCACTGCCGATAAAATGCGCGAGGGCCATTTCAGCCATATCTCGCGGATAGCCCCGTTCTGCCGCCCATTGCCGAAATGTTGAGCGCAACCCGTGCGGCACCGCAGGTCTCTGACTTGTCGGGTCAAGATAGCCTGTCCCGCCCGCCTTTTCTTCGGTGGCCTGCATTCGGCGCATCACGGCAGATATGCTCATGTCAGACAGCATCCCGCCACGCGGCGCCCAGAACACGTAGGGTGAGCCTTCGGCGTGGGGTAGCGCCTTCAATACCGTGACGGCCTCCTGCGTGAGAGGGACTCGGTGCGGACGTCCATTTTTCATTCGTTCGGCGGGTATCGCCCAGATGCCGCCGTCACGCCCATCGGCAGGCATCTCTATTTCAGACCAAACTGCCCCGCGCACCTCACCTGACCGCGCCGCCGTTAAGGTAAGGAACTCCAGAGCCCGCGCCGCCATACCGTCGCGCTTTTGCAGATCGCTCCACCAGCGCGAAGCATCCGCAAGCGATAGAGCGGGCTGGTTTCCAGATTTGGCGATCTTCGCGGGCTTCGGTAGCATCTCCGACAGGTTCCCCCGCCAGCGCGCGGGATTGTCGCCAGTGCGGTGTCCGGCAACGGTCGCCCATGACAGCACGTTCTCAATCCGGCCACGCAGCCGGGATGCGGTCTCAGTCTTGGTTGTCCAGATCGGCTCTAAGACTCGGAAAATATCATGGACCGTGATTTCCGAGACCAGTCGATTGCCGATAGCTGACAGCGCGTAGGTGTCGAGGGTGGCGCGCCATTGCTTCCGGTGCTTCTCGTTTTTGAACTCCGATAACTTCGTCGCGAGATACTTGTCGGTGGCGTCGGTGAATGTCATGGCGCCTTGCGCCTTCCGCTTCTCCGCGAGGGGATCGCCCCCGGTCATCGCGATCCCCCGATTTTCGAGTGCCATCTTACGCGCAACCGCGAGCGACACAGCAGGCGGGGCGCCAAGCCCTAACTCACATCTCTTGCCCCGGATCGTGATGCGCTGCACCCACTGCTTTGCGCCGTTCTTTGCGACGCGAAGAAAGAGCCCCTGACCGTCAAAGTATTTACCCGGCTTTGTCACGGATTCGACGGAACGTGCGGTCAACGCTCGTTCGGGCCTTCTGGCGCCTGAAGTCACTATACATCCCCCAAAACATCCCCCACTAATGCGAGGATGGCATTGGACCTTGCCGGAAGTTACTGCACAAGTGAAGCCATTATCGAACTGTTATCATTGTATTATTAGGACTTCAGTGGAACTTATAGTATCATATCATGGCGGCCTTCCTCTCCGCCATATACCACCGATTTTATTATCGAATTTCAAATTTAGGCTGCGTTACCCGCCAAAGACCCCGCCATCAAATTTGCGCTTGGATGCGGGTAATCGCGACAGCGCAGCGGCTCTCCAGCCTGCATTGGTTTGCACGTTGCCATGGTTCTTCACACGGAGAACATCGCCGCCACTCGATCCATTCATCGTTCATCACCTCAGTGGCGTCATCAAGTCTCAAGACCAGGACCAATGTCGGGGAAGGCCGCCCGCCCCGACGGGACATGGGCCAGAACCGACTTCGAGTGGGATCCGGAGAGCGACCAGTACATTGTCCTGAGAGTCAGGAGCTGAAGCAATTCCGCCGCAACTATTCCGATCCGAACCGGGGGCCGACGGGCAAGGGCACCGCCCGCTATCGCGCGCTAAAAGACGTCTGTCAGGCGTGCCCCTCGAAAGCCAGATGCTGCCCCAACGCCGATGCCAGACAGATCACGCGCGAAGAGCAAGAAGACGCCCGCCAGATCGCCCGGGATCTGGCCGAGACCGACGACTATGTCATCGCGATGAAGCTGCGAAAGAAGGTCGAGATGCTCTTTGCCCATCTCAAACGCATCCTCGGGCTGGGACGACTTCGATTACGCGGCCCATACGGCGCGAGCGACGAATTCCTCCTCGCCGCAACCGCCCAGAACCTCCGCAAACTCGCAAAGATCTTTCCCGCACCGCAGCATCTGCGGGAAGCCTGATAAGAAAGGTACCCATGCCGTCGTCAAACCCGCCATTTCTGCGCTCGCAAAACGGTAATTTTCCACAGAACGGGGGCGTATTTTGTTGAAAAACTCTTGCTTGATTGAGGTGTCGTTCGCTGATTCACTTCTTTTGTGGAGCGGGAGGATCAGCGATGATGGGGCCGAGGCAGGAAGCGCAGCCGGCGCTGTTCTACGAGTTCTCGCTGGAAGATTATGTCCCACAAAACCATCTGCTGAGATCCATTGATCGGTTTGTCGACCTGAGCAGCATCCGGGCTTACCTCGCAGATTTCTACAGCCACACCGGCCGCCCTTCCGCTGATCCTGAACTGCTGATCCGGATGCTTTTGGTGGGGTACTGCTTCGGGATCCGCTCCGAGCGCCGGCTGTGCGAGGAGGTCCATCTGAACTTGGCATACCGGTGGTTCTGCCGCCTCGATCTGGCGGACAAGATCCCCGAGCATTCTACGTTCTCAAAGAACCGGCACGGGCGCTTCCGGGAGAGCGAACTGCTGCGGCACCTGTTTGAGACGACCGTCGCACGCTGTATCGCAGAGGGTCTGGTCAGCGGCCAACGACTGGCGGTTGATGCAAGCCTGATCGAAGCGGATGCGAACAAACAGAACTCGACACCGAAGGAGGATTGAGACCCATCGACCCTTGATCCAGCCGACGCGCTACGCGCTGTGCGGGAATATCTCGAAAGGCTCGATAACGCTGCTTTCGGCGCAGCAAGCGAGGTTGAACCCAAGTTCACCTCTCACTCCGATCCTGCCAGTCAATGGACAGCGGCACGTAAGGGGCCGGCCTTCTTCAGTTATTCCGACAATTACCTGATCGATACCGATCATGGTGTGATCGTCGATGTCGAGGCAACCAGATCCATCCGGCAAGCCGAGGTCGGGTCGACTGATCAGCCCCACTTGAGTGGTCCAATTTGATTGTTAGTGCATGACGGGCCTCCGGTCCATCGTGACGAAGGTTTCCGGGGCCGGTGGGCGGTAGCCTAATGCGCTGTGTGGTCGTTTCGTGTTGTAGTGTTTCCTCCATTGTTCGATCAGGATCTGCGCCTCGCGCAGGCTGTAGAAGGTTTCGCCATTCAGGAACTCGTCGCGGAAACGGGCGTTGAAGCTTTCGCAGTATCCGTTCTCCCAAGGCGATCCAGGTTCGATGTAAGCCGTTTTCGCGCCGACAGCTTTGATCCAGTCC
>NZ_VFSV01000059.1 GCF_007004065.1 Palleronia caenipelagi | reverse complement strand
ATCATCCGCCACGCCAAGCTGGAGCAATCCATGAGCCGCAAGGGTCAGTGCCTCGATAACGCCCCGATGGAGAGCTTCTTTTCTTCGCTGAAAAAGGAGCTGGTCCATCGCCATCGGTTCAGAACCCGAGAACAGGCCAGGGCCGCGATCTTCGAATACATCGAGGTCTTCTACAACCGCCAGCGACGGCATTCAGCCATAGGCTACCAGACGCCAGCGCAGGCTTTCGAAGAAATGAGTTGGAAAATCGCCGCGTAGCGTCAACAATCACACTGTCCGGAAACAGGGACGAAGATCAATACCAGCGTCGACGATCTGGAGAGCGCCATCTACGACTACCTGCTGCTACACAACGCAAAAGCGAAACCTTTCGTCTGGACCAAAACGGCGGACGATATCCTAACGCGAGAACGCCGCGCCCTGAACACACTCGATGAAATCAGAGGCAGCAGGTAATATGCGTCAGACTCGGAACACTAGGCCTCTGGCTCCTCAACACGGACTTTTCCAGATATAAATAACAAATCGGCCTCGAAAAAACGATCAACACTATCTTTCTCAACGTCATTTAAGTGTTGCACGGACGATTTGCTTGGCATACTTGAGATAATGAACTTTCGCAGTTCGTATTTTTGTTGAGCAGTTTTTAGATGTGGCAGAGCGCTCAATGCTAGTTCTATTTGTTCCTTCCCATAACTAACGTTTCGCTTGGATGGCGAGTGTTGCAACGGAATTTCGAGATGATTCCGGAAGTCTTGCGGCTGTCTAAAAACGGAATAGTCTCGGATATGAACATTCCGCTCTTCGAAACGCTCCGCCATCAGCGTCACAAGAGGTGTCCATGTGAGTTCCGTTATAAATATCCATCGCATAAATTGATCAAAAGTAAGGCAGTGGCCCTCCTTGACAAGCTGCGGATAGTAACTTTCAATCAACTCAGAAGGGCGTCGAATGCTAAAGAACACAAAAACACTCTCAAACAAACCCTTCGCAGCGTGATATATCCTGTCAATTCCCGCTTCGGCTTGTGGGTAAATGCTTCCCTTGATACGCGGATGGAATGGGCGTCCAAAATTACCTTCATATGAATATATGACTGTATGGGCGCCACTATTAATTGATTTTTCAAAAAGTGCTTTTAAATGCTGCGAGAAATCAGCCGTTCGAACGAATCCGTTGTCGTTACCATCCAAGATTTCTCGAGGATCAATGATGATGCCAACTCCGGTACTTCCTGAAAACTTGGCATATTCGCGCAACATTACTTGCGTTGCGGTCGTAGCTGTTTTGTGGGCACCAAGATGCAGTAACAGAATAGTCATCGTTTTTCTCCAGCAAAGAATGATAGTTGAGCCGTAGGCGTTTGGCAAGCAGGCCTTGTGGCTGAACTGGCCCCCGTTTCGACCGGACACCTTGGCCTGACCAAGGAGGTTTACTGTCAAATCTGGTGTCCAAGCGCTCCTCATGCGGCGGCTTGATCCTGGTTTGATGGCTTGATGCCGTTGACGAAATCGACGCCCTGGATGACGTCGGCGATATGAGCGAAGCCGCGCAGCTTGCGCCAGCTTTTCTCGGCGCATTGTCCGGGCCTGAACATCATGTGCAGCATGCCGTCGCGCGAGAGGCAGCCCTTGGTGCGTTTGGTCCGGTGGCGGATCGTTGCGAAGGCGCTTTCATTTCTTCTGGCCCAGAAGAGCCCGAACAACGCCGGGCCAGTGGCGATACTGCAGTGCTTCATTCTGCAGTTCTTGAATCATTGCGGCACGGTCTGTTCTGAGCCTCGCGATCTTTTCTTTCCGTAGCGGCTTTGCCTCGTGGAGCTTGAGGTAGGCCTTTAACAAGCCGTCGATACCGTCCGACGGATCACCACCGGCTTTCGTCACAATGACTGAAATAAGCGGGATGCGCGTGCCGGTCGCCTCACCGAGGTCGAGAATTGCCTTGCAGATGAGCCCGAGCGGTCGGCCGTAGGCGGTACGCGGCCAGACCCGGTGCGTCAATCCGCGTTCTTCAAGCGTCGTCGCCGCCTCACCGTAGGAGATCGAGCCAGCTCGAGACAAACCTGTCCGACGGGCAATCTCCCCTATCGGCAATTTGTCACGCAATACCCACCGACGAATAACACTCAAAACTCCCATGTAGATAACTGCAAATCTCCCCAACCAAAAACGTCGGGGCAAAGTGTTCAAATGGGTCAATTCTTAGTGAAAATTCATGGGCATACCGGGTCAGTTCTCAGTGACAATCAACAGGTAAACCCTATTTAGGCCATTTTATAGGGGTGAAATCGGACGGTTACGCGGTTGCGGAAGTTCAGATGTTAGAAAGACCAATGACCGCGCATTTTTTACAGCTGTAAAAGTGCTGGGAGACGGAGCGGTTTGTGGTGGCCCTGCGTGCGTGCCAGAAAGGCGTGTCGACGGGGAATGCTCGTATTTTACAGCTGTAAAATCGAACATTCCTTGTTTTTTATGGTACTATCCCGAATGTTAAGTGAACACTTGCCGAAACTCCAGACTCTGCGGATCTCATAAGAAAGGCCCCGGAAAACCGGGGCCGCTCTGTTCTGCTGACGCGCTGACCGCGTTCAGAAGCTGTATCCGATCTCCATGCCGGTGACGATGACATGGTTGTTGTCGAATTTCGCACGGGCCACGTCCGGGGTTCCGGTCTCGGGCTTGGCATCACCCAGGGTGACGTACCGCACGCCCCCCCTTCAAAGTTGGCGCAGACACTACATCAAGGTGAGGGATTTCGCGGGGGGCAGGTCATGCAGTGAAACGCCCGCTGCAGCAGGTTCGGCGACGGGGTCAGCTGGTGATTGCTGTTTGTGGTGACCGGCTTGCGGCGCTTGCGCGATCGGCTACAACGTCCCGATTGCCATACATTATCCCGATGGCGTCACCAGCCCGTCATCCTGAGACAGTCGGAAAATCCAGCTTCCAGCGGTCCAAACTTGGGGAGCAGCGCAAGATCAAGTCTGAAGTTTTATACCTCATTTCAGCAGGGTCGTAGCAAGCCGATCAGCACCTTTGCCGTCTATGAGCGCAGCGCTTGCTATGCTTTGGCGAGCGCGCAGGGCGTCGTCGCGATCATAGGTTTGTAGCGCGTTGACGAAATCTTCCTCTGACCATCCATGCCGTAGATCGAACACGCTGTGTGCCCCTTGAGCTTCCAGCCATTTAGTAGCTTCATATTGATTATCGACGGCGATGAGGCTCAAAGAGGGCAATCCCAGAATAGCCCTTTCCCAGGTCATTGTTCCTCCTGAGGCGACGGCGTAGGCAGCGTTATTCATTTGCTGCGCAACATTGGTGCTGTCGAATGTAAGTTCGATCCGCGGCTCTTTGGTGGCCAACTCTGTCAGAGAGGCGGCATCGTCAATATGGCTGCCGGTTACGACGCAAACCGGTCTGTTGGTTCCAGCGAGAACCGAGCGGACCAGCAGCACAATGTCGCGGTTGGGATCGCCGCCGCCAAGGCTCACAAAGACCGGACGCAGAGCATTGCGTTCTGCAGGAGCGCGGAATGCGCGAGAACGCAGCGTTCGGAACGGTTTGGCCAGAAGGCAATATTGGGCTCCGACAAGGAGCAAAGTCTGCTCAGGAACGAGTCCTCTGTAATCTTCACTCTGGCGGTTTGGATTCTGATCAATAAGAATGTCGGCAGAATGGGAGCGGTCGGCGAGATCATCGACGACGCAAAGCCGCTCGCAAAAAGGCTTCAGCGCCGCCTCCTGTTCACTGTTCCAGAAGTAATTGTCCAGAATGACAAGGTCGGGCCGCATTTTGGCGAGGGTCCCACCCAGCTTAGCCATAGCTGTTTCGGGGTCGTCCGAAGCTAGCAGAATATGGAAAGGGTCGTCTCCCACCGTCCGCAAAATGCGACGACCAAGCGCAGTGGTATGAAAAGTTATTCTGACGCCGTTCTGACCAGCCAGCTCTTTGGCGAGAACCGCCATACGTCTCGTATGTCCAGTTCCAATTACGGTGCTCGCCAGAGCGGAGATCAGGACGCGCATGTAAGGGAAAAGTCTTCGTCTGTGTTTATGGCAATCAGATCGGGCCTGCTTTCGAGAAACTCATGGAGCTTTGGCCAGTGACTGGTGGACAGATCACCGGGGAACTCCTTCGCCACCATCAGAAAGAAATCTCGGTCAGCAGCGGTATCGAGTGTCATACGCCAATGACCGCAGCCCTCGTCGGGGCATGGTATATTGCCTAAGCGAAACCGGCCGGGACGGCGTCGGATATAAGTGCTGACATGTTCCCGGTCAGACCGGATCGTCCCACATCTCGCGGCTTCTTCAAGAGCGTCCATCGTGAAAACCTCGACATCCATCCCATTAGGCCAGCTTGGCGGAATGTTTGTGGTCATCAGGTCCGTGCGCCCCTCACTGAATTGCGCTAGAATAGTTTCGGCAATCGCAGGGTCGGTCAGGGGGCAGTCGCTCGTGATCCGCATCACAGCGTCAGCTTTCACTTCCCGGGCTGCGCCCAAGTAACGCCCCAATACATCATCTCGAGATCCCCGGAAGACCCGGTAATCGCGACGCTTCATCAAGTTGGCAATCGGATCACTATCGGCTTCATCGGTGGTGGCAACGATGACATCCGAAATTCCATGGATGCGCGCGGCGCGATCAACACAGCTCTCCAAAAAGGTTTTTCCAAGGAACGGCATCATCACCTTGCCCGGCAACCGGGTTGAGCTCATGCGCGCCTGAATGATCAGAGGAATGACAGGCATTCAGGTCTCTCAGGTCGGGCTGAGCGCTTTGCGCAGCGTTTGCACAACAAAATCCTGATCCGTCTCGGTTAAGCCAGAGAAGAGGGGTATGGAAATTGCGCGGGCGTAGTAATCTTCGGCCGCCGGGAAGGCATCGCGTTCGCCGCCAGCGCCGGGCCGGTGTCGGTACCATGGCTGCCTATAGACGGGTATATAATGCAAGTTCACGCCGATTCCTGCATTGCGTAGCAGCTCGAACAGCTCGCCACGTGAGACCGGTGCATCGTCGGTGACCAGTACAGGGTACAGATGCAGAGCCGACCGCTGGTTCAGAGCCTGAAATGGCAGACGCAGAGGCAAACCGCCCAACTCGGTGTCATAGCGCCGGGCGCGCTCGTGGCGGGCATCAATAAACTGATCCAGCCGGCGGCTTTGACTGACCCCGAGAGCGGCCTGCAACTCGGTCATCCGATAGTTGAAGCCCAAAGTAATCTGTTCGTAATACCAGCCGCCGTCATTTGTTGTCATAAGGTCGGCGTCACGGGTGATCCCGTGGGAGCGTAAGAGAGACATCTGTCGCGCGAGTTCCGGATTGTTGGTCGTCGCGACGCCGCCTTCTGCAGTGGTAATGATTTTCACGGGGTGGAAAGAGAAGACACAAATATCCGAATAGCGGCAGTCACCGACCGGTTGTCCGTCAAATGTGGCTCCGATCGAATGACTGGCATCCTCGACGATTGCAAATCCATATTTTTTTCCGAGCGCAGCAAGCCGGATCATATCACAGGACTGGCCCGCGAGGTGAACTGGTGCGACGATTTTTGGCAATGTGCCGTTGGCCTCCGCCTCGATCAGAGCCTCTTCCAGCCGGTCGAGGTCGATCGTGTAACGATCGCGGTCGATATCGATGAAACGCACGTTTGCGCCGCAGTAAAGCGCTGCGTTGGCCGTGGCGACAAACGTGATCGGGGAGGTCCACAAATCATCGCCCTGACCGAGGCCGAGAGCGAGATAGGCGATATGGAGGGCTGAGGTCGCACTATTAACGGCGATGGCATGAGCTGCGCCGGTTTTCTCTGCGATCACCGCCTCAAATGCAGGGACCTGCGGACCCTGGGTCAGAAAATCGCTTTTCAGAACCGAAGTCACAGCGGCAATGTCGCTGGCGTCGATATCCTGACGACCGTAGGGAATCATGCCATTGCCTGGGCGTTGAACTCAGAAATTGCGGACGGGTCCATGAAGTCAGGGTTAGTGCCCGAATTGTACTCGAACCCGCGTGATACTGGCTTGCCATTCTCATTCAGGGCATTGGTCACATAACTGAGATCGCGGTCGAAGAACCGGAAGGACGGTGTAATCACAAAGTGATCGTCAAACTCTACTGTCAAGTGACTGTCATCGGCCGGACACATGATTTCGTGCAGTTTTTCACCCGGCCGGATGCCGATGACTTCCTGTTCCAGATCAGGGGCCATCGCTGTTGCCAGATCGACCACGCGCACGGAAGGGATCTTTGGAACGAAGATCTCGCCGCCCTGCATTCTCTGGAAGTTGGTCAGAACAAAATCGACACCTTGCTGCAGGGAGATCCAGAACCGGGTCATTTCCGGATCGGTGATCGGCAAACGAGTGGCACCATTATCAATCAGGCCCTGGAAGAAGGGAACGACTGAACCACGCGACCCGACAACATTGCCATAGCGCACAACAGCAAAGCGGGTTTCACGGTCGGCATGCATGTTGTTGGCGGCAACAAACAGCTTATCCGAAGCGAGCTTGGTCGCACCGTACAAGTTGATGGGATTGGCCGCCTTGTCGGTCGACAGGGCGATCACTTTTTTCACACCATTTTCCGCGGCGGCATGAATAACGTTTTCGGCTCCGTCAATGTTTGTCCGGATACATTCCGATGGGTTGTATTCGGCGGCGGGTACCTGCTTCAACGCTGCCGCATGGATGATGTAGTCGACACCCCTGGTCGCCTGAACCATCCGTGCACGGTCGCGGACATCGCCGATGAAGAACCGGAGATTTGGGGCATCAAACGTCTGTTGCATTTCGAACTGTTTCAGTTCGTCTCTAGAAAAAATAATAATTTTCCTAGGGTTGTACCTATCTAGAAGGGTCTTGACGTAGCGTTTCCCGAAACTTCCGGTCCCGCCAGTGATCAGGATTGTGCTATCATCGAACATATTGTGTCGCTCTTGAGAAGTTGCGCTTATCTGGCGCGTTTATTTGAGCAACGCCGCTAAATCAACGGGGCATGGCTTCCGGGCGCACGACTCGACAAGCCGAAGTGGCAGAAGTATCAGGCTGACGAAAGCGGCCGCCATACTCAAGCATATAAAGGCCGAAGGGCAGACAGCAGAGGTCGAGATGAACAAATCCCTTGGAGCCTTGTCGATAGGTGGCGATAACCGAGTCTTTGTTATCGCGGAGGTCTCTGCAAACCATAACAACGATCTGAACCGTGCTCTTGAGATCGTCAGAGCCGCAGCAGAGGCGGGAGCCGATGCGATCAAATTGCAGACTTACACGCCGGATACGCTGACCATTAAGTCCGACCGGGAAGAGTTCCGCGTGACCGGAACGATCTGGGAGAAGGAGACCCTCTACAGTCTCTTCGAAAAGGCTCATTTGCCTTGGGAGTGGCACCGCCCCCTGTTTGAAGAAGCAGCCCGGCTAGGAATGCGTTACCTTTCGACGCCCTTCGACTTCACAGCGGTTGATTTTCTTGAGGATCTGGGCGTCGACCTTTACAAAATTGCATCTTCCGAGGTGGTCGACCTGCCGCTGATCAAGCGGGTGGCCGGCACCGGAAAACCGGTGTTGCTGTCGACGGGTATGGCGACACGCGAAGAAATCCAGGAGGCGATTACGACCCTGCGAGAAAATGGCAGTGGCGATATTTGTGTTTTGAAATGTACTGCAGCGTACCCGGCCCAAGTTGCTGATGCGAACCTGCGTTCCCTGGCCAGGATCCCTGAATTTTTCGGAGCTATACCGGGATTGTCCGATCATACCATGCCGGAAACGGTTCCAGTTGTGGCGACTGCCCTGGGTGCAAAGGTCATTGAAAAACACATTACGCTTGACAGAAGTGCGGGTGGGCCGGACGCGGAATTCTCCCTTGAACCTGAAGAATTTGCGCGCATGGTCGCCGCCGTACGAGAAGCCGAAGCCGCGCTTGGCGTCGCGTCCTTCGAGCCGACCGCGGGCGAGATGCGGACCCGGGATTTCCGGCGATCCCTTTATGTGGTCGAAGACATTGCTGCCGGTGAGCTGTTCAGCGCGGAGAACGTCCGGTCTATCCGGCCAGCGGCGGGATTGCACACCCGACACTATGAGGCGGTTCTGGGAACACCGGCGCGGGTCGATATTGACGGGGGAACACCCTTATCGGCTGAGATGCTGACCGTGCCTTTGGCACAGGTCTAAAGACTATTTAGCCGAAATTTCGTGGGGAAACAGATCGATGCCGGACAGCAAGCAGGAAATGGAGCAGACGATCAGGCAGCTCTTTGCCGGGATCTTTGAGAGCCAGATGCCCGCTGAGCCTGTGCCTGAGCTTCGAGACGAGACAGTTCTGCTCGATACCGGACTCGATTCCTTGGGTTTTGCCAATCTGGAAAGAGCCTCCCAAAAGATACGAAATCCTCAGAGAACTAACGATAGATGAATACGATACGTCAAAAATGGTTGGAAGTTTTCAGAGGCTCAAGTGACAAACAGAGCGCTCCGAGAGAGTCAAAAGATTCGCTACTATCCGAACGTCGCATTGACGACGAATTGATAGAGCTTGAACGTGCAATTCTAGACCGCAGCCGACCAGGATGTACCAACGCAAGTGATCGTTTGACCACGTTGTTCGAGTTAGATGCGGCGAGCTTCGAGAAAGACAACAAGACAACAGCAAGACTTAGATGGAGGTTAAGAAGCCTTAAAAATGTTCTTCAATACATTCTCGTCGCACATCAACGATTAGACGAAGCGACGCAAGGTGGTTCATGCGTCTCCGACCTAGTACCTCGCATGCTTGGCGTGATTGAAAAATATTTTTTGAGCATTGCGCCTGTCCTAGGTGATGAACGGCCTCTGCTTTCTAAAGTGACGGATAATGAATCTTTAGCCGACTGGCTTGAAGGATTGCCTGATTTGGACCTTCTTGCCGATGCAGCTGCGATCACCGTCAAGCTGTTTAAACTAAATAAGACATCAGAATCCTCTGTGGGTATGGCTGGTAGCAGCGAACTGAACACATGGCTGACCTCACCTGGAAAAGAGGAGATTTTGCTGATTTCATTTGTCACGTCACCACAAATCGTCACGTCTGCAAATGACCCACTCTTTTCAGAGGTTTGTCGAGTGCACGCAATGTTGGATGATATCATATCGAGAGATACCGGGCCTATTCGCGATTTTCCCCGTCTGCACAGTATTTCACCAAATACAACCGGCACTTTTGTGACCCTCGTAGCGCAATCAGGTGCAAAGATCGCAGATATTATCGCATATTCAGACATCTAGGTTTCGTCATGGGCATCAAGAAACTACGGGATCGGGCAATTCACCGCACTAGAGCTGTACTGGCCCGAAAAATCTATGGTCTGAAAAGTGGTAGGGAAGCTGCGCTCGCGCTTTTTCTTGCCCGAAATGGCCTGAAGCTGCGAAGCTCGACCCTTCTTGCGGCCACACAGGTTCACGTCCTTTACAGCCTCAATCGCCTTGAAGAACTTTCGATTACTTGCTGGGATATAGCTCTTGGGCCGAAAAAGTACCGGTCCAGTCAACTTGTGATGCACATGCTCCTGAAATCAGCTTGGCTGCTGAAAGACGAGGCTTTGCTGACGCTTATGCTGCAGCAACTCGAAAGCACCACAATGGCGTCGAATAATCTCAGTTTCATTGGCTTGCGAAAAGGCGCACATCCGGGCTTCGCCGCGCTTGCTTCGCTCAAGTCGTACCAGGCTCAGGCGGATATCATGATCGGGGTGGCGGGCAGTACGTCAAAGTCAAAAAAAGAAGCGAATGTTCTGACGCTCGACCTTCTTGAAATTCATGATCCTGGAAAGACAATCTTGGATCAAATCAACAAGGTGGAAGAGACAGCTACTGTTTTGAGATACCGTGCCCGGGTCGCCGTTCAGCAGGAGCGATGGCCTGATGCATGGGACCTATTCGAGGCAGCCCTCGCCCAAGCACCGCTCGACCAAAGGACTTATGCTGAGATGGGGGAGGTGGCCCTCTATCTGGACGACCCCCTCAAGCGGACCACCACATTGCTTGATCAGCGCACGGCTACGAACGTTCCGACGTCGGGGTATGATCGGCTCCTCGGTCAGCGCTATATGCTCGAAGCAGATGACATTGCTTACCTGAAATTACGGGGCGCTCAGATTAGCAACAAAGTCGCTCGATCTGTCTATGGACATCGGGTGAGTTGCAGTATGGGACAAGATGCCAAACCGTTCAGCGCACTTATTAAACGCGGCTTTGTTATTGGCCGGGATGGTGTCTCCGACGAAATACGGTGGTCGGCTTTTTACCCAAAGATCCGCAAGTATTTTGAAAATCTGGAGATCTCTTGCGACCCACGGCTCACTAGTCTGTTCAGGCGCAGTTACCCAGATATCACATTTTTCCCCGTGACCCGAAACTGGGGACGAGCCCAGGTTTCCAACCATGAAATAAAGCGGAATGAAATTCCACATATCGAACTGGCGAACCGGCTCGACAACAAATCTTTTTTGGCATCATTACATGCCGACGAAGTCATGTTTATAGAAGATGTCGCGGTCAGAAGCTGGCAAACGCAGCCAAATTCCCTCCCGGAAAAGGCCGAAACTGCTCCCTTCCTTGTCCCTCAGCCTGATCGAGCCAACTACTGGCAGGAGGAACTTAGGCGGAGGATGCGCGACCCGCAACGGATTCGAGTGGGGTTGATCTGGCGCTCATCTCTGATCGATGCAGCGCGAGCCCGACACTATATGCAGCTTGACGATTTCGCACCTCTTTTCGGTCTGGATGCCGAGTTCTTCTCTATACAGCACCATGTGAATGGCGATGAGCGGCGCACTGGACTACGAATGGGGGTCCATTTCCTCGATGAGGAGGTCGATTTCTATGATGACTTCGACGAGATTGCCGCCGTTACGTCGGCGTTAGATTTGGTGATTGGTGTCTCGACCCTCCCATATGAGATGGCTGCTGCAGTCGGGGTTCCGTGTTTGCTCTGCGCCATCTCACCTCAGGGGCGCTGGATGCGTCTTGGAGCCGAGGGAAATCGGCGGGACCGGCTGACGCGGAACGGTCAGGTTTTTTTCCCAAAACAACCGGTCGACTATCTGTCGCCCCGTCAGAAGAGGGTCGAGAGTATTATCTCGCAGATCGGCGCCTACGTAGAAAGAATGGCTGCTGACAGGTGATACAGAGAATATGCCTTTGAAAACTTTAGAAGACACGGCTCTGCAAATTGCGAAATTTTGGGCGCAGGACATTATGTCGAGCGTATTGGCCGAGCTGGTTCGCGAAGGGCGCCGAAACCAAGTGTTCTTCGCATTGGTCAGAAGTCTTCGTGGCTCGCCCCTCGGTCTGCAGTTTCTTCTGCTATCGGCGGCTGCTCTTTTCTCTGGACCCTGGTTCGCTGAACGCAATCGAGGGCCGGGGTATCTCGTATCGTTTAGTGATAAGAACGCTGCTGCCCTGAAGCGCCTTGACGGTATATCACAGAAAACCGGTGGACCATCCCTACCGATCAATCAAATCCGGCTATCAGTGTTTCGCAGAATCCGTCTGATACTGTTTCATCGTGATGCCGGAGCGAGCGCTCGCTGGCTGGCAAAGAACGGGAGCGACGAAGCCGTCGTATTGATGCAACAGATCATTGGTGTATCATCTGCAATGCTGTTCGACTCTGATCTTCGCAACGCACGCCCGGCCCTTGTTGTCGTCGCAAACGATCACATTCCGCCAGCCGTAGCACTTCTCACCGTCGCAGCAGAGCTTGGAATCCCGCGGGCCTATATCCAACATGCACCCGTCACCAAATACTTCCCCCCGTTGTCGGTGGAGCTTGCTTTTCTCGATAGTGAGGCATCAATCAAGGCTTATAAGGCAGCCGCGCAACGCTCTGGGAGCCCGGCAGGTCCGACAATTGTGTGCCTATTACCGTCACCAGAGATTAAGACCATGGCGTCGGCGCGAAAATCTAGTCAATCCAAGAAGATTGATGTCTGCATCGCTCTATCACTTTACCCTGAACCAGATGTTCTTGATAAATTGGTCTGTGATTTGTCGGCAGTTTCGTCAGTCGGCAGGATTCAGATAAGGCCGCATCCGCGTTACAGAGGGCCTTTCAGAATGTCCTCCGGTCTCCCATCGGGGGTCACGGTTGAACAAGTCTTTGCATCTGTCGATACTCTGCTGCAAGATTTCGACGCGTTTATCGTCGGAAACTCGGGGATTGCCGTTGAATTACTCCGCCGTGGGGGCTTAACTCTCTATCAGGAAGGCCTTGACCGTCTGGCATCCGACTATTTTGGCCTGGTTCAGAGCGGTGTCCTTCCACGGATGGATTTGGGTTTATTCACGAAGCCGGATCTGCTCAGTCACGTTTTTGACGGCCAATGGCGAGACCGGCTTACAGAAATTGCTCTGCCCCACGCTCACGAAAATATTAGGCTTGAAACCAGAATAGGAGAATACCTGTGTGAATTCATGCAACCATCTCAGTTCAGAACCCGTTGAAAATATGAATGAAATTTTCCCCGGCTTCCGGACATTATGTGCTCTGCCCCCTGAAAACTAGGTGTTTGATCCCACGGTTTGATGGTGTGATCCTTTCTCAGGAATGGAAGGAAGCATTATGGGACAAGTTCGTCACGGGAGCGCCTCGACCACGCACGCTGTCAGAGCTGCAATACAGCGATCGCAAGCTTCGCTCGCGCAGCTGAGCAAGGAGCTGGGCATCAATCCCAAGACCGTCGCGAAGTGGCGCAAGCGGGCGACGGTGGAGGACTTGAAGACTGGGCCRAGGGAGCCGCGTTCGACCGTTCTCACCGAAGCGGAGGAGGCCATGATTGTCGCATTCCGGCGTCATACGCTACTGCCGTTGGATGATTGCCTCTATGCGCTTCAGCCGTCGATTCCGCACCTGACACGCTCGGCGCTACATCGATGCCTGCAACGGAATGGCATCTCGCGCCTGCCGGACGTCGAGGGCGACAAGCCAAAGCGGCAGCGGTTCAAGCGATACCCTATCGGCTTCTTTCATATCGACATCGCCGAGGTTCAGACGGCGGAGGGCAAGCTCTACCTCTTCGTGGGTATTGA
>NZ_VFSV01000058.1 GCF_007004065.1 Palleronia caenipelagi | reverse complement strand
CTTGTCCAGGGTCAGATCCGAAACAGCCTTGCGCAGCCGCTCATTCTCTTTCTGAAGACGCTTTAGTTCCTTCAATTGGTCCGTGCCCATTCCACCGTACTTTTTCTTCCAGCGGTAGAACGTCTGTTCAGTCACGCCGATCTGGCGGATCGCATCCAGACGCGGCATCCCTTGCCCCGTCAGAACCTCAACCTGCCGTAACTTCGTAACAATCTCTTCTGGCTTTGGTCGCTTGTTTGCCATCTGTTTCCTCCGTTTTCCTAAACATAGCGGAGGACCACTTCAGTGGGGGAAGACCATGCGCAGCTCGACCTCGGGCTGGCCCATCAGCCAGAAGGACTGGTTTGAGGAACGCGCCCTTTTCAGATCCTCGGTCAGCAGGTCCGTGTTCATCTGCACCTTGAGGAAGGTCATGCCAGGCACGTTCATCTCGTCGATGTCCTTCGCGGCCTCCGGGTCAAAGGTGAAGGCGCAGAACAGCAGGAACTTGGGCTTCGGCATCAAAGTGTAGGCTTCGTTCATCGCCTCTTCGACCTGACGCTGTTCCAGCGCGGCGTGTTCGGGGCCGAAACTGACCACGACACGCTCGCCCGTATCGGTAAGTGATCCGCTGGCATGCAGGAACTTGGTGCCGGGGATTACCTCGAATTCGGCAAAGCGCATCATGTTGCCGCCCTTGCCCCGCACACCGGTTTTCAGCAGTTCATCGCGCCAGAGCGATTGGCGCGAGGTTTCGCCAGAGCGGGCGACGGTGCTGTCGGCCTCTTCCGCGGGCAGGCTTTCGTCCAGCGACAGCACGGTGGGCGCGGGCACGGCCTCGACGCTGAACGGGCCGGTGATGCGCAGCTTGTTTTTGTCGATGCGCGGCTTGTCGTAGAGCGTTTCCTGATCGGCGTGATCGGCGATGGATTGATCCATGCGAAGCTGCATGGACTGACGGGCCTTGTGGAAGGCCTCGAATGGGGCCTTCGCGGCCTCGGGCCAATCGGTGGGTAGGTCAAAGGGCACCTCCCATTCTTCCAGCACATCGCCATCGCGGAAGGAGACCTGCTTGCCCTTGCGATAGCCCTGGGTGGGCTTGATCGGCAGCGGCGGTGCGGATGTGAGCGTGGCGTTCAGATCGGCCAGCGCCGCCGCGATCTTCGGGTGATCCTCGTCATGGATCGTGTCGATGTCGGGATTGTTGGCGATGCTCTTCAGCGTGATATGCGGCACGGTTTCATAATCGAACCCGCCCTTCAGCCCTTCATGCGGATAGCGCAGGGCGTAATAGTCGAAACTGGCGGTCATTAGCCGCTGTTTGGCCAGCGTGATCGCCACGCGAGAGGTGTCTGTCGCAGGTAATCCAGCGCCGCCCCCATTTCTCGGCGACAAAGGCGGTGGTGCCGGAGCCGCAGGTGGGGTCAAGCACCAGATCGCCGGGATCGGTCGTCATCAGGAGGCAGCGTTCGCAAAGTGACACCGATGACTGCACGACGTATACCTTGGGGTCGCTTCGACTTTGCACAGCGCCGCTGATATCCTCCCAAGAATTGACGATGGGGAAGACAGGGAAATCTTCATAGTAGCGAACATATCGTAGCGTATTGCCCTGTATTTCTACCCGGTTGCTCTTGAGGAGGCGCGGGAACCCCTCTTGACCTGTCTTCCAATACCCTGCGCGTGGCCGGTAGTCTGAACCTTGGTACTCTACCGGAAAGTCGCCGGGTGGCCTTTGGCTTGTAAGGTCGCCTTGAGCATAGGGTTTTGCGAAATCGGGCAGTTCGCCAGTTTCTTCGTCTAGCAAACTCTTTAGCGGAATCCGCTTTCCGGTCTCTGTTTGAACGCGAGTGTAACCGGACGCGCCTGAATCCGCGCCTCTCTTTGGGTTGAACAATTGGCGGTACTTGAGCTTCGATTTGTCTTTTGCGAACCAAATAATGTAGTCCAATACACCCGGTAGAAGCTCGGCAGTTGCACTGGAGGTCTTTCGGGCCGAAACTTCACTAACGAAGTTCTCAACGCCAAATACCTCTTCAAGCAATAAACGCGCAGTGTGAACATTTTCATCTCCAATCTGCACAAACACCGATCCGCTCTCGGTCAGCAATTCCCGCGCCAGCATCAGCCGGTCGCGCAGATAGGTGAGGTAGGAATGGATACCCAACTCCCAGGTGTCCCGGAACGCCTTGATCATCTCGGGCTCTTGCGTCAGGTCGGCGTCTGACCGGTCCTTCACGTCGCGCTTGTTGGTAAAGGGCTGAAAGTTCGACCCGTATTTGATGCCATAGGGCGGGTCGATATAGATCATCTGTACCTTGCCGCCCATGCTCTCTTTGGTCAGGAGCGAGTTCATCACCAGCAGGCTGTCCCCCGCCACCAGCCGGTTCGACCAGCCCTTTTCGTGGTGGTAGAAATCCAGCGCCTGGCGCAGCGGCAGGTTCTCGAACGGCGCGGCGAACAGGTCCGGCTGCCGCCACTGCGTCGCCGCATCCTGCCCCTTCATCCGCCTGGCCGCACTCGCCAGGATCGTCGCCGGGTCCACCCGTTCATGGACGTGGAGCGAGACGGTATCGACCTCGAACGAGGTCTTCTCCGCCTTGCCCGTCCAGTTCAGGTAAGGGGCCTGCAAGCGTTTGAGTTCCGTCAGCGCATCCTTCATCCGCACGGGATCATCACTGGCCAGCGCCTCGTCGATCAGCGTCTCAATCGCGCCGCGCGCGCTGTCAAAGTTCAGCACCGGGTCCAGATGCGGGTCATAGGCCCAGGTGGACTTCTCCCCATCCGGGTCCGTGTCCGCATGCACCATTCCCACCTCGGGGTTGTTCACGCGTGTCTCATCGTGCCGGTAACTGAGCACCTCCGGCGGCTGATCTGATTTCCGGACCGTTGACTTGCTGGATTTCTGGCCGGCGAGGCGTTTTGGAACCTCGGCGAGAGCCTGTTCGACAGCCTCCAAGGAAAACTCCGGCTTTATGTCCGCGCGGTAGATCGATCCGCCCCGCCCCTTGCCCCTGCCGAGCACCCCCTCGTCAATCAGCATATCACGCGCCTCTAAATAGGCTTCCTCCGTGAGGCTCGGGAAATGATCCCGCAACCGCGCCAACATCGCGCCATTGCCAATGGTCGATCCGTCTTCGGGGGTCAGCGACCGGATCAATGCAGAAAGATCGGATGACATGGTGCCTCTTACTCTTGAAACAGATGTGTGTTGATGAACCCCAGCGGGATTATCGATCTTTCACATGTTCGAGTTGGTGCTTGCGGTCCCGTGACGCCGTAGAGATGCGGAGTCTGAGATAAAATTCCAAAATCCCCGCCAGCGCCACCGCAGGAAACAAGACCAGCACCACAACTGCCGCCACTGGAAGCGCGGCAAGCACAGGATCAATCGTCCCGGGCACTGAAAAAAGCTTAAGCTTGGCAAAGAGAACCGTGTATATGATTGAAGCCAGCAAACCGACTTCAAAAAGCGGGTTGGTGAAACGATTCACATCGCGGCGGATGCGCTCGAGCACGACCAAATTTTGGCGCTGCCACTGGGGCGATTGAGTAACCTGCATGTCTATTCTCTCAACAACTCTATCCACGTGTGAACGTCTTCCATCTTTATCTCCTTGCCATCGGTCAAAGATCTATACCAGCGCGCGATAATCGCACCCCGTTTTTCGCTTTTTATGCGAATTCCTTGCTCGGTCAGATAACGATCAAGAGATGTCTCGAACTCTTCCAATGCGTCGATGTCATGCTCAACACGGGCAGACTTCGAGCCCAAGAGGATCCACGTCACGTCAGAACCGTATTTCTCATGGATCGCGACCAGTCCCTCGACTGGAACCCCACGGTCCCCCTTTTCGTAGCTGTGATAGGCGCGCAGCGACACCCCGATCTCTTTGGCCATGTCGGCTTGTGACAGCCCGATCTCATTACGTGTGATCGCGAGCCGAGCCCCGATCCCCACAAACAAATCAGACGACTTTCGCACCATAAGCAGTTTCCGTTTGACGTTTGTGCTCAAAATTGCCAATGTGCACAAAATGACGTATTTAATTGCTTGAGTGATCTGAACACGCAGGATCGAACAGGACAAGAGATTCCTTCTAACGAGATCGAAAGGTGCCGAATTTGAAACAAGAACGCCTCCTGTCACCTAAACAACTCAGTGAAATAGTTGGGCTGAGCCCTGCGCAAATTCGCGCGCTCATGAACACCGGGAAACTGGAGTTCGTCGAGATTTCATCGAAGACAAAGATGATCACCATGGGCGGTTGGGAACGTTTCCAGAGGAACGCAACCAAAATCAAAAGAACCAAAGGCCCGACGGCGAGTTAACGGAGGTGCCAGGCCATGGCGACAACAAATCTCAATATCAGCGTGACGAACAAGCGGATGCTCAAGAGGTCCGAAGCCGCGAGTTACACTGGGTTGGCTGTCAAGCACTTTCAGATGGCTTGTCCCGTTCGCCCAGTGGAATTGAAGCAAGGCTCACTTCTGTGGGATCGCCACGACCTCGATCTTTGGATTGATGATGTGAAGTCCGGATCCGTCACGGACACGCGAGAATCTATTTTGGATCGTCTTTAATGACGCACGTGCGAGTCAAAGGCTTCAAGATTTTCAAAGACCGGCATGGCAAGCCGCGATGCTATCACCGAGAGACCGGGCACAAGATTGACCTGACTAGTGCGCCCATTGGTTCTGCCGAGTTCTTTGCCGAGTGTGAATCGATCCGCGCCATCGCCGAGGCGCAGCGAGCGAAAGCCCCAAAGGCCGGAACGCTTGGCGGGCTGATCCAGTCCTATTTCGAGACTGAGCACTATCAGAACCTCGCGGAGGCGACCCGGCGCGACTATCGCAAGTGCGCGGACTTCCTTGAGCCGATCCGTGACACTCCGATCCATATAATCGACACGCCCCTGATTGCGGGTATCCACGACAAGGCAGCGAAAAAGATAGGCTGGCGTCGGGCAAACATGGTCCGCACGCTTTTGAGCGAGGTATTTCGCTACAACATCCCGAAGGGACTCATCTCCGCGAATTTCGCCAAAGACGTGATCCCAAAGCGACGCCCACGCGATCAGACCTATGCCAACCGTCCCTGGACCATTGAGGAGCGCGATACCGTCCTGCGTAGGGCCAAACCTCGTGTCCGAGTTGCCTTGGCCTTGATGATGAACACAGGCCTCGATCCGTCCGATGCGCTGCGTTTGCGCAAGGATCAGGTCGATGGCGACACGATCTGGGGCGTTCGGGGGAAGACAGGTGAAGAAGTTGCAATTCCAATCAGCCCAACCCTTCAGTCCGCACTTGACCGCATGCCTAACCACGACGCCGAGACTGTGCTTTCCAATTCGCGCGGTAGGGCATGGACTTACAACGGCTTTTCGACAGTTTGGTACCGCTTCAAAATTGCTCTTGAGAAGGAGGGCCTTATCGAAAGAGGTCTCACGCTTAAGGGCTTGCGGCACACGGTCGCTACGACGTTGCGCGAAGCAGGCCTCGATGAACGCCGCATCGCGGACCTTTTGGGGCAGAAAACACCATCCATGGCACGGCACTATTCACGCTCTGCAAACCTTGCCGACAAGAACCGCGAGACCATGGCCACACTGGAAGAAGAGAACAGAAGGCGGGCAGAAAGTGTCAAACCTTCGCAGAAAAGCGTCAAACCTGACCGAAACGAGGATCAGATATGAACAAAGAACATAATCATATCAGATTTTTTAGTGGTGCCCGGGGGCGGAATCGAACCACCGACACGAGGATTTTCAATCCACTGCTCTACCCCTGAGCTACCCGGGCACTGGGTGAAGGCGTTCGCCCTCGGGTGAGCGCGTCTTAGACAGATGTTTGCTGGAGGTCCAGAGGGTTCTGGAGGAAAAAACGACCTTCTGTCGGGTTTTCTGATAAAGACCCGAAACCTGGTTAATCCTCCTGAGGTGCCGAGGCTCCGGTGGGAGTTTCGTTCCAGCTTTCGTCCTCTTCGGTCGGGATGGCATAGCTGCCCTTGAGCCAGCGGCCGAGGTCGATATCGGCGCAGCGGCGGGAGCAGAAAGGACGATACTGGGGCACGCCGGGTTGACGGCAGATAGGGCAACTCATCGGGCCTCCGGAAAAAGCTGGTGCAGCGGAAGACGTTCACGGCGACGTTGCAGTTCCACGTGGCCGAGCGGCGTCCATCCAGCAATGACCGTAGACACCGGATCGGCGCGCAGAGCTTTGGTGAGGACCTGATCGATCTGCCGGCGATCCTTCTTCGGCGCGGGCGCCATGTCGATGACAATCTGCCCGCCGAGGCCGCGACACCGGAGGGCAGCGGGCAGGGCGCGGCAGCAGGCGATATTGGCCTTGAGACCTGCGGCAAGCGACCCGTCCGCACCGGTATTCACGTCCACAGCCACGAGCGCACGGGTAGGCTCAATGCTCATCCAGTGATCTTCGGACAGGGCGACACGGGGCCAGAAGAGCTTGTCGATCTCATCCTCTACG
The DNA here is from genome assembly GCF_007004065.1 of Palleronia caenipelagi. Classification (GTDB taxonomy): domain Bacteria; phylum Pseudomonadota; class Alphaproteobacteria; order Rhodobacterales; family Rhodobacteraceae; genus Palleronia; species Palleronia caenipelagi. The sequence goes on along the minus strand of NZ_VFSV01000058.1, from coordinate 6,902 downwards.
CCCTGAGCCGCAAAGTTGCCGGGATCCGTGATCAGTGCGTCCGGCATGTCCCAATCCTGCCACGCCTGCATATGGGGATCTGGGCCCTCGACGAGCAGTTCGGGGTCCGAACTCGTATCCTGCCCCACTGTTGCGGCCAGCTCGGACATTGCGATCAGGTCGCCTGCGACTTCTTCGCGGTCGGCGGTTTCGCTGGCAGACCGCAGAATCAAGCCGAAGCTCTCGGTCGGCGCGCCCAACATATCGTGGGCCAGCTCCAGCAGGCTTTCCCGGATATCATCATCCCGGATCTGTCGCGACACGTTGTAGCCGGGTTTGCCGGGCGTGATGATCACGTGGCGCGATTTAAACAGCGGATCCGCAGTGACCGGAACGGCCTTGCCGTCGTCTGCGTAGCCTGTGACTTGAACCAGAAGGCTCTGGCCCGGCCTGAGACCCGAGGCCCGGCGGAGAAAGCCGCTCTGGCCGTCGGGTAAGCGCAGCGTAACACCGCCCTGACCTTTGAACTGGCGATCAACAACGGCGCGATAGATCGTTCCCGGAGTCGGGACTTCGTCATCGGCCGCGATCAGCAGATCATCAAGCTGGCCATCGACCATGCGCGCGGCGGCGAGGCGGCCCCGATAGCTGTCGAGATGGATCACGGTGCCTTTCATGCGGCGGACCTCCAGACGGGCAGCCCGGCTGCCATGAGCAGGTGGGCGGTCTCTGCAAGCGGTAAGCCCATGATGGCGGAATAGGAGCCCTCGATCCATGGGATAAACGCCTCGGCGCTGCCCTGAATGGCATAACCGCCAGCCTTGCCCCGCCAATCGCCGGAGGCGATGTAGCCGGAAATCTCGTCTTGGCTCAGCCGCTTGAAGCGCACAGAGCTGACGGACACCCGTTCAAGCAAACGCTCATCGGTGCGGACCGCAACGGCGGTAATTACCTTATGGCGACGACCGGATAGGAGCTTCAGGAACTTGCGGGCTTCGTCCGCATCTGCGGGCTTGCCGAGGATACGGCGACCCGCCGCGACCGTGGTGTCGGCGCAAAGGACAACCTCGCCCGGTGCAACCGCGGACGCCAGCGCCTTTTCCCGGGCCATGCGCTCGCAGTATGGACGCGGCAATTCGCCGTGCAACGGGGTTTCATCGATGTCGGGTGCGCGGATCTCGGCGGGCTCAAGACCCAAACGCCCCAGCAGCTCAAGCCGCCGGGGCGAACCGGATCCCAGAACGAGGCGCGGTGCCACGTTACTTGAAACGGTAATTGATCCGACCTTTGGTCAGGTCATAGGGTGTCATTTCGACCTGAACCCGGTCGCCCGCCAGAACACGGATGCGGTTCTTACGCATCTTGCCCGCCGTGTGCGCGATGATCTCATGGCCGTTTTCCAGCTCGACCCGAAATGTCGCGTTCGGCAGGAGTTCCTTCACGACGCCGGGGAATTCGAGCAGTTCTTCCTTGGCCATGGTCACTCCAAATTTGATATCCGCCAAGCGCGGACTGCGCCTAGATGGTCCCGTTCGCCCGAAAAATCAAGCCGCATCAGTTCCGGCAGGTCAGAGCGCAGAGCAGGGTGAACAGGCGGCGTGAGGTTTCCTCGTCAATCTCGGCCTGCGGCGCGAGGCGGGCGCGCAATTGGCTGGCCGCTTCGGCATGGACAGCCCGTCGCGCGGCGTCGATTTCACCGATCTTGCTGGGGGGCAGAGACCGCACGGCCTCCATGTAAGTGTCGCGTAAAGCACTGTAATCCTTGAAGGCCTGAGCCATCGTGCCAAGACCGACCGCAAAACTGCCCTGCTGCGAACCCGCAGATTTCCATTCAAACCGCGCTTCGCTCCGGTCCAGAGACAGGGTCAGATCGTAAGGACCATCTGGCCCGTCGTTCAGGGAGAAGCTGTTGCTTTCCTGCAAATCAAACACGGCTACACGGCATTCCTGATCGATTTCCGGCGTCGGCGCCGAAAGGTTCGAATCGTCCACCTGGACGCTGCGTAGATACGTCATCGGCCGTCACCCCGTATGGATCTGACCCTCCCCTTCGCGACTATAGGTAGCGCAACGAGCCCTGTCGAGGTCAGTTGAGCTGCCGCAGACGCGCCGTCACACTGAGTCCGTGTGCCTCCAGACTCTCGGATCGCGCCAGCGTTTCGGCAGCCGGCCCGATCGCCCGGAGCGCCTCGGGCGTCATCCGGGCCATGGTGGTCCGCTTGACGAAATCCATCACTGACAAGCCGCTGGAGAATCTTGCCGACCGTGCCGTGGGCAAGACGTGGTTCGGACCGCCGACATAGTCGCCGATGGCCTCCGGTGTCCATTTCCCGAGGAACATGGCGCCCGCATGGGAGATCTGCGCCGCAAGCGCCTCCGGGTCAGGGACGCATAGCTCCAGATGTTCGGGCGCGATGCGGTCGGTCAACGCTGCTGCCTCCTCCAGATCGCGGACGGTGATAATGGCGCCGTAATCCCGCCAGCTTGCCCCCGCGATGGCCCGGCGTTCCAGGGTTTCGAGACGCTTTTCCACGGCCCTGGCCACCGCTTGCCCGAAATCGGCATCAGTGGTGATCAGGATCGACTGGGCGCTCTCATCATGCTCGGCCTGACTGAGAAGATCGAGGGCGATCCAGTCCGGGTCATTCTCACCATCGGCGATCACGAGAATTTCTGACGGCCCTGCGATCATGTCGATCCCGACGCGGCCAAAGACGCGACGTTTCGCAGCGGCAACGAAGGCATTGCCGGGCCCGGTGATCTTGTCCACCGGGCGGATCGTCTCGGTGCCATAGGCCAGCGCCGCTACGGCCTGCGCGCCGCCGATCCGGTAGATGGTCTCGACCGCCGAGAGCCGCGCGGCGAGCAGCACCAGCGGGTTGGCGATGCCATCGGGGGTGGGCGCTGTGATCACGAGGCGCTGGACGCCCGCGACTTTGGCCGGGATCGCATTCATCAGAACCGAGGACGGGTAAGAGGCGAGACCGCCGGGCACATACAGCCCAGCAGCACCCACCGCTGACCAACGCCAGCCCAGCGTAGCGCCTGTCTCGTCTGTCCAGCTCTGGTCCTCAGGCATCTGGCGACGGTGATAGGCCTCGATCCGCGCGGCTGCCAGTTCCAGAGCTTCGCGTTCGGCGGCGGACACCTTCGCGATCTCGGCGTCGATTTCAGCTTCGGTAAAGGCCAGCCGGTCCGGCGTCAGCGCCATTCGGTCGAACTTCTCCGTGAGCTCGCACAGCGCCGCATCGCCGCGCGCCCTTACATCGGCAATGATGCCCGCGACGATGTCGTCCACTTCGGGGCTGTCCTCGCGCTTCATGGATAGAAGCGCCGTGAAACGCGCCTCGAAATCCGGGGCGTCGGAGTTGAGGAACTGAACCATTGGGGGCCTTTCGTGGGGTCAGATACCGTGATCGGGCAGCTTGCCCGAAGGGGCGAGATAGGGGCGGGTGACATCCCTGAGCGTCGCTTCGAGGGCTTCAACACCAACGCGAATGGCACCATCTCCAGCGAGTGTCAGAAGAACCGTGCCGGTCCCGTCCTCGCCCGGCTCGAACTCGACAGACAGAAGCGAGAGCACCGTGTTCCCGTCGGCGCGGTTCACACCCATGGTCTGAACCGATTGCACATCCTCAAAGGCCAGTACTGTCTGCACCCGTTCGGGTTTCCCCCGCAGCGCCGCGCCGTCCTCGCGCCGGATCCGGTTCAGCAGCAGCGCAAAGCGCCGATGCCCGCGATCCCAGCGCATTTCGCTGATCGGAAATACGGAGTCCTGCACCAGACCTGCAATCACTGCCAGATCTTCGCCGTCTAGTGCGCGCAATCGCAATGGCCCGCCATGGGCATCTTCGAAACGCGCGTCATCGGTCATGATCCGGGCATCCTTTCAATGGTCGCGCCGACGGCACGGAGTTTCTCTTCGAGCCGCTCATAGCCGCGATCCAGATGGTAGACCCGGTTCACCTGCGTCTCGCCTTCGGCCGCAAGCCCTGCGAGGATCAGCGACACCGAAGCCCGCAGATCGGTCGCCATCACCGGCGCACCTTTGAGTGTCTCGACACCCTGAACGGTAGCGGTGCCGCCATGGACGTCAATCTTTGCGCCCATGCGGATGAGCTCGGGCGCGTGCATGAACCGATTCTCGAAGATCGTCTCCTCCAGCACGCTGGTCCCGTCCGCGAGGCACATGAGCGCCATCATTTGCGCTTGCAGGTCGGTGGGAAAGCCCGGGAACGGCTCTGTACGCACATCGACCGAGCGTACCTTTCCATTGCGGCGGGACACTTTCAGACCACGATCCGTCTCGATGATCTCGACACCGGCCTGCTCAAGCTTCTGCGCGAAGGCCTCGACAAGATCACGGCGCCCGCCAATCAGTTCGACCTCGCCGCCGCAAATGGCCGGCGCGATCATGAAGGTGCCCATCTCAATCCGGTCGGCAATCACCCGGTGGGTACAGCCATGGAGCGCGTCAACGCCCTCGATCACGATCTCAGAGGTCCCGGCTCCCTCGATCTTTGCGCCCATGGCCGAGAGGCAGCGGGCCAGATCCACTGTATCGGGTTCGCGCGCGGCGTTGCGGATCACCGTAGTGCCCTTGGCAAGCGTCGCGGCGGTCATGGCGTTTTCGGTGGCGCCGACTGAGACCAGTGGGAACTCTATGATGGCCCCTTTTAGGCCGTTTGGGGCGCTGGCGTGGACATAGCCTTCGCGGAGCTCGATCTCCGCGCCGAGCGTCTCCATGGCCTTCAGGTGCAGGTCTACCGCACGAGCGCCGATGGCACAGCCGCCAGGCAAGCTCACCTCGGCTTCGCCCTCACGGGCCAGGAGCGGCCCCAGCACATTGAAGGACGCGCGCAGTTTGCGCACGATCTCATACTCGGCCCGACGGGACGCGATCTGCTCCGCCGAAAGCACCATGACATGACCGTTCTGGAGCTGCGCGATCTCGACCCCGAGGCTCTGCAACAATTCCGTCAGCGTCCTGATGTCCGATAGCGCCGGAACATTGGTCAGAGTTACGGGCTGGTCGCTCAGGATCGCCGCTGTCATAAGCTTGAGACAGGTGTTCTTGGCGCCCGAAATCGGGATTTCTCCGTGCAGCTCATTGCCGCCGGTTACAACGATGGAGTCCATTACTTTGCCTGTCGCTCGCTCTTTTCCTCGGTCCGGGAAGCCGCCGCCCGCGCCTTGGCCTGAGCCTTGCGTCGCGCAAGGTTCGCCTTCAGCGCCGATTTCAGACGCGCGTCGCGGTCTGACCCGGAGGGTTTCGACGGTGCTTTTTCCCGATCTGACATGGCCGCCCTGATAGCTCAGCCATGGGCCGGGGTCCAGTTGCGAAGGCCGCCGTGGCGACCACGAAAAAAATCCCAAATCGGCCCTTGCGCCCCCAGAGGCAACGGTCTATCAGCGCGCCACCCATCGGGCGCTGCCGTAGCTCAGGGGTAGAGCACTCCCTTGGTAAGGGAGAGGTCGAGAGTTCAAATCTCTCCGGCAGCACCATCGGTTAGGCCCAAAATCGCTATCTGTTTGCACATTTATTCGCACAGTTATTATCTCCTTTCGATGATTTCCAAGGCCCGCTGCTGATGGTGCGGACTGTGATGCCAATAGTGCTTTCTGATCGTTTCCGCCGATGTGTCGAAGTATTCGGCGACGTCCTCGACGCCCAGTCCATTCATGACCGCCTATGTGATCGCGGTATGTTTCAGAACGTGTGGCGTCACACCGTCGATTCCTGCCCGCTCGGCGGCTCTCCTGATGCCGGTCTTTATGCTGTCGATAGCCTGCCCTCGATACATCACAACGTGGGTGCCGCCGTCTGTGATTTTGTGCCAACGCCGAATATATGCGCCAAGCTGTCGAGGCATTCTGATCCGGCCACGGCGCTTTTTCGTCTCGGTCTGCCCGTCAGCTCTAAAGCGGATTGTCATGGCGTTGGGATCCAGCAGTGCTCAGATCAGTTCAAGAACCGCCGATGCGCGACATCCCGAGTAGATCGAAAGAATGATGAACCGGCGGACGTGAGGTTCGGCATTCCGCAGGAGCGCAGCGGCCTCGGAAGGGGACAACCAGCGGTCGCGCGATCCGCCGGGCTCAGGAAGCGTGGCTGCAACGGGATGGCGTGCAGCCTGGTGTTCCGTTCTCTGGTGAAACTGTCCACTGGACCGCTTCATCCTCCCTCGAACCCCTTGGTGCGACCGATCAGGCGACCACGCCCCTCTTTTTTGGCGGCCACGTTGGTCGCTGTTCGGTGGGCCTTGAGGCATGTCGCATCGATCATCACGGTCGACTTCTCGCCGTGTTCCGGCGCCAGCCCGGCCGTCATCCGCGCGAAGATGCCCTTTTCGCTACAACGCTTCCAGCGGCTGAAGAGTGGTTTGTGCGGTCCATATGCAGCAGGAGCGGCACGCCATCGCAAGCCATTGCGATTGATGAAGATAATCCCGGTAAGCACACGCTTTTCATCAACCCAGGGCTTCCCGTGTGATTTGGGGAAGACAGGTTGCAGACCCGCTATCTGCACGTCGGTCAACCAGAAGAGATCGCTCATGTCCCCACTCCGTTTTCGGAGGCGTGAATAACGCAGCGCAACAGAAATCAATGCATCCTGAGGCTAAGTGTTTGATCCCACGGTTTGATGGTGTGATCCTTTCTCAGGAATGGAAGGAAGCATTATGGGACAAGTTCGTCACGGGAGCGCCTCGACCACGCACGCTGTCAGAGCTGCAATACAGCGATCGCAAGCTTCGCTCACGCAGCTGAGCAAGGAGCTGGGCATCAATCCCAAGACCGTCGCGAAGTGGCGCAAGCGGGCGACGGTGGAGGACTTGAAGACTGGGCCGAGGGAGCCGCGTTCGACCGTTCTCACCGAAGCGGAGGAGGCCATGATTGTCGCATTCCGGCGTCATACGCTACTG
>NZ_VFSV01000057.1 GCF_007004065.1 Palleronia caenipelagi | reverse complement strand
GCGCTCCCAATGGCGACCATGCCAAACTTGCCCGGGGCTCCGCCCGTTCAGGGCTGAAAACAGTCCACCGGACTGTTTTCCGAGCGCCCTTCACCCTTCATTGTCAGGCACGTCTGGATAGCTTCATCGCTGAAACCCGGCTGCCGCCCACGCTTCCCGCTGGGCGGCGGCTTCCACATCATGGCGGGATCGAACCAGATCGTCAGAGATCCGCGCTGGCACAGTGCTTCATTGTAAGCCGACCAGTTCGTGGTCTTGTCCTTCGTAGGGGCCCAACTGCTCATACCTTCCAGCTATCACGCTGGGTTCACCCAGTGAATCCCTCACTCGATTTGTGCAACAAGGCCCCTCGGCACCATTGAAATCAAGGCCATGCGCGAGGGTGGCTATGACGGCGATTTCGCGGTCGGTGTCACGGCGGCCTCGTCGACCATCGGACCATTGATCCCGCCATCTTTGCCGCTGGTGGTCTACGGCGTGGTGTCCTCGACCTCCATCGGTCAGCTCTTCGCGGCGGGGCTGGTGCCCGGCCTTCTGATGGCCATTGCGCTTATGTTCATGGTCGCTTGGTACGCCCGCGTCCGGGATTATGGGCGGGACAGCCGCTTCGTCTGGGCGGTCCTCTGGTTCACCTTTCGGCGCGCGTTTCTGTCTTTGCTCACGCCGGTGATTATTGTCGGAGGGATCCTCGCAGGCCTGTTCACCCCGACCGAAGCCGCCATTGCCGCCTGCGCCTACGCGTTGGTTCTGGGGGGATTGGTCTACCGAACACTGAACTGGCCGCGGATCCGGGCCATCTCGCTGGACACGATCGAAACCACCGCCATCGTCCTGCTGATTGTCGCAAGCGCTTCCATCTTCTCGTGGATCCTGACCACAAACCGGGTCACCGAGATGGTGGCCGAAGCGATCCTCGGGCAGACGCAAAACGTCTTTTTGGTCTTGTTGCTGGTGAACATCCTCTTGCTCATCGTTGGGTTCTTCATGGAACCCGTGGCAGCGATCACGATCCTGACGCCGGTCTTGTTGCCGCTCGTAGTCGGGCTCGGAGTGGATCCCGTCCATTTCGGGATCATGATGGTGTTGAACCTGATGCTGGGATTGCTCACCCCCCCGGTGGGCATGGTACTCTACGTTCTGGCCCGCGTCGCTGACATTAAGTTCGAGTCGGCCGTGAAGGCCACCGCACCATTTCTAATCCCTCTCGGAATCGTGTTGCTCCTCGTCACTTTCGTTCCCGCGTTATCCATGTGGCTACCAACACTTCTGTACCGGTGATGGGCCGTGCTTGTCTGTGCAGCTGCGGCCAGCCACGCCTTCGGGGCACCTCGATTTCTCAACGGTTTCCGCAGATCGGGTCTGGGGCAGCTATCTGAAAAGCATGACTTTATAAGCTTGACGATGGAAGACTCACTCATTGATTACAAGCCCTTAGACGAGTTGTCTAAGCAAACCCTCTTCCACGCGCTATCTCGCGACGAACTGTTCCGGTTACAACGCATTTCAACGAAAACCGACGGCTCTTGACGGCCATGCTGCATAGAACAAACTCTGGGTGCATTTGCACTTTTTCCTGTCAAATCAGATGACGCGCTCATAGGCCGCGAGACCGAGGTCGGTCATGCGGTTGAGGGATTTGACGGCGATCATAGTCTCGAGTTTCTGGCTCTCCAAATTTCGGGTATGACCTTCCGTCCGGCGGGTGACGTCGATATGTCGACGGCTTCAACGCCACCGCTGACGGAATGACAGGATGATCGACTTCAAGGGCGCCCACTATCCCAAGGACGCCATCCTGTACGCGGTGTTCTTCTAAGTCCGCTACGCCGTTTCGTATCGCGATCTGGAAGAAATCATGGCCGAGCGTGGCGTCCTTGTTGATCACGCGACGCTGAACCGCTGGGTGGTGAAATATGCACCGCTGATCGCAGACGCGGCGCAGCAGCGCAAAGCGGTAACTGCCGGGTCCTGGCGCGTCGACGAGACATACATAAAGGTAAAGGGCGAGTGGACCTATCTCTACAGGGCTGTGGATCGCGACGGTCAAACCCTTGATTTTATGCTGTCTGAACGGCGCGATGAAGATGCAGCCACCCGGTTCTTCGAGCGGACGATGGACCGGAACGGCTGGCCGGACAAGGTGGTCATTGACAAGAGTGGCGCCAACCGGGCCGGGCTCGACGACATGAACATCGCACTGATCCTCGCCGGCTGGTTCTGGCTCATCGAGGTCTTGCAGGTGAAGTATCTGAACAGTGAGCCCGCGAACGCCACTGGTCCGAGAGAGCGGGCGAACGATCGAGCAGGACCACCGGTTCATCAAGAAGATCACCCGCCCGATGATGGGCTTCAAATCGTTCAATGCTGCGTAGGCGACCCTCGCAGGGATTGAGGTCGCTCACAGGACACGGAAGGGGCAACTTGGCGATGCCGGACGTTGCCCATTTCAGACCTTTGCTGATCTCGCAGGATAAGTATGTCTGGCCAAAAGGGCTATCTACTCGGGAAAGAACAGTTTTCGACAGAAGCCTTCAGGCAACGGAATAGCCGGCATCGGTCATGACCAGTTGCCCCGTAATCCCGCTTGCCGCGTCCGACGCGAGGAAGCCGATGGTCGCTGCGATCTCTGACGGCTCCAGCAGCCGTTTCATCGGGATGTCGTGCAGCCAACGCTTCATCACTTCGGGGTTCTCGCGCCCCACGCCCTGCAGGATCGTGGTGTTCGTGTAGCCCGGCCCGACGGCGTTCACCCGCACGCCGCGACCCGCCCACTCCACGCCGATCGCTTTACAGAAATGGGCGACGGCGGCCTTGGAGGCGTCATAGACGGAATGCCGCTCAGGGTGGACCGCGCGCACGCCGGAGATCGACGAGATGCCGATGATCGAGCCGCTGCCCTGCGCCAGCATCTTTTGCCCAAAGGCCCGGATGCAGTAGAACACACCGTTCACATTGACATCCATCACCGCCTTGAGCGTCGCATCCGAGGTCGTCTCGGTCGTGTCGTCATTCACGATCCCCGCATTGGCCACAAGAATGTCCACGTGACCGTGGGTTTCGACAACGCTGTCGGCCAGCGCGGCTACAGCAGCACTGTCGGTTACGTCGAGCAAGGCCGGACTGACATTCAGTCCCTCCTCAGAGAGCTTCTGGGCTGTACCCTTCACGTCATCAACCAGGTCGGCCATGACCACATGAGCCCCCATCTCTGCCAATTGCCGGCTGATGGCTTCGCCAATCCCACGCGATGCCCCGGTCACCACTGCGGTTTTGCCATCCAGTGCGAAAAGGCTGAGCCCTTTTTTCATCGCATTCTCCCTGATCAATATGTTTGTGAAACACGGTTCGGGGTTCACCGTGATCTCCCAAGCGGAGGCGCGAAACGGAAGTTTGGTCCATTCTGGATTTCTTGTTCCTTTCAGCGAGAGCCACCCATTGCATGATGCGAACAACAACCGGGACGTGCGGCGCCATGCCCGGGTGCAGGACAGGCTTTCTCTAAGGTGGGGCCTGTCGGAAGAAATGCGGAGCGAGAGGGCCAGAGCTGAATGGGGACGATTTCAATCCGGAATGTCGACAAGTTTTACGGCGCCGCGCAAGCCCTGTTTGGCATTGATCTCGAGATCGCGGATGGCGAATTCCTGGTGCTTGTCGGACCCTCGGGCTGCGGAAAATCGACGCTTTTACGTACAATTGCGGGTCTTGAGACCATGTCGGGTGGCGACATCATCGTGGATGGCAAATCGGTCAAGGGTGTACCGCCTAAGGACCGCAATCTGGCGATGGTTTTCCAGAATTACGCACTTTATCCGCACATGACCGTTCGGGAAAATATCGGCTTTTCGCTGCGGCTGAAAAAGACGGATGCGCAAACGATGGCCAAACGGATCGCCGATGTCGCTGACATCCTCGGGCTGGAACCGCTTCTCGATCGATATCCAAAAGCGTTGTCCGGCGGGCAGAGACAGCGGGTCGGCATGGGCCGGGCGCTGGTTCGCGACCCCAGAGCGTTTCTTTTTGACGAACCTTTGTCCAATCTGGATGCAAAGCTGCGCGTACAGATGCGCACTGAAATCAAGGAGTTGCACGAGCGGCTGAAAACCACGTCAGTTTATGTGACCCACGACCAGATCGAAGCGATGACCATGGCCGACCGGATCGTGATCCTCGAGGGCGGTCATATCCGGCAGATCGGGCGGCCGATGGAGCTTTATGACAGGCCCGACAATCTGTTCGTGGCGGGCTTTATCGGTTCCCCCAGCATGAACTTCATTGACGCGACCGTCCGGCAATCCGGTGACCGGGTCGTGGCCGTTTCCGACGAAGGCGTGGAGCTTCCCATCGGCGGATTGCGCGGTGCCGAGATCGGCCAGAAAGTCGTCTGCGGGATGCGGCCTGAGCAGATCCAGCTCGGTGGCGATCTCGACGCGACCCTGCATCTGGTTGAACCCACCGGGCCTGATACGGTGCTGGTTTGTGATCTTGCGGGGCACCAGCTCGACGTTGTGACGCGGGATCGCGTGGACCTCCGCAGGGGTGCGCCGCTCAAACTGCACTGCCCGCCGGAGCACATCCACCTCTTTGACAAGGCCACCGGCGACCGCCTCGGGGACCTCATGGGCAGAACCCTATCTGGAGAAAACGCATGACGACCGTTTCTGCACATGGCGCGGAGCTGCCGAAACTCGGTTTTGGGACCTGGGAGCTTCGGGGGGATGCAGGGGCGGATATGATCCGCCACGCGATTGATGTGGGCTATCGTCATTTCGACACGGCGCAAGCCTATGAAAACGAAGAGATGGTGGGGCGTGCCATTCGCGACAGCGGCAAGCGCGACGAGATCTTTCTGACGACGAAGGTCTGGCCCACGGAATACCGGCTGGACGATTTCAAAGCTTCGGTCCTGCGCAGTATCGACACGCTCGGAACCGAATATGCGGACCTGCTGCTGCTCCACTGGCCACACCCCGAGATTCCCATGGCGGAGCTGATGGACGGGCTGAACTGGGCGCGTGAAAATGGCTTTACCCGCCATATCGGCGTCAGCAACTTCACCACGGATCTTCTGGCGGAGGCGACGCAGCTCAGCGCCGCACCGCTGGTTGCCAATCAGGTGGAGTATCATCCGTTCCTGAATCAGTCCCGCCTGCTCACCGCTTGTGAGACCCATGGCATGGCACTGACCGCCTATTGCCCCATCGCCCGTGGGCGGGTGTTTTCATCCGAAGTCATTCAGACCATCGCTGAGACCCACGGCAAATCCGCCGGTCAAGTGACCTTGCGCTGGCTGGTTCAGCAAAAGCCCGTCGTCGCGATCCCGCGCACCTCAAACCCGAAGCGAGTCGAGGAGAATTTCGGGATCTTCGATTTTGAACTCACCGACGCGGAGATGGCCGCGATCCACGGGCTCGCCGATCCCAAGGGCCGGATCGTGCCCGATGCCGAGATCCGCGACGCGCAGGGGCTGCAAACCGAAGACGGTCATGCCGCTGCGAAATACGTGCCTGACTGGGATCCGGTCGACTGACGTTGGCTCCTTGTCACCACACAACAAACAAAAAAACGACCCAACACGGAGGACACCATGTCTATAAAAAAGAGGATCCTGCTCGGGACCAGCGCCGCGAGCCTGATGGCGAGCATCGGCTTTGGCGCACTGGCCGAGGACAAGCCGTTTGACGGCGAGACGGTCAAATGGCTGATCCCGTCGGGTCACAACGCCTATATCATGAAGGTTCATCAGGACGAGGTGAAGGAAAAGCTCGGGATCACCCTCGAAGGCACCGAGATCAACGAGAACCAGATCTTCGAGACGGCCATGTCCGACTGGGTGACCGGGTCGGTGGATTACTGCCTCGTTACCTTGCTGGCGCCGTGGAATGGCGACTTCATGGATGGCGGTTTCCTGCGCCCCCTGGATGACCTGATTGCCGGGTCTGAGACTGGCGGGGCTGCGGCCTCTGACATCATCGAGCAATTCGGCGTGCTGGCGACCCAGTGGAACGGGACGCCCTATGCCTTTGGTCAGGATGGCGACATTACCGGGCTGTATTTCCGCAAGGACATCCTCGGCAATGAAGAGATCATGGCCGGGTTCAAAGAGGCCAAGGGTTATGACCTGCCGAACCCGCCGCAGACCGTGCCGCAACTCGTGGATATTGCCGAATACCTCAACGGCATGGATTGGGACGGCGACGGCGATGTCGAATATGGTTATGCCCAGACCTGGCATGTTCCGTGGCGGACCTTCCTGCCGTTCTATGGCTCGGCTACTGGCGGGGATGTACTGTTCGACGCCGAGATGAACCCGAAGATCAACCGCCCCGAAGTGGCCGAAATGCTGAACGACATGCGCCGTCTGGTGCAGGCCGGACCTCCGGGCGCGTCGAGCTATGGCTATGTCGAGGGGCCTGCGTCCTTCATCAACGGCGATGTGCCGGCAACCTGGTTCTGGGGCGACGTGGCCAAGCTGATCTACACCCCCGGCTGGGCTGGCGATCCGCAATTCGTGGGTGAGCACTGGAAGGGCCAGATCGGCTACGGTCTTCTGCCCGGCTATGAGGTGGACGGCGAAACCTACAATTACAGCGAACTCGGCGGCAAGATCGTGGGCATCACCGAGGCCTGTGAAAACCCCGAAGCCGCCTTTGCCGCGCTGTCCTTCCTCAGCGATCCGTCGCGCTCCTACAAGACCGTAGACAGCACCGCGACCGGCTCCGACCCGTTCGGCACCAGCCAGTTGAACCGTCCGGCGGAAGAGTGGGATGTGGTAATCGACCAGGAATATCTGGACCTGATCCCGGAGCTTATGTCCAACGGCTATCCCGCACCGCCGATCCCTGGCGGGCAGGAATATCTGGAGGCGATCGACCGGCATATTTCGGGCTTCCTCGTCGATGAGAATGCCAGCGCCGAGGACACGCTGGCTGCGATCACCGATGACTGGCAGCAGATTACCGACAGCCGCGACCGCGACGCTCAGATCAAGGTCTGGGGCGCCTACCTGAACCAGCTCGGCTCGATGGGTTTCAAGGTCTCCCAGTAACCCGTCACGCGGGCGGGCCAGATGCGGCCCGCCCCCCATCCGTTTCTGACCCGGGGTTTCCATGCCGAACCGTCTCGAGGATGCCGAAACCGAAGACCGCCGCGTCGGCTGGCTCTTCGTCTCGCCCGCGTTCATCGCGCTCATCCTGATCGCCGCTCTGCCGTTCCTGTTCGCCCTCGCGACCAGTTTCGCGAGCTTCGATCTCAGGACCGGGCGCTGGGACTGGGTCGGGTTCAAGAACTACGCCAACATGCTCGGCCAATCGCGTCTGTGGAATGCGGTCTGGGTGACGCTGCATATTTCGGTCATCGCCCTGATCCTTGAATTCGCCATTGGCTTTGGCCTCGCCCTCGCCCTGCGCGAAAAGATCCAGCTCAAGAAGATCTTCATCGTCCTCCTGATCCTGCCTGCCGCCGTGGCGCCCATCGCCGTCGCCGAGATCTGGAAGCTGATCTTCAACGCCGATTTCGGTCCGCTGAACTACATTCTGGGAGAGGTCTTCGGCATGGATCCCGTGGTCTGGCTGAACGATCCCACCCTCAGCATCTATGCCATCGTCATCGCAGAGGTCTGGCAGTGGACGCCTTTCGTGATGTTGATGCTCTATAGCGGTATGCTGGGTATTCCCCGCGAGATCCTGGAAGCCTCCAGCATGGACGGCGCGACTTATTTCGAGCAGGTACGCTTTGTCATCCTGCCCGCACTAAAGCCCATCATCATCGTGACTCTGATCATCCGCAGCGTCGATATGCTGAAATTGTTCGAGTTGCCGTTCATCATGACGCAGGGCGGGCCGGGATCGGCCACGGAAACCTTGTCCATGTATATCTATCAACTCGGCTTCAAGTTCTGGAAGCTGCCCGATGCAGCCGTGGCCACCTTCGTCGTCATGGTCATCGCCATCGCGCTGGTCTCTGTCTACGCGCGCAGCATCCTCAAGGGAGACCAGTCGTGAAGCCTTCTCTGCGTTCCCTCACCGCCCATGGGGTCATTGGCCTCGCGCTCGTGGTCTTTCTCTTCCCCTTCTACTGGCTGGTGATCACCGCCTTCAAAAACGAAGGCGAGAACTTCCGCAAGCCGCCCACCTTCTGGCCCTCCGAAGTTACGCTCGACAATTTCCGTGCCGCAATCACCGGGTCGGGCAGCTATCAGGGCGTCAGCATCGAGAGCACCTCGGTCCTCTATGGTATCCGCGACAGCATCATCGTGGCGGGGTGCAATACTCTGCTGAGCGTAGTGCTCGGTCTTTTCGCCGCGTACGCCATCTCGCGCTTCCGGACCGGTGGCCAGCACCTGTCATTCTTCATCCTCTCGAACCGGTTCCTGCCGCCCATCGTTTTCGTCGTGCCGATGTTCATCATTCTTCGGACGGTGGGAATGCTCGACACCTATATCGGGCTGATCCTCGTCTATCTGACCTTCAACCTGCCCTTCGCCACCTGGTACCTGCTGGCTTATATGAAGGATTTGCCCGTCGAGGTCGAAGAGGCCGCGATGATGGACGGTTGCACCCGGCTCGGCGTCGTGTTCCGCATCATCATGCCCCTGGCCGCCCCTGGAATGGCCGTGACGGGCTTGTTCTGCTTCGTCTTCGCGTGGAACGAATACACACTCGCCTTTCTTCTGGCTGGCAACGACGTGACTACGCTCACTGTCATGCTGCCGCAATTCGCCGGATCCGTCGAAGTGCTCAAGGGCGTTGTCTCCGCTGCCGCCATCCTCGCCTGTATTCCGGCAGTGTTCCTCGCCATGGCCATGCAGAAATTCATGGCAGCCTCCGTAACACAGGGCGCTTACAGGTGACGGGATTGAACAGAGACTGTCTCTCGACGCAACATGGTTAACTTTACGGCGCCGCGCGGTGTCCTCGGCTTGCGGCGTGACCGAACCCGACACGCTATCATCATCGGGCGAGGCGTCTTCTTGCGCCTTCGCGTCAAACTGAGCCGTGGGGTCAACTTTTGACAGAATTTTGCATCGTGGTTGCGGATGTGGAACAATGTGATGAAGGACCCGATCTCATACAGAGCGGACTGTGTGAATTCGCTGCGCGGGAGATGCCCTAGCCATTCAAAGTTGCGCGTATTCAGGTAGAGCTCATGCTCAGAAACCGTCGGTATCCGAGAATACCTGTCGCCATCGCCACGAGGATGTCCCTCTTTCCGCTCCCGATGGCACCTTCTATCGCCTTGATGGCTTCTTATTGGCAGGGCCGCAGATAGCCATAGTCGAACGGCACATCGCGCAATTCTTGGACTGACGATGTGGCTTGCTGTTCTAGTCTTGCCCGTATGCCTTCCGGGCTGAACGGTAATCCACCCAATTTTTGTGGGGGTTAGGTTGTAGAATTTAGGCGGCCATCTTGAATTTCTGAGCGGGTGTCATCCCGCCGTTGCCCGTGTTCGGGCGTTCGTTTTTGTAGGACCAGAGCCATTCGGTGGCAACCTGCTGCACCTCCTTGATGGTTTCGAATATGGACAAGTCCGGCCGTTCGTGCCGGACGGTCCGGTTGTATCGCTCGACATAAGCGTTCTGCTGCGGCTTGCCGGGTTGGATGTAGGCCAGGGCGATGCCCCTCTTCTCTGCCCATTCCACAAGCGTACCACTGATGTATTCGGGGCCGTTATCGACCCGGATCGCCTTGGGTGGACCACGCCATTCGATGATCTGGTTCAGGGTCCGTACAACCCGCTCAGAGGGCAACGAAAAGTCCACCTCGATGCCCAGTCCTTCCCGGTTGAAATCGTCCAGAACATTCAGCAACCGGGACTGACGGCCATCGCTTGGGCGATCCGCCATGAAGTCCATGGACCAGACCTCATTCCGAGCCTCTGGTACAGCCAGTTCGTCCGGCTTTTCCCGCTTCAGACGCTTGCGCGGCTTGATCCGCAGGTTCAGTTCCAGTTCGCGATCAATCCGGTAGACCCGCTTGTGGTTCCAACCATGCCCTTGAACATTGCGCAGATACAGGAAGCACAAGCCGAAGCCCCAGGTCTTCTTCGCCGCCGTCAGCCCGATCAGCAGGTCAGCGATCTGCTCGTTCTCTTCGTCCAGTTTAGGGCTGTATCGATAGCAGGTCTCGCTTATGCCGAATGCCCGGCAGGCCAGCGTGATGCTGACACCCCTCGTCGCCAGGACCCTCAGGGCCAGCTCCCGGCGTTCAGCTGGCTATATCACTTTTTTCCCAAAGCCTTCCCAGGCTCACTCGAACGCATGGCGTTCGCCTTCAAAGTTCAGCAGGTCGTTCTGCATGCTGACATTCGCAAACATACGTTTCAGACGTCGGTTCTCCTCGGCCATAGCGCTCGTCATTGCCCTCGGACCAATGGCGGACAAGGCTCGCTCTCACTGATGAGACTGGCGCCCACTCCGCCATACTTCGCCCGCCGTTTGTACAGGGTTGCGCTGCTCATGCCGTGCTCGCGGCACAGCTCCGAAACAGGCACACCGCCCTCCATCTGGCGCAGCACAGACATGATCTGGGCCTCGGTAAAACGTGCTTTCTTCATCTGAAACTCCCCGTTCATCCTGCCGGGAAAATTCTACTTCAGCATCCCCATAAAATCGGCGGGGATTACCATATAAACACTGTATTGGAGGGGATTTGTATATCACGAGAACTGGTGCGCCTTGGCGCGACTTGCCCGAAAAGTTTGACAGATGGCCCCGCCAGTTCCCCCGCATAACAGACCACTCCCGCGCGGAATATGAGCACGTGATCGGAAATAGTTCGAAAAAGGGCCAGTAATTCCTTAACCTGACCCGTACAACATAGTCATTCTGTCGCAGCATTTTCAACGTCAATTCTGGCCCGAGATGTGAAGTGTTTCTTTGCTACCTTCGGCCGTAATTCAAACGATATCCATCTGGCTGATTTTGAATCCAGTCGTTTCCGTCCTGCGTCTATCAGCTCTTCCGAGTATCTGTATAATCTCCAGCGACGAAAGTGGCTTTTCGATAATCTCGTAAGGGTAAGTCATGCTGTCCCGATCGATCATCATCGCGTTGCCGGTCACAATGAACAGATCTACGTTTGCGTTATGCTGCTCCAGCGCACGGGCCACTGTCAGACCGCTCCACCCGCACATGGTGTAATCACTCAGGACAAAATCGATATCCCGCAGGTCGCCCTGCTGAACAAGCGTCTGAAACTGTTCAAGTGTGGCGCAGGTTCTTACAGTCGCGCCGGCATTGGCGAACAGGCGGCTCTGAACATCGAGGATCACATCCTCGTCGTCGATGATCAGCAAGGAGCGGCCCTGCAGCGGACGTTCGGTGACTTCCATCTGGATCTTTCGGGGCGTCAGATCACTGGATGCGACCGGCAGAACCAGTTTGAATCTAGACCCACAGGGCTCATTATGCTCGTGCAGAACCGCACCGCCGGCACGAGAGCACATGCCGAAGACCATCGATAGTCCCAGGCCCGTCCCGGTGCCCCGGCTCTTTGTCGTAAAGAAAGGTTCGAAAATCCGGTCTACCAGATCCGCCCGGACGCCGCAGCCGGTATCGGCAAGAGACAGAACGACATACCGCTCGCTGGTCGCCCGCCCGTGTAATCTGTGGACCTCAAGGATTTCCTGGGGCAGGGCATCCCGCAAGACAATATCGATCTGACCCGCACCGTCCATCGCATAGGCCGCATTCGTCGCGAGATTAATCACGGCAGCATCGATGAGATCGGGGTCACACAGAACATCGCAGTCGGTCTGCGAGTCGATGGTCGTGTGAATGTTGGGGCCAAGGGTCGCGCGTAACAGCGGTTCGAGCTCATACAATTTGGCGCTGGGAGAAATGACGTGCTCGTCTGGCTCCACGGTGGCAGAATATCTCAACAATTGCCTGACCACCGCTGAAGCGCGTTCACTGGCCGCCATTGCGACATCCACGTCATTATCGCTGTCACTGTCGCTGTCGAGCCCGGCTTTCAGGTTCTCCAGCGCGCCAAAAATAATGGTAAGTATATTGTTGAAATCATGAGCGACACCAGACGCTAAAACCCCCAGCGCATCCATCTTCTGAGACTGTCGCAATTGGAGTTCCGCATTGGTCAGTAATGTGACATCGCGAAGGATCAGGGCTTCGGCATCGCGATTGATGCGGACACGGGAAACAATCCAATGATGCGCATGACCCCGTGAAACGGTCAGATCATATCCCAGATCGGCTTCGCTCTGATCGCTCTCCGGACCACAGTCATGCATGGCCACGGTGCTGATTTCGAAGTTCTGCTCCGTTAACACCTCGCGGACATGATGAATCGAGAAATCACCCTGCGTCATCAGGCCCGAGAATTCTGTGGGGCAGGGTGCGCCAAAGCAAGCTTGCTGCAACCTGCCGTCATTGCCCACTATGGAGAGAACACTGCCGGTTTCCCGCAGAACGTTACGCAATGCTTCGGCTTCGATCAGGCGGCGCCTTGCGTCTTCGGCGCGCGCCTTTGCTGTCTCTGAGAGTTCCTGGTTGAGCAGCCCGAGCTCCCTTTTCTGCTGGTTCAGGGTCTGCACCAAGGCTTTGTTATGATCATCTCGGGCGTTTTTCTCAGCCTGCATCTTGTTAAATGCTTGAATAAACTTTCCGAATTGACCGTGGAATTGCCCTTGCACGGAGACATGGCGTCCTTCGGGCGTGAAACTACCGCAAGCCTCCCGCAACTCACTTAGCGGACTGGTGACGTAGGTTCTGATAAAGCGATAAGCAAGGTACGCGAGAGGGACAAACGTCAGAGCAAAGATGAACAGCGCCATTAGAACGGATTGCTGAAGCAAGGTTTTCAGGGAAGGTGTGCCGAGAACCAGTTTTGCGTTGCCAACATATTGGCCCCGGGCGCTGTAGAGATCGGTGGTGATCGTCTCGGGCAACAAGTCCTCGGCAGGGAGGGGCGCGTCGATCGCGTAGAGCAGGTTGTCAAACCGATCCGTCAGTTCGATCGATATGAAGCCGTCGATCTGACGCAGGACGCTCATATCATATTCCAACGAAATCAGATTGTAGCTGGCCAGATCATTGCTGATCATTTTCAAAAATTCGGTCCGCATCTGGTCCATATTGGCGCGTTGCTCTGAATAGCTTTGCCGGACCGAGAAGAACTGGATCGCAGAAATGACGGCGGCAAGAACAATGGCAACCAAAGCCACGCTGCGTAAGACGAACTTCGTCTCTGCCGATAGATTTCTGATCACAAACATGGCCCTATCCCAAATTCGACGTTGAACCGAGTGATGGCTGCCTGTCCGTCGGATGATATCACGGAAAGCCTGTAGAAACTTCAGCATTGCACGCTTTGCGGGAATGAGTCAAAATCGCATCGGCAAGAGATGCATAGAGTTTTAACCGTCTGGATGCCATCTTGAGGTTGGAGAGCAGAGTCATGGCCCTTTCCCGGTTGGATCGCCGAACATTTCTCTTGGGCACATCGGGCATGACCATGATGACTTCGTGGCCTGCGTGGGCGGTTGATACGCCCAACCGCACTCTGATCCGGTCTGAAGCCACAGGTATTGAACAGCTAAATTATCTCAAGTCGGTGGCCCCGTGGAGCGAGGATATCTACCGGGACTGCCTTCTGCCGTTGTTTGAGTTGGATCACCAGCTGTCGTTGCGCCCTACTGCCGCAGTTGGCTACGAGCTAGGTGATGATCAAACAAACTATCGTGTCTTCCTCGCAGACATTGTCTGGAGCGACGGGGTTCGGGTGACGGCGGATGACTATGTCATTGCAATGCGCGCAAGAGCGGAATGGGCGCGGATCGGCAAGGGCGAAGGTCTCACCCAGAAGACGCGCAGCATCGCCGGACTACAGGCTTATATCGACGGTGATCTGGCGTCAGTCGACGATATCGGGATCAGGGCAATAGATGCGCAGACACTGGAGATCCAAATTGCGAAGCAAGATCCGGAATTTCCATATGCGATGAGCGGGCTCGATTTTTATCCCTTCCCAAGGCATAGCCCGCTCGACCCAATGCAGATTTGGGCCTCTGCCGAAGGCTTTCTGGCCAATGGGCCCTATGTGCCGGTTGAGCTCAAGTCTTTCGACTACGCCGTGGCGGAGCGAAACCAACGCTACGATACGACAGACTCGATTTACTTCGACAAGGTTATCTACAAAGCGTCCAGCGAGGGTGTGAACACCGAGGCTGGCCTTGTCCTCAACGGGGAGTTCGACATCTACCGAATCCATGACCTGGATTTGGTCGAATGGTTTCGCCAGAACCGTCCGGAATCGCTCCGCACGCTGGTCGAACCGCAGGTCACCTATCTAAACTTCAATACCAAGGTCCCGGCTCTCAGCGACCGACGCATCCGGCAGGCACTTGTCCTGGCTCTGGATCGACAGTTCATTGCGCAGGAACTCGCCGCCTCCAGTTATGAAGTCTACACTTGGACGGGTGGGGGTAACTGGATCTGGGCCAAAGACCCCGAGGCGGGCTCTGCTGCGAATTTCAAATATGACCCGGCAAAAGCGCAGCGGATCATGGAGGAGGTTGGCTATTCATCTGAAAACCCCTTGCGCATCACGTTATTATATAGGGATCATCGGGCCAATGAGAGCAATATCGTCGCCGCCATAAAGGCCATGTGGCGTCCTCTCGGGGTCGATATCAAAGTCGTCACCAACACAACGTCTGATCACTACAACGCGTACATCATCCCCGGAAATTACGACATCGCTCTGGTCTCATGGGTATTCGACACGCCAAGCCTTCTCGACGCCTTTTTCCCGTTTACCACCCAGTCGCGTGCGGGCGAAGGTAACTACGGAGGGGCGGGAAACGCAGCTGTTGACGAGGCCTTCACCAAAGCCCGAATTGAAAACGACGCAACAAAGAGGCTGGCCTATCTTCGCCAAATAGAGCTCGAAAACCGAGACAATGTCTGGAGCGTCCCAATTACACATCAGCTTGATTATTATATCGTGTCAGAACAGCTTCAGGGTTTCGAGGATGGCCGGTCCGTAAGACCAACTTCCGACCAACTCTGGAGAAAGCCGCCGAAATAGGATGGTAATCCTCCTTTTTTGTATGGTGTGCGCTTGTAAAATTGCACAGCCAGTTTGATTTCAGAGGTGGTCCTTGAAATTCGACCAGTTTGCCGCCGTGCTAAGCTATAGCATTGGTTTCATTTCAGGCGGCAACCTTCAGGTCCGGAGATTGCCTGTCATAGGCCTCGTCCGGCGTCATGATCCCATGTGATGAGTGCGGGCGTCTTTCGTTGTAGTAGCTGATCCAGTCACCGATCCCGTCCCGGGCTTCGGAACCTGTTTCGAAGGCGTTCAAGTAGACGCATTCGTATTTGAGGGATCGCCAGAGCCGCTCGATCATCCGGTTGTCGATCCAGCGGCCCCGGCCATCCATCGAG
>NZ_VFSV01000056.1 GCF_007004065.1 Palleronia caenipelagi | reverse complement strand
CATGGGAGTTCCTCGAACACCTGCTCAATACCGTCCCCTATCGCATCCACACGATCCTCACTGACAACGGCATCCAGTTCGCCGAGCAGCCCCGCAACCGGAACACAGCATATTCACGGCAGATGCGGTTCGACATGATCTGTGAGGCAAATGAGATCGAACATCGGCTCACTAAGCCGAACCATCCGTGGACCAATGGCCAGGTCGAACGAATGAACCGCACCATCAAGGAGGCGACGGTCAAACGCTTCCACTACGAAAATCACGACCAGTTGCGAACACACCTTGCCGACTTCATGACAGCCTACAACTTCGCCCGCAGGCTCAAGACCCTCAGCGGGCTGACGCCTTACGAATACATCTGCAAGATCTGGACTTCAGAGCCAGATCGATTCATCCTAAATCCGATCCACCAAATGCCGGGACTGAACAGCTAAGGAGGCTGCAAATTCTCACCATAATTTAGAGCGGCTGGTGACTTTAATGCCGCCAGCCTCCGAGAGCGGTTCGAGTCGCCCCATGTCGCTGCCGGGACCAAGCGACTGAACCGGTTCGGCCCCGTGAACGCGATCATCGCGACAGCGACCAGCAAATGCACAAACGTCTGGCGTGCCCGAGCCCAATGAGAACTTCTGCCCCACGAGATCGTCTGCAAGGTCTGAATGTCACAGCCAAACAAATCTGCCTTCAGGCCGTTCTAAAGGGTCCCCCCGACTAGGCAACGTTTGAATGCGACGTTAGCCCTTTATGGGTTTTACTGCCGTCGATTATGGGGCGGCCTGACCACAGGATCAGTCCGCCCATGCGCATCAAGGTCGAGGCTGCCGTGCACCTGAATAGGGGATCAGCTGTCAAGCCCTTTGAAACGCCTGACTTCGTGCACCACCCTGCGGCAAGACGGCTCATCGCCAACGGTGATGCGAAGAGCCTGGGGCAGCTTGTATCCGCCGACCTTGCGCACCAGCAGGCCTTGTTGGCGCAAGTGCAGTTCGCATGCATCTGCTTCATTCGCTGTCTCAAAACGCGCCAGGACAAAGTTGGCTTCGGAGGAGTCGCATCCGATCCCGATCTCTGTCAGCGCGTCAGTGATCCAGCGGCGCAGACGAGTGTTTTCGACACGCGAGCGCTCCACAAAGTTCTGGTCACGGATCGCGGCCTCTGCGGCAGCGAGTTGGAGGGTGCCAAGATTGAAGGGGCCGCGAATCCGACCCAGAACATCGAGAATGTGTTCGGGACCATAGAGCCAGCCGACGCGAAGACCGCCGAGGGCGTAGATCTTGGAAAACGTTCGAGTCATCACCACGTTCTCTCGGGTCGCGACCAGTGCCGCCCCTGCGTCGTACCCCTCCACATATTCCGCATAGGCGCCATCCAGAACTAGGAGGACATGCGCAGGAAGCGCCTCCGCCAGACGCGTAACCTCATCGACATCCAGCATGGTCCCGGTCGGGTTCGCGGGGTTGGCAATAAAGACAAGCCGGGTCCGCTCCGTCACGGCCGCGAGAATGGCGTCCACATCCACCCGGCGGTCACGCTCTGGCACCTCCACAGGGTCTGCACCGGCGGTGAGGGCAGAGATTCGGTACATCGCAAAGCCATGCTCCGTGTGAATCACCTCAGTTCCGGGACCGGAATAGGCGGTGCAGAGCATGGCAATCAGCTCATCGGAGCCATTGCCACAGATAATTCGATCTGCGTCCAGACCGTGAACCTCTGCAATTGCTGCTCGCAGTTCGGCGTGATCGGTGGATGGATAGCGGTGCAGTGTGTGGCTGACCTTTGCCAGCGCAGCGCGTGCGGACTCTGGTGGTCCAGCGGGGTTTTCGTTCGAGGACAGTTTCACCACATCCCGCACACCGTCCACATGGCTTTTGCCGCCCACATAAGGGGCGATGTCGAGAATGCCGGGCTTGGGGGCGATGGGACTCATAGGGGCGTCTCCGAAAAGGCGGGAAGGCCAGAAAGCGGCAACATAATGGCGAAATGCACCCGTCGGGAAGTCGTTTGCAACGCCTATTTTCCTTGCGCGGGACCCGGAGACCGCAAGGCGCGGCGTAAAATCCACAGGCGCGGATCTTATGCAAAAAAAAACCGCGCCTAAATAAGGCGCGGCTCCCAGTCAGCTAAACCAGTGCCGGTCAGGACCGGCCGGTCTTAGTTCTGAGCGTAATATTCGATAACCAGGTTCGGTTCCATCTGCACCGGATAGGGCACATCGCCGAGTCCGGGGGTGCGAACGAAGGTCGCGGTCATCTTGGAGTGGTCGACTTCCATGTAGTCGGGCACGTCCCGCTCGGCGAGCTGGGAGGCTTCGAGCACAACGGCGAGCTGCTTCGACTTCTGGCGGACTTCGATCACGTCCCCCTCACGCACGCGGTAGGAGGGGATGTTCACGCGCTTGCCGTTCACCAGCACGTGGCCGTGGTTCACGAACTGACGGGCCGCGAAGATGGTGGCCACGAACTTGGCGCGGTAGACGACGGCGTCCAGACGGCGCTCCAGCAGGCCGATGAGGATCTCACCGGTGTCACCGCGACGACGCTCGGCCTCGGCGTAGATGCGACGGAACTGCTTTTCGGTCAGGTCGCCGTAGTAGCCCTTCAGCTTCTGCTTGGCGCGGAGCTGCAGGCCAAAGTCGGACATTTTGCCCTTGCGGCGCTGACCGTGCTGGCCGGGGCCGTATTCACGGCGGTTGACCGGGGATTTCGCGCGGCCCCAGATGTTTTCGCCCATACGGCGGTCAATTTTGTACTTGGCAGACGTGCGTTTGGTCACGGCTGTTCTCCTTTTGCTTTCAAAAGGGCGTTGTCCTTTGGCATACAGGTCCGGATCTGCGATCCGGATAGGCATCCCGACAGGCATCCCCTTGCGGGGGCCACCAACACCAATAGGCGCGCTTATAGATGGGTTTGCGGTGGTGTCAACGCATTGGCCTGCGCCGTGGAAACGCTATACCGTCTGTGACAGGACGTGTGAGAGGGATCTATGGAGATCTGCAGAACGAAAGCCGAGATTCGCGCGGCGCGGGCGGCGATGGGGACGGCCCGCGTTGGGTTGGTGCCAACCATGGGATATCTCCATGACGGGCACCTCTCTCTGGTGCGCGCGGCGCGAGAGAGCTGTGAGAAAGTCATTGTGACGATCTTCGTTAACCCAACGCAATTTGGCCCGAACGAGGATCTGGAGACCTACCCTCGCGACGAAGCCCGCGATCTGGCGCTTCTGGAGGCCGAAGGGGTGGATACGGTATTCCTGCCGGATCCGGCGGAGATGTATGCCGCAGACGCGGAAACCATCGTCGAGACGACCGAACTGTCCGGCGTGCTGATCGGAGCTATCCGGCCCGGGCATTTTCGCGGTGTGGCGACAGTGGTGACGAAGCTGTTTAACATCACCCGCCCCGATGCAGCGTTTTTTGGGCAGAAGGACTACCAGCAGCTTTGCGTGATCCGCCGGATGGTCTGGGATCTCGATATGGATATCGACATCACCGGCGTGCCGATTCGGCGCGAGGAGGATGGGTTGGCCATGTCATCCCGCAACGTGCGGCTGTCGGAGGACCAGCGTGCGGAAGCACCGGCCCTCCATCAGGCGCTCCTCGGTGGCGCCGGGGTGCTGGGGCAGGGCGGAGACGTTGCCGCTGCCGAGACCGCTATACGCGCCCGGCTCGAGGCGGCGAGGGGCAGTGAGATCCGCTCCATCGACATTCGCGACGCCGAGGATCTGTCTCCCGTGACCGGGGTTCCCCGCCGACCGGTTGTGATGTTGCTTGCAGTCTCCTTCGGCGACGTCTTTCTTATCGATAATATGGTCGTACCTGACTAAGAGGACCTGATATGAGCACTCAGACCAGCGCGCCCGTCCGCCGCATCACCGTTCCGCAGATTGCGGCGCGGAAAGGGGGGGAGCCCATCGTCTCGCTGACCTCCTATCACGCGCACACGGCAGCCATCGTGGACAAATATGCCGATTTCATCCTCGTGGGGGACAGCCTCGGCATGGTGATGCACGGGATGGAGACCACCGTGGGGGTGCCGCTCGATCTGATGATCATGCATGGCAAGGCCGTCGTTCGTGGCACTCAGCGCGCGCTGATCGTCGTGGATATGCCGTTTGGCACCTACGAGGAGAGCCCCTCGGTGGCGTTCCGCAATGCGGCCAAGATCCTTAAGGAGACCCAATGCGGCGCGGTGAAGCTGGAGGGCGGCAAGCGCATGGCCGAGACCATCCGTTTCCTGACCGAGCGCGGCGTGCCGGTGATGGCCCATATCGGCCTCACCCCCCAGAGCTCCCACGTCATGGGCGGGTTCAAGACGCAAGGCCGGGACGAGGACAGCTGGCCGCTGCATATCGAGGACGCAAAGGCCGTGGCCGAAGCCGGAGCATTTGCCGTTGTCGTTGAGGGCGTGGTCGAACCGCTGGCGCGCCAGATCACCGAGGCTGTGGACATTCCGACCATCGGCATCGGCGCCAGCGCCCGGTGCGACGGTCAGATCCTTGTCCTCGAAGACATGCTCGGTCTCGGAGACTGGGCGCCGAAATTCGTCAAGGTCTACGGAAACCTAAAACAGGACATCGAAGACGCCGTCAGCGCCTATGCTGATGAGGTGAAGCAGCGCAGCTTCCCTGGCGAAGACCACGTCTACCGGTAAGGAGATCGGAAGGTCCTGGCGGCGCCCCGGGACAAAGTCGTTTCGACCTCTGTCAATTCGTTCGCTGACGGATCTAAGCCTTAGTCGGACTGCGCTTTGATATCTAGAAGCTGGTCGGGTAGCCCCGAGCAATCGTAAGTCACATCTTTCCAGAGTTTAATGAGTTGATCGGTATATGTTTGTGATGACAGAGTTTGCGCGCCTCAGCGCGAAGTTCAGGATCTGTGATGCGCAGTTGCGGGCGCAAATTCTGGACGGGGGGGCGCTGCGCAGTCAGGCCGCTTTGGTCCGGCTGACCGCATCGCTGATGGTCCGTCTCGAATCCTTTGTGCCTCAATCCATCGACGAGCTGGAGGATATTCTGGACTTCTTCGCCATGCAGCGGCTTGAGTTCCCTGAGCCGAATTGTGAGCGCATGTTGAAACCGTGGCAGGCGCTGGCGGCGACGGATCTGGAAAAGCTTGATGTGGCTGCTGAGCCGGCGATACGGTCGCGAAAGCGATCGGCTCCGATGCCTGAGGGCCTGTCTGGTTCCGATCTCACCGATTACGTTTTGTCGAGTGTGGACCGTCTTGCAGTATTCGACCTCCGATCACGCTATCTTGCCGTCAGCGAACCGGAAGCGGCGGCGCTGGGTGTGCGCCCGAACCGGATCTGTGGGCGCTCGCTACGCGATGTCATGGAGCATCAGGCGACCGATAGTCTGATGTCCCACAGTGTCGCCGCGCTCATCGCCAAAGAAGGCCAGCGCTGGGCACAATTCAACGAGATGTCCGAGGTCACGACATTTCATGTTAGCGACACATCGGGTTGCTACTATGCCGATCTCGTTCGCTACACATCCCCGGAAATTGGCGAGAGCCAATCGGATCTGACGAGCGTGTCGCAGGACTAGCTGGCGTCCTGCGGGTCAGTGCGGTCCGTCTCGGCACAACGCTGGGGAGGCTTTTCTGGTGGAGCCGCCCCCCCCCATCCGATAATCCCCTGAACGTCAGAGCGCAGCGGGGACGACCTGATCCGGCGGACGGTGGCCATCGGCGAAGGTCTTAATATTGATGATGACCTTCTCGCCCATCTCCGCGCGCCCTTCTACCGTGGCAGACCCCATATGAGGCAAGAGCACAGTATTCGGGGTCTCACGCAGCTTCGGGTTGATGTCGGACCCGTGTTCGAACACGTCGAGACCGGCACCGGCAATCTTGCCCTGCTCCAGAGCGCGGGCCAGTGCGTTCTCGTCGATCACTTCACCCCGCGAGGTGTTCACCAGCACCGCCGTCGGCTTCATCAGCGCGATGCGACGGGCGTTCATCAGGTGGAATGTCGAGGGCGTGTGCGGGCAATTGACCGAGATCACGTCCATCCGGCTGACCATGTGGTCGAGGCTCTCGTGATAGGTTGCTTCGAGCGGCTCGGTAATTGCGGCGCGGAGGGGGCGGCGGTTGTGGTAATGGATCTGCATGCCAAACGCCTTTGCGCGTTGGGCCACAGCCTGACCGATCCTGCCCATGCCAAGGATGCCGATCCGCCGCCCGGAGATCCGGCCACCGAGCATGGCATTGGGCGACCAGCCGTCCCATGCGCCTGCTTGCATCAACGAGAGACCCTCGGGAATGCGGCGGGTGACGGCCAGCATCAGCGCCATCGTCATATCCGCCGTGTCATCGGTCGAGGCGCCGGGGGTATTCGACACCAGAATGCCCCGCTGCCGGGCCGTGGCCACATCCACATTGTCCACGCCGGAGCCGTACTGGGCGATGAGCTTCAGCCGCTCCCCGGCGCGCGCCAATAGGCCTGCGTCGATTGGGTCCGTAATTGTCGGCACCAGCACATCAGCCGATTGCACCGCGTAAATCAACTCGTCCCGGGTCATGGGGGCGTCGGTATTCCGGAGCTTGACGTCGAACAGTTCCGACATGCGGGCTTCAACGCGCTCGGGAAGGCGTCGCGTAACGACAACACTCAGACGATCGGCGGGCATTATTTCCTCCTCGGCGATTTGATTTTTCCTTCGCCACGCGCAAAGTGGCGGGGAATGGGGTAGGGTACAAGCCGAATGCTCCCAAGACCCGCAAGAGCGGGCATACTGGCGGATGGATCATCGGGCAGATGATGAAGAAACGAGTTCTTGTGGCGGTGCTGACCGCGTCCTTGGCCTGCGCTGCGATGGCGCAGGAGACCGAGGGCCGTGGTCCTGTGACCAACCTGCCCATGCCGCGCTTTGTCTCGCTGAAAGCCAGTGAAGCGAATGTGCGGCGCGGACCCTCCCTGAGCCACCGGGTAGACTGGGTTTATAGCCTGCGGGGCCTGCCGCTCCGGGTGACTGCCGAATACGGCCACTGGCGCAGGATTGAGGATCGGGACGGGCAGGGCGGCTGGATCCACTACTCCCTGCTCTCCGGCGCGCGGACCGCGCTTATTGAGGCCGAGAGTGTCGAACTCCGTAGTCGTCCTGATGTAGATTCGAACGTGGTAGCCGTCGCAAAGCGGGGCGTGGTCGCTCGGATCGAGACCTGCGGCGAGACGTGGTGCCGGATCGCCAAGGACGGATATGAGGGCTGGGTTCACGAGGACGCTCTCTGGGGCGTGGAGCCGGGCGAGATCATCGAGTGATCCCGCCCTGTGCCATTAGCCAAGCAGGCGGCGGGCGATGACCTGAGCCTGAATTTCCGCCGCGCCCTCAAAGATGTTGAGGATCCGCGCATCGCAGAGCAGGCGCGAGGCCACATATTCCAGCGCAAAGCCGTTGCCGCCATGGATCTGCAACCCGTTATCGGCCGCAGCCCAAGCTACGCGGGCGCCGAGCAGTTTCGCCATCCCGGCCTCAAGGTCGCAGCGCCGCCCGTGATCTTTCTCATAGGCAGAGAAATAGGTGAGCTGACGCGCCACCATGATCTCGGCGGCCATCATCGCGAGCTTGCCCGAGACGCGGGGGAATTCGATCAGCGATTTGCCGAACTGCTTGCGGTCGATGGCATAAGTCATGGCGGTATCGAGCGCGGCCTGAGCGACGCCGATGGCGCGGGCGGCGGTCTGGATGCGGGCGCTCTCGAAGGTCTCCATGAGCTGCTTGAAGCCCTTGCCCTCTTCGCCGCCCAAAAGGTTGTCGCCCTTCACCTCGAACCCGTCAAAGCCGAGCTCGTATTCCTTCATGCCGCGGTAACCGAGCACTTCAATTTCGCCGCCGGTGATGCCCGCATCGGGGAATGGCGCCTCATCGGTCCCGGGCGTCTTCTCCGCCAGAAACATGGACAGTCCGGAATAATTGTCCGTCGCCGGATTGGTCCGCGCCAGCAGGGTCATCACATGGGTGCGCGCGGCATGGGTGATCCAGGTCTTGTTGCCGGTGATCTTCCAGATGTCCCCGTCCTTCACCGCGCGGGTGCGGAGGGAGCCGAGGTCGGAGCCGGTATTAGGCTCGGTAAAGACGGCGGTGGGCAGGATCTCGGCGCTGGCGATGCGCGGCAGCCAGCTCTGCTTTTGCTCCTCGGTGCCGCCGCAGAGGATCAGCTCAGCGGCGATCTCAGACCGGGTGCCCAGCGAGCCCACGCCGATGTAACCGCGCGACAGCTCTTCGGAGACCACGCACATGGAGGCTTTGGATAAGCCAAATCCGCCATATTCCTCGGGGATGGTCAGGCCGAAGACACCCAGCTCCGCCATCTCCTCGATGATTTCCATCGGGATCAGCTCGTCCTTCAGGTGCCATTCATGGGCATTCGGCTCGACCCGATCTACGGCGAAACGACGGAACTGCTCGCGGATCATCTCCAGCTCGTCATCGAGTCCGCTGCGGCCATAGGTGTTCTCCGCGCGGCGCTCCTGCATCAGCTCCACGAGCCGGGTGCGAGCAGCCTGAGAGTTGCCGTGGGTCACAAGACGGTCGGCCTCGGGCAGATTCAACGGCCCCGCGTAGAGCCCCAGATCATGCAGGCGCAGCATCTCGCCCTGACTCATCGGGATGCCGCCGCGGATCTGCGCAAGATACTCGCCAAAGGCAATCTGATGGATCAGTTGCTCGACCTCGCCGAACTGGTCGTCGTCGTTCAGCTTTTCGGCCCATGCCTGCATCTGCGTGAGTGACTGGGCATAGGTCGCGAGCCAGGCCACACCATGGGTGGCGTGTTGATGCTCTTCGATCTTTCCGGCACTGACCCGGCCCCCGACGGTCACCAGATCGCGCAGCGCGGCAATGGCGTCGTCGCGCAGGGCGTTTACCGGGGCGACCACTGCGGCGGTGGTCGCCAGAAGGTCATCGAAAAGAACCGGGCGGGCGGTCGCGGCGGTCATGTCCTGTCCATCATGCGGCATCTACGGCTCCACTTTTCTGCGTCTGCAAAGGGGTAACGCCGCATCTGCGCGGGCGCAAGAAGATTTCTTCGCGACGCTGCGAAAGGAACGAATGTGACGCACCTGATGGTCGCGTCAAATTCAGGACCCGTCCCTTTTCTTTATACACTTTCCCGCGCCGGGGGTGTAGGGCGCGGCATGATCTTTGACCTGCTCACCGCCCCCGAACTCCTCGTCTGCCTCGCTGTCGCCGTCGTGGCAGGCTTTATCAAGGGCGCGGTCGGGTTTGCCATGCCGCTGGTTCTCGTGGCCGGTATGACCCTCGTCATCGACCCAAAGCTTGCCATTGCCGGTTTGATCCTGCCCACAGTGGCCTCGAACTTTGTGCAGGTCGCCAAGGCAGGCTGGCACGAAGCCGTTGAAGGCACAAAATACTTCTGGCGCTTCCTTCTCGCCGCTTGCGTGATGATCCTCGCGGTGACTCAGGTCGTGCCGCTGATTTCAGCGCAGGCGGTCTATCTGGCGGTCGGTTTCCCGGTGCTGATCCTGTCGATCATTCAGCTCATGGGCGTGCACTTTCACGTCGACCCCGCGCACAAGACGCGGTGGGACTGGGTGATAGGCACGCTGGCGGGAACGATCGGGGGGATCGCAGGCAACTGGGGCCCGCCGACGGTGCTCTACCTCATCGCGCTGGAGACGGAACGCAAGCGCCAGATGGCGGTGCAGGGCGTGGTTTACGGTGCCGGCTCAATAATGTTGTTGGCGGGGCATCTGAGCTCAGGCCTTCTGACGAGCCAGACGATGCTGTTCTCGGCCACGCTGCTGATTCCGGCCTGGCTGGGGATGCAGTTGGGGTTCCGGTTTGGCGACCGGCTCGACCCCAAGCGCTTCCGGCAGATGACCTTGCTTGTGCTGAGCGTGGCGGCGCTGAACCTTCTGCGCAAGGGCTTCTTTGGCTGACAACGACCTTGCCAGTATCTTTGCGCCGTCCCATCTTGCGATCAGATTGTGAGGAGGCAGCCTATGTATCTGACGATGAACCGGTTCAAGGTCACCCCGGGGCGTGAAGGCGCGTTCGAGGAAATGTGGCGAAATCGCGACTCGCATCTGGATGAGGTCAAGGGATTCGTGGCTTTTCATCTCGTACGGGGTGCGACGACGGACGACCACACGCTCTATGCCAGTCACACTATGTGGGCGGATAAGGCGGCGTTTGAGGCTTGGACCCGCTCCGAGGCGTTCCGCAAGGCCCATAGCGGCGTGAAGCCTCAGACCGATCTCTACCTCGAAGCGCCGGTGCTGGAGGTGTTCGAGAGCGTGGCCTGAGGCACGTCCCAGAGGACGGTTAATGGCTGTCTTGGTGTCAGCTGCGTAGCGGTTTTGGCGGGAATTGTGACCGGCTGACCGGAAGGTCGACAAAGAAATTCCGGCCGCTCGTTATCTCAGAGGTCCTGCAAAACGCGAGGCAGCAAATCCGGCAGATCCTCGGCGATCAAACCTGCGCCCATGTGCCGGGCCGCTTCGGTGTGCAGCCATACGCCGGTCTGCGCCGCTGCGGCGGGTGCTGCGCCGCGAGCCAGCAGCCCGGCGATCAGTCCGGCGAGCACGTCTCCTGAACCGGCGGTCGCGAGCCATGGTGCGGCACGCTCATAGGCGGCGGCGTGAAGCATGACGTTCCCCTCCGGTGTCGCGATCACGGTATCGGGTCCTTTCAGCAGAATGACGCAGCCTGACCGTCGCGCCGCTTCGGCCACGAGATCCGGCTTGCCCCAGCCGGGACCTTCGGAGCGGTCAGCGATATCCGGAAAAAGACGCGCAAATTCCCCTTCGTGGGGCGTCAGAACGCAGTTGGGATGGAGGGCGCTGCGAAGCTCCGGATCTGCTGCGATCAGCGTCAATGCGTCGGCATCAAGCACGGCGGGGCGGGCCGAGACGAGGGCCGTGCCGATCAGTGCAGCTTCACGCGGCCCCAGTCCCAAACCCGGGCCAAGACAAAGCGCGTTGATCCGGGGATCGTCCAACAGGCCAGCAAAGTTCCCGGCGTCATCGACCCGGCGCAACATGAGGGCCGTGATCTGCGCGGCGATCTCCGGCATGGCTTCCGCAGGGGCGCCGATTGTCACGAGGCCAGCCCCGACCCGGAGCGCGGCACGGGCCGCCAGTCGCGCGGCTCCGCTCTGCCCCATGCCGCCCGAGAGAACTAATGCATGACCATAGCTGAACTTGTGGCCGTGTCCTTTGCCCAGCCCGTCAGGCGCGCGGACCAGACGCACCGCGCCTTCTGTGGCGCCAAGGCCGATATCGCAGACCGCCAGCGCGCCGCAAAACCGGGGGCCGTCGCGCAGATAATGGCCGCGCTTGGGCCGGTGAAAGGATACGGTGAGTGTGGCCGGAAGGATACCGCCCTCGGCGCCGATCACCTGACCGCTGTCGGAGCACAAACCCGATGGCAGATCCACAGCGATGATCGGCGCTGCGCCGATCCGTGCCCGCACCGGATCGAAGATCGCCGGATCTACGCCGCGTGCCAGCCCAGTGCCGAAGAGCGCGTCGATCACTAGGTCGGGCTGTGCCCCCATGGCGGCGCTGTCATCAAGGGGCATAACCGTGCCGATCTCCAGCCATCGCTTCCTGTTTGCGAGCGCATCCGGCGCCCCTTGCCCCGGCGCGCCCAGCGCCCGCAGTTCGATCTCTGCGTCCAGATCGTGCAGAATCCGGGCAATCACATAACCATCACCGCCGTTATTTCCGGGGCCACACAGGATCAGCACGCGTTTCCCTGCCGGATCGGGCATCAGCCGCTCCCGGGCCGCGGACACCGCTCCGGCACCGGCGCGCTCCATCAGATCGAGTCCGGTGACGCTGCCTGATTCAATGGCATCCGCCTCGATTTTACGCATCTCCGCCGTGGTCACCGCTGATTCAGGACGCATCGCCATATCTCACCTGCTCAATTTTTATGCGTTACGCGTAAATTTTAATCACTCGACCGCGAATCTTTCGCGCAGTGGGCTGCAAAATCACCCCGCCAATTGTGACCTGCTGCCGAAAGTGGTCTCTGATCTTCAGCAAGCAGAAGGGGTGCGGCCGGATGAAAAAGATCGAGGCGATCATCAAGCCTTTCAAGCTCGACGAGGTCAAGGAGGCGTTGCAGGACGTGGGCATTCAGGGCCTCAGCGTCATCGAAGTCAAAGGCTTCGGACGCCAGAAGGGCCACACGGAGCTCTATCGCGGCGCTGAATATGTCGTCGATTTCCTTCCCAAGGTGAAAATCGAGGTGGTGCTGGACGACGATCAGGTCGAATCTGCCATCGAAGCGATCCTCGACGCCGCCAAAACCGACAAGATCGGCGACGGCAAGATCTTCGTCTCCCCCGTCGAACAGGCCATCCGCATCCGCACCGGCGAGTCCGGCCCGGACGCCCTCTGAAATCCCCACACAGATTTACCACTCAGGAGAACTTCCCATGAGCGCAAGCGACATGCTGAAGACCATCAAGGATGAAGACGTCGAATACGTTGACATCCGGTTCACCGATCCGCGCGGCAAGCTGCAGCACGTGACCGTGATGTCCGATCAGGTCGATGAGGACTTCCTTGAGGAAGGTTTCATGTTCGACGGCTCGTCCATCGCCGGCTGGAAGAGCATCGACCAGTCCGACATGAAGCTGATGCCCGACACGGGCTCGGCCTATATGGATCCGTTCTACGCCGAGAAGACGCTCGCTGTGCACTGCACCGTGCTGGAGCCCGACACCAACGAACGTTATGAGCGTGACCCCCGTGGCACCGCCCGCAATGCCGAGGATTACCTGAAATCCACCGGCATCGGCGATAACTCCTTCTGGGGTCCCGAGGCCGAATTCTTCCTGTTCGACGATGTTCGTTTCTCCGTCGAGATGAACAAGGTGTCCTATCAGGTCGATGCCGTTGACGGCTCTTGGAACTCTGACACCGAGTACGAGATGGGGAATATGGGTCACCGTCCGGGCATCAAGGGCGGCTATTTCCCGGTGAACCCCATCGACGACGCTCAGGACCTGCGCTCTGAGATGCTGTCCACCATGAAGCGCATCGGCATGAAGGTCGACAAGCACCACCACGAGGTTGCTTCCTGCCAGCACGAGCTGGGCATGATCTTCGGCGGTCTGGTGGAACAGGCCGACAACATGCAGAAGTACAAGTACATCATCCACAACGTGGCCCACGCCTACGGTAAATCCGCTACCTTCATGCCGAAGCCCATCGCGGGCGATAACGGCACCGGCATGCACGTGAACATGTCGATCTGGAAGGACGGCAAGCCCCTGTTCGCAGGCGACAAATACGCCGATCTGTCCGATGAGGCGCTGTACTACATCGGCGGCATTCTGAAGCACGCCAAGGCTCTGAACGCCTTTACCAACCCTTCGACCAACTCCTACAAGCGCCTGATCCCGGGCTTCGAGGCTCCGGTTCTGCGCGCCTATTCGGCCCGCAACCGCTCGGGCTGCGTCCGGATCCCGTGGGCCGAAAGCCCGAAGGCCAAGCGCGTTGAGGCCCGCTTCCCCGATCCGTCGGCGAACCCCTATCTCTGCTTCGCGGCCCTGCTGATGGCTGGCCTCGACGGCATCAAGAACAAGATCCATCCGGGCGAGGCCATGGACAAGGATCTCTACGACCTGCCGCCGGAAGAGCTCGAGGGCATCCCGACGGTCTGTCACTCCCTGCGCGAAGCGCTGACCGAGCTGGAGGCCGACACGGACTTCCTGACCGCTGGTGATGTGTTCACCCAGAGCCAGATCGAAGGCTACATGGACCTGAAGTGGGAAGAGATCTACGCCTACGAGCACACGCCGCACCCGATGGAATTCAAGATGTATTACAGCTGCTGATCCATCGTCAGAATGACGGAAACGGCGTCCCTCGGGGCGCCGTTTTTCGTTTCAGAACTAAGCCAAGAAACAGCTTATGGACATCCCTACCTGGACGGTGTCAGGAACGCCGATAAATGGCGGTGTCGCAGATCAGTCCACGCAGTGGCCTTTCTGCGAAACGGAGAACCGGTTGCCCTTTTTAGCGGGCTGAATTAAGCGCTCTGCGGGCTTATGAGCCGCGTCCAGACGTTATAGACGGTATATGGGAGATCCGAGTCGGCTGTCTGGATCACTTGATGGCATTCATGATGTTTTGCGTCAGGTTTACTGTGCTACAGGATGTGTCGTCGGTCGGGACTGGATTTACCGCCGTAGGATCACCCAGACGGGCTGGATGGGTCTGGCAACTTCATGAGCGCGGCGGAGACGTTGCTCCCGATTGCGCTGTGCGGTGGTGCTTTCCCGTTGTCGTATCCACGCCAAGCCTTCAACTCCTCGCTCCTATCTTAAAGGCCTACGAACGAATGTGAGTTCAGGTATTCTCAGCGAAAGCTGCTGCTTAAAGCTTCAATCTCAGCGTTGACCATCGGCTTTTCCGGCCGCCAGGAGTCGAGCTTAAAGCCGGACTGGCAAGCCCGGAGGTCAATCTCGCGCGACCCGAGTTCGCGGCCATTGTCCAGCCTGATCGTCTCGGGGTAACGGCCTGAAGGCAGACCTGATTCAGAGTTGAGAACACATTTTCGCCTTTGTAGCTGAACCTAGCACCCAGTACGGAAACATATCGGGGGAAAGTCTCCACAAGTGAAAAATACACATCCTTCGTGTCGTTGTCAGTTGGTTATGCACAAAGTCTATTAACGAAGAATCATGCGGGTTCACGGCGTCGTCGCGGAATTGGGGAGGCTTCGCCTTCACCCGCCGTTTCGATGTTCGCCTTTTCTCGTCTTCAGGCTCACGCAGCTTCTGCTTGCCCGTCGGCAACATCCCTGCATATCTCTTCCTCCAATTGAGCTGTCTGGCCCCGCTGATCCCGTTCGGCGCGGCAAATCTCGGCACCCGTTATTGCTATTTCTCCTTGCTTTATGCCGGATGCTCTGGTGGTCCACCCCCGTTGAGTGGTCCGGGTTGATTGTTGATGCACCGTGGGGCTCTGGTCCATTGGTACGGTGCTTCCCTGCGCAGGTGGCCTATAACCCGGCGCTGTGCGGTTTGACCGTGTTGTAGTGAACACGCCCTTGCTCGATCAGGACTTTTGCCACTCGAAGGCTGTAGAAGATTTCGGCAATGAGCAACTCGTCGCGGAACCTGGCATTGAAGCTCTCGCAATATCCACTCTGCCAAGGGTGAGGCTGATCAGGAATTGATCCGGGTGATCAATTACCCAACGTGCGGTGCGATGTAGGCCGTCCTCGCTCAGACCCCGATTTGTGCAACAGCGCCATTTATGATAGCAATCGGCCAAATTGAGAGTCTTGTTCTGGGCGAGATAGCGCGTCACCGTATCGCGGAACGCCGACCGCACCTCGTCATCGACATTCAGCCCCTCCGGGCCATATTTGACCGGCTTACCACGCTTCATCCCGTGATCCGCCTTGCGCTTCCCGGCGCCACTGGAATTTGCGTAATCCGGTGTCAGAGCAGCCTGCGTCATCCCGCGCTGCCACCAGCGGCGCAGAAGGCGGTAAAGCCGTTGACGCGTGATCCCCGTCTCCTCGACGCGGTCGTGCGTCAGCGCCGCGCGCCTGCGCGGATCGAAGCTTTCCGGCTGCGCCATGGCGATCGGGCGGATGGCGTCCCAAACCTCATCCCGCCGAGCCTGCTGCGTTTCGAACAGTGCTTCACCGCTGCCAAGCCATGGATCTTTAGTGTCAGCGATAAGGCCTTCGGAAAGCAGTTCCTCGACTTCGTCCCGTCCGCGACAGACCGGCACCGCCCGCTCATCGTCAATATCGATGAACCAGCCACAGAGGTGGTCCTTGAAATTCGACCAGTTTGCCGCCGTGCTAAGCTATAGCATTGGTTTCATTTCAGGCGGCAACCTTCAGGTCCGGAGATTGCCTGTCATAGGCCTCGTCCGGCGTCATGATCCCATGTGATGAGTGCGGGCGTCTTTCGTTGTAGTAGCTGATCCAGTCACCGATCCCGTCCCGGGCTTCGGAACCTGTTTCGAAGGCGTTCAAGTAGACGCATTCGTATTTGAGGGATCGCCAGAGCCGCTCGATCATCCGGTTGTCGATCCAGCGGCCCCGGCCATCCATCGAGA
>NZ_VFSV01000055.1 GCF_007004065.1 Palleronia caenipelagi | reverse complement strand
CGTCAGCCGGGAAGCCGTTCGGAAATGGGTGAACCGGTTTGGTCGGCATTTCGCGCATTGCATCAAGCGCGACCGGCCCGCAGCGTCAGATAAGTGGCACCTCGATGAAGTCGCCGTCCCGATCAACGGCATCAAGATGTGGTTATGGCGGGACGTGGATGGTGAGGAGGACAAGAAATTGATCCGGGGGATCAATTTCCCGACGAACGCGATGTGCTCGACATTCTGGTGCAGCCAAGGCGAAACGCCAAGGCTGCCAGGCGGTTTCTGAAACAGTTGATCGCCCGGTTTGGCCAGCCCCGCATTATCGTCAAGAACAAATTGCGCAGCTATATCAAACCGATCTGCCCGCTGGCTCCGGACGCAGATCACCGGGCTCATAAGGGCCTCAATAATCGTATTGAGGGCTCGCACCGACCAACGCGGAAACGAGAAAAGCTCATGAGCCGGTTCAAATCGCTCAGGCAAGCGCAGCGCTTCCTCTCCGTCCATGACCAGATCAATGTGATATTCAGACCCCGCCGCTACCGACTTTCAGCCATCTCTTACCGCCACGCCAGATCAGATGCCTTCGATCTGTGGCGCAGCTACGCCCTCGAAATAACCGCATGATCGTATCCGCGCAGGACTCTTGAAATCGGTGCAGAACAAGTTGGTAATCCCGTCGCCGGTCCTGGCCGGGAGCGGCGACGGGGCAACTATATTAGGAACGAGACACATAAGGTGTTTGATCCCATGGACTGATGGTTCGGTTCTTTCTCAGGAATGGAAGGAAGCGCTATGGGACAAGTTCGTCACTGGAGCGCCACACTGAGGCATCGATCCGCCATGGTCCGAGGACAATGCCGAAGGCACGCCGTCAGACCGGCAATACGACCGGACGCAAGCTTCGCTCGCGCAGCTGAGCCGGAAGTTGGGGATCAATCACAAGACCGTCGCAAAGTGACGTAAGCGGGCCACGGTGGAGGATTCGAAGACCGGCCCCAAGAGGCCACGCTCCACCGTCCTGAACGATTCAGAGGAGGCGATGGTCGTCGCATTCTCACGTCATACGCGACTGCCGCTGGAGTTCGAGCGTCCGGCAAACGATCTGTGGGATCGCTTGTAGTGTCGAACGTTCTCTACGCTTTGCAGCCGTCGATCCCACCTGGCTATCGGCGGTCAGCACCGATCCGGCGTCCCAAACTGGATGGGCAAACGTGAACGACGTTTACGCGGCTCGCAGCAGGCTTATCCCGCCGCTACCGTGGACAACTTTCACACCGCCGCTCTCATTTAGGAAAGTGACCGCTTGCCAGAAGCACCGACGCACCAAATAGGTGACGTCCAGTGGATCACCAAACACTTTGCCTCTTCCAACAAAGCTGTGGTTCGAAATGAAGACTGAATGACCGCATCACGCTGTAGACAAACCAAAGTACGACACCGCCTCGGCGGAGACGCGGTCGGGAGACTTAAAAATAGGATCGACTGACCGGGTCGACCTCATACGATCCGATCAGATATCCCAGACCGACAGCGCGTCAGGCTACATCGATCCAGGTTGTCATGCCTGAAACCGCATGGGACAGCATGTGGCAATGCAAAAGCCATTTGCCCGGATTATCCGCCACAAAGACGATCTCGCGGGTCTCGTCGCTATCGAGCAAAGTCGTATCCCGGAGGTCGCCCAATCCACCGTTCAGCTCCACTTCGAGGAAATGTTGCCCATGAAGATGGATCGCGTGAGGGAAAGCTGTGGAGTTGCTGAGCTTCAGCCGGACCGTTTCTCCGCGCGATAACTTAGCCAGCGGTGGACCTTTCATATCGCCAACCGCCCCGTTGAACGCCCAGAACTGACCCTTCTGAACGAGATCCTGCATCGGAGACATGCGCCCGTCCATCATTGCACCACTCATACCTCCCATGGCGCCGCCTTCCATGACCAGCGCAATCTTTGTCGCGTTTGCAAGTTCAGGAGTTGCATGGGGGTTAGGTGGCAACGCAGACGGCATCGGGCGGCGGGCACGGCTCCCGTCACCAGTCACTTCGAACGCGACCTGCGAGAAAGCCCCATTGCGATCAATCTGCACCAGATGCGCAGCTTCACCCGCATCAGCGGTTACATCAACAATCAGGTCGAGACGCTGGGCGGGTGCGAGGAGGAAGGTGTCTTCTATCGGCCGGGGCTGAGAGAGCGGCATCCCGTCCTGCGCGATGACCCATCCTTCAAGTCCTTCGATCGATAACTGAAAGATCCGTGCATTCGCGGCGTTGATCAGCCGCAACCGAAGTCGCTCGTGACGCTTGACCTCTTTCGACAGGTTATAGCGCCCGTTCGTCGTGATATAGTTGCCCAATCGCCCGCCGTGGCTCAGGTCGTGCATGGCGCCAAAATTTGGCGCTATTTGTGCCGTTTCCGGATCAATCAGCCAATCATCGAGAATGAGCACCTCTTCGTGATCAATGTCGAGAGGCGCGGCCTCTTCAACGATCAGCGCTCCATGGAGGCCGCGTGCGACTTGTTCGAAGGAACGGTTATGCGCGTGATACCAATACGTTCCGGCATCAGGGACGACGAAATCATAGTCGAACCGGCTTCCCGGGGCGACAGCTTCCTGAGTCAGACCCACAACGCCGTCCATCGCATTGTCGATACGGATGCCATGCCAGTGCACCGAGGTAGCATCGGGCAAGTCATTCACAAGCTGTCGCTGCACGCGTGTTCCCTGAGCCACCCGGATCTCAGGCCCGGGCGCTCTGCCATCGAAGCCCCAGATCTGCGTCGGACCGTAATCTTCGGGCAAAAGCTGGAGATCCGATACCCCTGCACGCAGCACACCTGACGCCGAAGCGCTTGCACCCCCCGGCCCCAACGTCGCAAGCGCGACACCCGATGCGAGGAATTGCCTCCGGTCAAATGTCAGTGGCATCAGTTTGTGTCCTCCGGCAAATTGCTTTGCAACAAATAGGTCGCGATGGCTGTCAGGTCGTCATCACTGAGAAAGCGCGTACCTTCTGTAACGACCTCGGCCATGGTGCCGCCAAACACGTCGCCATCCGGCATTATACCGCTGCGGAGGGCATAGGCCAGACTGGTCAGGTCCCACCCGGAGTCTCGCAGATCTGTTGGACGGATCGCGGGGGCTTGGTTCTTCTCCGGCAGGCGGTCATTTCCGGCAAAGCGCTCGGTGTCGATGCGGGCACCGGCGAGGTTCCGCGGTGTATGGCATGCACCGCAATGACCTGCACCTTCGACCAGCCACTTGCCGCGGTTCCATTGCGCCGTTTGCTCGGGATCGGCTGCCGTGTCTGGTTCCATCAGAAACGCAGCGCGCCATAGTTTCATGACCCAGCGCTGACCGAGCGGAAAGATCGCCTCCTGCGGCGGTGATGGCTCTGCCACGGCGGGAACAGTCTGAAACGCGGACCAAAGATCGGCAATGTCCTGATCCGAGAAGTCGCCATAGAACATATAGGTGAATGTCGGATAGTAGGGATCACCCTCGGGCGAGATCCCCTGACGGACCGCGCGCGCAAAATCCGACACGGTCCAGGCTCCGATGCCATGTTCTGGGTCGGTTGTGATATTGGGCGGGTAGAATGTGCCAAACCGCGTGACGATCGGCTTACCGCCCGCCAGAGGAGCCCCGCCCGCCTCGAAATTGCTGTGGCACGCGATACATCCGGACGCGCGCGCCAAATAGGCCCCCCGGTCCACATCCCCGGTCAACATGTCCAGCCCGTCCGGCGGATCCATTCCGATGGGCCATGCCATCATTCCAGCAGCGGTGGCACCCGCACCGACCGCAAGAAACACAAAAGAACGAACGAAGCGCGACACGGCTTACTTTTTCTTGGCGCGGAAGGTCTGATGGCAGGCGGAGCACGTCTGTGTTACGGCCATGAAACCCGCGCTAACCGGCATCTCGGCCAGCAAATCGGCGGACATCATCTCTCCGGGACCCCCGCTCATCATGCTATGGCCCTGACCCATCATCCCTTGCGCACCGCCCATCATTGCCTGGTTGTTGCCCATCATTCCGCCGGTTGGAGCTGCATCGGGCCCGGCCAGATCATTTTCGGCAGCCCGCTTCATGCCCTCTGCACGGTCGGCCAGCGCGTCTGCGAGGGCGGAAAACGCATCCCAGTCCTCCCAGATCTTGTCGAGCGCTTCGGACGGGGCCCCATTCGACCCCTCGGGAAACAGCTCCGTCATCTGCGATCCAGAGTGACGGATCATCACATCCGCGGCGTCGCGGACAACCTGAGGATCATAGTCAGTCTCGCCGCGCATCATCGGGGTCAGACGCTTCATCGCGTCGCCCATCTCGCCCATAGCATCCATCCGTTCCTTGGTGACGCCCATGGCGCCGGAATGGGCAAACGCTGCAAATGCGCTGGAGCTCAGAGCCAGTGCGACCAACCAAGCCTTCATATTCATGTCTGTGACCTCTTTGCCTGACACCTCAGTTGATACCGTTGGCGCGCTGTAATTCACGCACATAGGCAATGATAGACTTTACGTCGCCATCGGTCACGCCGTCGACGGCGGGCATGTTACCAAACGACCAGTGATGCGCCCGAACGCCATTTTGAGCCGCCAGCAAAAATGAGGCATCGCCGTGGTGACTTGGCTCGTAAATCTTGTGAATGAGCGGTGGCCCGGCTTTGTCCTTGCCGGCGGCATTCTCCCCATGACACTCGGCGCACTTGGCTTCGAATGCCACCTTGCCCACCTGCGCATTGGCCGAAAGAGTGTCAGGCACCACGACATCCGCCAGCGCCGATGCGCCACTTCCAGAAGTCATGGTGTCCCCGGACGCCGGTTCAGTGCTTTTGCCTGACAACGCAAGCCACAGACCAATGGCCGCGAGCAGGGCAACTCCGAATATTCCGTATTTTGACATGTGACCCATCTAAGTCCGAAAGGGTCTGATTGCGCGAGATTCAAGCCTTTTTCAAGTTACACGGGTCGAAGAGGCGTTCACATGATTGGCACTGCTCAGAGGGCGGTGCCCTGCATTCCAGACGATCCTTCCAGGTCGCCGGAACCGAATCTCAAGCAGCGCTGCACTGATTGGGATGACCAGCGAACTGCGCGTCTCGAGCGCGTCATTGTCCTCAGTGTGGTGTTAACCGGAAACAAAGCGGTAGCCGTCTCCACGGGTTTCAGCGCGACCCATGCCACCACCGGGAAGATGAAAGCCGACAATCGTCAGATCTTCGGAGGTGATACGGTCGAGCAACGCCTTCCGGGTCTCCGCAGCCAGTTCCTTGTTCTGGTCTGATCCGCTAAGCAGATCTGGACGCTGGAAGGCGACGTGATGATTGCCGATCGCGTCTCCGATCACCAGCGCTGCGGATCCACCCTGGCGG
Organism: Palleronia caenipelagi; assembly: GCF_007004065.1. Lineage (GTDB taxonomy): Bacteria > Pseudomonadota > Alphaproteobacteria > Rhodobacterales > Rhodobacteraceae > Palleronia > Palleronia caenipelagi. Next base: position 11,257 of record NZ_VFSV01000055.1, on the reverse strand, counting down.
ATCTCAAAGGACATGTGACCCGGCGTATGACCGGGGGTCGAAATCGCCGCCACTCCCGGCAACACTTCGTCACCATCGTCGAAGAATGCGATCTGATCCTCAATTGCCTCCATGCGACGCCGGGCGCCGGCCGCGAAGGCAGCGCGCGCATCGCCGATTTCGTTCACCGTTTCGGGGTTCCACCAATAGTCCCACTCGGCCCGGCCCATCATCAGTTTAGCCTCAGGGAAAGCCGGGTCGTCGAAATCATCCAGGACACCCCAGAGATGGTCGGGGTGGCCATGCGTGAAGATCACATGGGTGATCTCATCGGCGCTGACCCCCAAGGCGTCAAGACTGTCAGGCAAGATACCCGCGGAGGGCATGAAACCTGTCCCTGAACCCGCATCGAACAGAACCGTGTTGGTCCCGTCACGGTACAGCGCAAGATTGCATTCGGGGGTCAGCGGGCCATCGGTCAGGCCGAATTCGGCGCGGATCGATGCGATCACATCGGCGGGCATGGGGCCGAAGATGAAGTCCGCCGGCAAGGTGAGCGTGCCGTCGCTGACCGTGGTCAGGGTCGCCTCGCCCAATGCCATCTCGGCCAGAGCAAAACGGGGCAACGCGCTCAACGCCGGCAAAGCCGCGGCTATTTGGACAAATCGTCGACGTGTGATCGTCATGCGTGTTCTCCTCGGGCGTCAGCCCTCTGCGGCTTCGGCAATGATGCTGTCCAGCATCTCCTCAACGATATCCATTGGGCCGTCTGGATAATCCCGTCGCCCGATCATCACGCCATCATCGTTCTCGGCCACGAAGATGCCATAGGGGCAGTAGGCGATATTCATCGGATCGGCCTCCATGACCTTGCGGCTGACCACGGCGGAGCAAAAGACATAGATCTGCGCATCCTTGAAAATCTCGGCCCCGCTCCCCAGATCCTTGCCGGTGCGCTGGAGCATGTCGTTCACATGGCTTACATAGTCGACCACATAGCCCTGATTGGTGATAGCATTTTCAACGGCGAATGTTGCGTCGTCAAAGCTGCCCTCATACGGGGTCACGACGGCCCCTTCCGCAGCAGCCATGGCGGGCAAGGCGCTGATCACCAGCGCGGTGAGTGCCTGTTTCATGGTCATCCTCCTATATGCTGTGGCGCCGCCGCCCCGGGGGAGACGGCGCCCTCGTCTCAGTCAGACGCAGCTTCAAGATACACAATCACCGCATGAATATCGTACTCTGATTTCAGCCCGGCAAAAGACATTTTCGTCCCCTTTGCCCAGGCACGCGGATTCGCGAGGAACTCGGTCAGACTATCCATATCCCAGACCTGCCCCTCTTCGCCGAGTGTGGTGAAGACCTTGGAGTAGCGGAAATCTTCGAGTGCGGCGACAGGGCGGCCGATAATACCATTTAACTGAGGGCCGGACTTGTTCCGGGCTCCGTCACCCACGGCGTGGCAGGCGCTGCAGCGCTTGAAAACCTTTTCGCCCGCGGCAACCACGACGGGATCAGGACCGGTTTCGGCCTCGGGCTCGGGTTCAGCCGCCGCCGGAGCGGTAGGCTCGGCATTGGCTTCCTGTACCGCTTCGGTTTCTGCGGCTTCGGGCATGGCAGCCATCTCATCGGGGCGACCGTCCATATAGACGCTGCCCGATACCCGCTCGGCGCCCCATTCGGTGCCGCCATATTTGGCCAGCAGCGCTTCCATGGGGCTCTCGACCATGGTACCGTCATCGGCAGGCGTCACGCCCACATCGCTGGCACGGCGGTTGATCGTAGCAGGCGCATCCCGGCAATCGGTCATGCAGGGCTCTGCCCGCCAGACCGCGTATTCGGCCTCGGCCCGGTCATCGATGATGAAGCCATCGACGTTGGGCATTTCCACCTGATCCCAGGTTTCGGGCGACAGGACAAAATCCTCATCCACCAGATCGTTGGAATAGAGGATATAGGCGGTGATGGCGTAGACCTCGTCCGGCGTGAGATTGCCCGCGCCCCCGAAAGGCATGGAACGGTTCACGTAGTCCCAGACGGTCGAGACATAGGGCCAGAAGGAACCGACTGTCTTGACCGGATCGACCTTGTCGAGCGAACCAAACCCGCCTGCCAGTTTCGGCCAGGCATCGCGCCCCTCGGCGAAATCGCCGTGGCAGGAGGCGCAATATTCGGCAAAGACCTCATCGCCAGTCCACACATCGCCCTCGCCCGGGGGCAGCCCCGTGCCGTCGGGCATGACATTCACATCCCACGCTGCGATCTCCTCGGGAGTGGCGGCGCGGCCAAGACCCAATGGCTCGGCGACTGCGGGAAGAGCGAGCGTCGTCAGGGCGGTGCCCAAAAGGGCGGCCCGCAGGATGTCAGGACAGTTCGACATTTTCGGCACTCCCATCCGCAGCAATGGCCCAGGTCTGGATACAATTGTTATGATAGACGGAGTTCTCGCCCCGGACCTCGCGCAGCGCAGCTTTGGTCGGCTGGACATAGCCCGTCTCGTCCATGGCGCGGGATTGCAGCAACCACGGCTCCCCGTTCCATTCGGTGTCGAGGTAGAACCGCGCGAGCGCCTTGGGGTCGCTGCCGCGATCCAGCCGGGCTGTCTCCCAGGTCATGCCGCCATCCTTGGAAACGTCGACCCTGGTGATCTTGCCATGGCCGGACCAGGCAAGGCCGGTGATGACCACGGGGCCGTGACCATGGGTGATCGGCTGTTGCGGGCTGGGCGAGGTGATGACGGATTTCGCATCCATCACCCAGGTCCACTTCCGCGCCGTACCGTCCTCAAGCACATCGGTGTATTTCGAGGTCTCCTCGCGGCTCTCGACCGGGCCATCTGTGACCTCGATCCGGCGCAGCCATTTGACCCACATATTGCCTTCCCAACCGGGGACGACGAGGCGAACGGGGTAGCCATGCTCCTTGCGCAAGGCCTCGCCATTGGCCTTGAAGGCGACGAGCACATCGTCGAGCGCCTTTTCCATCGGGATCGACCGACCGTTGGAGGACGCATCGGCGCCTTCGACATAGATCCACTTATCCGCCAGATCCCCCGCCGCGCCGAGCCCGGCCTCTTGCAGAAGGGTGCGCATGGGGATGCCGGTATATTCCATGTTGTGGAGCATCCCGTGAGTGAACTGGGCCCCGTTGAGCTGTGCTCCCGCCCATTCCATGCCGGTATTGGCGGCACATTCGCAAAAATAGACGTGGTTTTCGCGCGGGAAACGCTCCAGATCGGCATAGCTGAAGACCAGCGGCTGATCGACGAGTCCGTTGATCATCAACCGGTAGTTTTCTTTGGCCAGTTCAATGGCGCCGGAATGGTGCCGCTCGAAGGCACAACCTTGCGGCGTGATCGTGCCCTCCAGCGCGTGGATCGGGGTAAAGTTGATCGAACTCACCGGGTCCGCGGTCAGCCATGGCACGTTGCGGCGAATGACATCGGCTTCGAACCGGATTGGCAGGCCATAGGGGCGCGCCGTGATCGGGTCGCCGCCAAAGCTCGTCCAGTCCTGCAATTCGGTGATCAGCGGATCGCTCTCGGCGGCCGCGCGACCGGCGGCCAGCGCAGCCGATCCGGCCAGGGCGCCGCGCAGAACGCCGCGTCTGGTGGTGTTTCCGTCGCTCATGTGGGTCCTCCTCAGTCGGTGACGACGTCGACAGACTGTCGTGGGGCGAGGCTGACGGTGCCTTGCTCCCGGATATGGGCCTCGACCACGTCCCAGATGGGCGGGCCTTCGGTGCCTTCGTTGACGCTGGCCCAGCCCGCGACCATGTAGGCGCGCGCGGGATCAATGGCCTCACCGGTGGAGAGCAGCGTCATGTTGCTGATCCGCTCGCCCTGCGGCTTGTTCACGTCGATGCGGTAGCCCAGCCCCCCGGTGCGGACCATGTCGCCGCCCTGCTGGTAATAGGGGTCGGGGTTGAAGATGTTGTCGGCCACGTCTTCCAGCACGACTTTCAGGAATTCCCCCGTCATTTCCGTGCGGTAGGCGTTGGGATAGGTCATCGAGGTGACGTTCCAGAGATCCTCGCGGGTGATGTTCTGTCCGGGGATCAGGGAAGGCCCCCAGCGGACGCCGGGCGACAGGGCGATCTCGGCGTCGCGTTGGCTCAGGAGTGCGTCGCAGATCAGGTCGTCCCAGCTCCCGTTGAAGTTGCCTCGACGGTAGAGAAGGCTGTCGGTCTGCCCGATCACCTCGGAGAGCGTATCGGCAAAGGGCGCGCGTTCGGCCTCGATCACCGAGGCGACTTCGGGATCGGGGGTGATCACGTCGGAGAAGATCGGGATCAGCTTGTGCCGGAAGCCCATCATCCGCCCGTTCTGAATGTCGAGATCCACGCGGGAGACGAATTTTCCGTTGGAGCCGGAGGCCACGATGATCGTCTCGCCGACCAGAACAGGTTCCGGCAGCGCATCATGGGTATGGCCCGACAGGATGACGTCGATCCCTTTGACGATGCTGGCCATTTTCTTGTCCACGTCAAAGCCGTTATGGCTGAGGCAGACCACGCATTCGGCCCCTTCGGCGCGAACCTGATCGACCATCTCCTGCATATTCTCGTCGCGAATGCCAAAGGAGAATTCGGGGAACATCCAGCCGGGATTGGCGATGGGCATATAGGGGAAGGCCTGACCGATCACCGCGATCTTCACCCCGCCGCGTTCGAAGAACTGATAGGGCGGGAAGAGTTCTGCGGGCTCGTCCCACTCGGCGTCGAAAATATTCTGGCCCAGCGCCGCGAAGGGCAGTCCATCAACCAGTTCGGCGACGCGGTCGGAGCCCAGCGTAAATTCCCAGTGAAAGGTCATCGCGTCTGGCTTCAGCGCGTTCATCACGTTGACCATGTCCTGTCCCGCCGTCTGATAGCAGGTATAGGACCCGTGCCAGGTGTCGCCACCGTCCAGCAGCAGCGCATCGGGGCGCTCGGCCCGGATGGAATTGATGACCGTTGATACACGATCGAGGCCGCCCATCCGTCCATATCCCTGCGCCAGCGCGGAGAAATCACCGGAGGACAGGGCGTAGTGGGACGGGCTGCCATCGTCGATGCCGTAGAGCTTGCGGAAATCGGCGCCGGTCACATGGGGCACGGCGCCCTTGTTCCCGCCAACGCCGAGATTGACAGACGGTTCGCGGAAATAGATCGGCACCATCTGGGCGTGGATGTCTGTGATATGGATCAGCGAGACATTTCCGAAAGTCTCGAATTGCAGGAGCTGATCCTGGGTGAGGCTTTGTTGAGCGGCGAGACGCGCCCAGTTGCCAAAGCCCGAGGCGCCGACAATGGCCGACGCAGCCATAGAAGCCTGCAGGAAATCGCGGCGAGAGATCATAACTTTCTCCTCCCCGGAAAGCGGATTTCCGGGGTTAGTGGGCAGGATGAGACGCACCGCCGGAGCGGTGCGCCCGGTTCACTGACGAACGGCGGGGGTTTCGACCGACAGCCCGTTGCCGCGCGAGCGGACGTAGAGCTCAAGGGCGCGGAACTCGTCCGAGCCTTCGGCAAAGGTTTCGGCCCGCGTGTCGCGGATGCAGCCGCGGAAGCGGTTATGCACCGAGATCAGCTTGGCCTGCTTCAGACGGTAGGTCGGGAAGCCATTGATCTGGCCCTGGCTGAGATGGTCGGCCCGGATCATGTTGCCGTAATTGTCCTCGTGGCAATTGGCACAGGACAGTTCGAGCTGACCGTAGCGGGTGTAATAGATCTCCTTGCCCTGCTCCCAGAAGGGGGCAGCGGCGCCGTCGATGGCCACATTGACGGGCTCACCGCGGGACTGGAGATTGATCAACGCGACCATGCCCTGCATGTCATCGCCCGACCATTTCCATGCTTCAGCACCCATCTGCTCGGTCCGGCAGGTGTTGACGATGTCTTCCATCACCATCAGCTTGCCAGTATCTTCGTTGACCTTCGGCATGGTCGCCGCAAAGCCCGCGAAGCTGTCGACATCCCCATGGCAGGACGCGCAGCTTTCGCCGGCGCTGCCTTCGACGGTGTTATACGCCTCAATCGCCGCATCCACGGTCAACATGCCCGGATTGTCGAAATCGTCGAGCTCCAGCGCCTGCGTCTCGTCTGTGCGGAAGCGCCAGCCGGAATAGATCGTATCGACATATTCCATGTGGGCGGGCGCGGCCGCTTCGGTAATGATCTCCGTCTCGCCGTTGATCACCAGCTGGTCGTCATCGGGGCCAGCGGCCAGAGGCAGCGTGCCGAGCGCGAACAACGCGGTGCCGGCGAGCAATGATGTGTAACCTCTCATCGTGTCTCCTCCCTGTTGCGCCACGATCAGGTTACTTCGATGGGCTTCGTGTCGGTGTAGACCGAGCCGTCATCGTCGTACCACGTAAAGGTGAACTCGCCGCTCTCCGGGACCATCGCCTCGAACTCGAAATAGGGGTTGGTCGAGATTGCGGGTTCCATGGTCACGTCGACCACCATCTCTCCGCCGAACTCAGCGGTGAAACGGTTGATGATCGAGCGCGGGATCGGATTCCCCTCTTTGTCCTTGCGCTGACCCGATTCCATCGGGTGGCTGATGAGGGTCTTGATGGTGACCGCTTCGCCCGCAGAGGCCGTCTTCGGGACCTTGACGCGGGGCTTAACTCCGTCTGCCATAATTGTGGTTCCTTCTCTTATCTGGGATCAGCCGCCGCAGCCGCCGATGGTCACCTTGACTTCGTTAGACGTGCGCACGAAGGAGCCGTCTGCCATCTTGGCAATTGCCACGACATCCTGCGTGCCTGCGAGGCGGATGCGGGTCGAGGCGCTCTGCGAACCGGCCATCGGGCCGAAGTTGAACGTGCCAACCGCGGGGTTCGGGTTGCCCGCTGCGAGCAGCATGATGGACACCGCACCGGGGGCCGAGACCTCGACCGGCACCGTGTTGCCGTTCTCGGCGATCTCCGGCGTCGACAGGGTGATCCCGTCCGAGCCGGTCTCCGCCCCGCCGGTAAAGGCCGCCACGGAGTCCTCCACCGAGGCGAAGAGCGGCAGAGGCAGCGCCGTCGCGGCAAAGGCCCCAAGTCCCGCCAGGATCGTTTCACGTCGTGTCAGTTGCATTCTTTGATCTCCTGATTTGTCTTCCGGGCCGGCCGGTTATTCGGTCAGCGTCAGCAGATACGCGACCACGTCCTCGACCTGCTGCGCAGTGAGCAGCGGGTCCAGATCGCCCTCGGCGGCCTTGCCGGTGTATGCATTTCCCGGGCGGGTAAAGCCCGTGGTGCGGTAGAAGGAAGGCATCACCGTGTCGGGGAACATCTCCTTGGCGTTGGAGACGATGCCGCGCAGATCCGCCTCGCTCCAGCGATCCGCTGCACCGTCGAGCGACGGACCCACATTGCCCTGAAAAGCATATTCCGGCAGGTCGGTGACCTGATGGCAGGCAATGCAGTTGCCTGCGCCCTTATTCATGATCTCGCGCCCGGAAGCGGGATCACCCGCCATGCCGGTCAGCGACATCTCGACGGCTCCGTCGGTATAGGCGACATCCGTTGGGGCGACTGTTTCTGCCTGGAGCGGCATCGCCGCGGCGGTCAATGCAGCGGCTGCGAGCCATATGCGTGTCATGTTTCCTCCCTGAGCGCTTTTCTTGGACCTTAGGTCACGTCCCGTTCATCACGCAACAACAAATTCGGGTAAATGAATTTTAAGATGTGTCATTCGGTGTTTCCGTTGTTGCGTTCGACAATCATCCGGGCGTGGTAGCGCTGAAAATCTTCTTCCGGATCAGTGAGATAGCGCTGTTCTGCCACCCAGGTCAGCAGGTCGAATGTGGTGCCTTTTCCAAACGCCCCGGGCATGGTGGCCACTGCCGCCTGTGCGGCTGTCGCGCCCTCGGGGACCTCTTCGGGCAGGAAGATCATCGTCGGCGTGAAAAGAATCCCCCATTTCCGTGCAGCGGCCTTCTCGGAAAGAGTCTCTCCGTCGAAATCGGTGATCTCAATGTCACCATGAAGGTTAAGCTGCACCACAAAGTAATTCTCTTCGATGGCCTGGCGGACCTTTGGGTCGGGGAAGACCTCAGCGTGCATCTTGTCACAATAGATGCAGCCGCGTTGCTCCATGATCAGCAGCAGGCGTTTACCCTCGGCGTTGGCCTCCGCCAGGTCCTCGGGCAAGTCCTTGAATGTGTCGCGCATCCAGTCCGTCTTGTGCAATCCGTCATCGCCCAGCTCAGCCGCGGTGACGGGCGCAGCGCAGGTCAGAAAGGCGGTGACAAAAGTTGCGATCAGTCGCTTCATCAAAGTGTCTCCTCTTATTCAGCCGACGCGCCCGAAAAACGGCATGACGTCGAGCATCCATTGGGCAATGTAATTCATCGTGTTGGTGGCGATCAGCAGACCAAAGATGATGAGAAACACGCCCATGATCTTTTCCATGACGCCCAGATGGCGCCGAAACCGGGCGATCCAGCGCATGAAAGGTCCGATAAAGAGCGCCGCGATCACGAAGGGTAAGGTCATCCCCACCCCATAGGTAAACAGCAACGTTGCGCCTTGACCAGCGCTGTCCTGGCCCGCCGCGGTGAACAGGATTGCGGCCAGCACCGGACCTACGCAGGGGGTCCAGCCAAAAGCGAAGGCCAGACCAATTACATAAGCTCCGAGATATCCCATTTTGCTCGTATCACCGGCCTCGGAGCGGAGCTGGCGGTAGAGGATGCCGATGCGGATTACACCCAAAAAGTGCAGACCCATGCCAATGATAATTGCGGCGGCCACCCAACGCAGCACATCGAAATACGACCGCACCATCTGGCCAAAGGCCGTCGCCGTCGCACCCAGCCCCATGAACACAGTGATCACCCCGAGGGCAAAGAGCATCGCACCGATCACCGCCCTCCGCCGCGTGGCCGGAGCAATCTCGGCCTCGGCGCTGATCTGGTTCATCCCGACGCCCGCCAGATAGGACAGGTAGAAGGGGACGATGGGCAGGATGCAGGGCGAGAGAAAGGACAGAAGCCCTGCCAGCAGCGCCCCAAAAAGTGTAACGTCGAACATGCGAGCAGGGATTCCTTGATAAATTCAGATATCAGAGTATGTATATCACTTGTTGTGTCAATCGCGGAGATGGCTGTGGGGGCTTTTTGGCGAATTGTACTGCTCGGCACCCTGCTGACCGGCATGGCGCAGGCGGAGACCTTTTTGCTCATGGCCGAGGAGGAGGGATGCAGCTGGTGCGCGCGCTGGAACGCCGAGATCGGCCCCATTTACCCCAAAACCGCCGAGGGCCAGAATGCACCTTTGCGGCGCTTCGATTTGCGTAAAGGCCAACCCGATTATATCGCATTGAAAAGCGCGGTGCGGTTCACACCGACATTCATTTTGGTTAAAGAGACTGAAGAAATCGCCCGGATAGAGGGCTATCCGGGAGAGGAGCTTTTTTGGTGGCAGCTTTCTGTCATGCTGAAGAGGTCCGGTCCCCAAGAACAACAAAAGGGTAACGACCAATGATACCGGATATTGGGCCTCACCCCGACCTTGCCCCGAAGTCCTCGATGGATCATCCATCGGGGACAGGGCACCACTGCCCGGACGACATCGACGAGATGACCGAGAACGCGCAGAGAGCTGCGGGTTTCCTCAAAGCGCTGGCCCACGAGGGTCGCCTTATGATTCTGTGTCATCTCGCGACGGGTGAGAAATCCGTTACCGAGCTCGAAGATCTCATCGAAGCCCGTCAGTCAGCGGTTTCTCAACAGCTCTCGAGGCTCCGTCTCGAAGGTCTCGTCACGCCGCGACGGGAAGGTAAAGCAATTTTCTACAGCCTGACCGACGACAAACCAAGGCAGGTTATTGAGCTGCTACATAGCTTGTTTTGCAGCACGTCAGACACGGAGACCTGAAGGTTCGAGGTGCTGCATCATTAGACCGTCCACGCGAGACCGGTTTCCGAATGTAAAACGCTGTCCTCTGCCCCAAACCGTGGCCCGCGAAATGGCGACGTGCCGATGCTTGGGCATTTTTCTTGAACTCATGCCGCAGGCATAACCACATCTCACCCCGCTCGCGTTCGGTGAAGCCAATAATTCTACGGTACAAAGAAAGTTCATGCGGATTACGAGTACGACGCGAATGGCGAATTCGGCGATTGCGGTCCCTGGCTGCATTACAGGTGTCAAAGGGATTTCAGATCGAGCAATAGGCATTCCATTGGTCCGACTGGACCTTGCGAGGGTATCTTTGTCCCGATCCAGTTTTTGTGCGTGGTAGCTAGTCCTGCGGGATTACCGACTTGTTCTGCACCGATTTCAAGAGTCCTGCGCGGATACGATCATGCGGTCATTTCGAGGGCGTAGCTGCGCCACAGATCAAAGACATCTGATCTGGCGTGACGGTAAGAGATGGCGGTAAGTCGGTGGCTGCGGGGTCTGAATATCACATTGATCTGGTCATGGGCGGAGAGGAAGCGCTGCGCTTGCCCGACCGACTTGAACCTGCTCATAAGCTTTTCTCGTTTCCGCGTTGGTCGGTGCGAGCCATCAATACGATTAATCAGGGCTTTGTGGACGCGATGATCTGCGTCCGGAGCCAGCTGGCGGATCGCGGATCGGTTTGATGTAGCTGCGCAATTTGTCCGTGACGATAACGCGAGGCTGGCCAAACCGGGCGATCAACTGTTTCAGAAACCGCCTGGCAGCCTTGGCGTCTCGCCTTGGTTGCACCAGAATGTCGAGCACATCGCGTTCGTCGGGAAATTGATCCCCCGGATCAATTTCTTGTCCTCCTCACCATCCACGGCCCGCCACAGCCACATCTTGACGCCGTTAATCGGGATCACGACTTCATCGAGGTGCCACTTATCTGACGCTGCGGGCCGGTCGCGCTTGATGCAATGTGCGAAATGTGAGCCAAACCGGTTCACCCATTTCCGAACGGCTTCCCGGCTGACGATGACGCCTCGCTCGGCGAGCAGATCCTCCACATCCGCCGTGCTCAGCGGGAACCGATGACAGGCCCAAACGGCGTAGACGACGACTTCACGGGGAAAACGGTAGTATCCGTCTTGGTCAAGCGGAGCGTTCATCCCATTTTCGGCCGTCACGCAACAGGGCGTTGGCGAGCAGGATGAGTTTGCGCATGACTGCCGTGATGGCGAGTTTTGGTGGTTTTCCCTTGTCCAGCAAGGCTTGGTACTTGCGCTTGAGATCGGCGTTGAACCTGACTGCGACCAATGCGGGCATGAAGATTGCAGATCGCAGAGCCGCGCGCCCTCCGCGGATCATTTCCTTGCCTTTCCATTTCCCCGACCGGCGCGTGAACGGTGCAAG
>NZ_VFSV01000054.1 GCF_007004065.1 Palleronia caenipelagi | reverse complement strand
GCCCAGATGGACGGCGCGATCCTCGTGGTGAACGCGGCTGACGGCCCCATGCCCCAGACCCGCGAGCACATCCTGCTCGGCCGTCAGGTCGGCATCCCGGCCATGGTCGTGTACATGAACAAGGTCGACCAGGTGGATGACGAGGAGCTCCTCGAGCTCGTCGAGATGGAAATCCGCGAGCTGCTGTCGTCCTACGAGTACCCGGGCGACGACATCCCGGTGGTTCCGGGTTCCGCCCTGGCCGCCATGGAAGGCCGTGACGCCAACATCGGCGAAGAGTCCATCCGCAAGCTGATGGCCGCCGTCGATGACTACATCCCGACGCCCGAGCGCGCCGTGGACCAGCCCTTCCTGATGCCGGTCGAGGACGTGTTCTCGATCTCCGGCCGTGGTACGGTTGTGACCGGTCGTGTCGAGCGTGGCGTGATCAACGTGGGCGACGAGATCGAAATCGTCGGCATCCGCGACACCAAGAAGACCACCTGCACGGGCGTGGAAATGTTCCGCAAGCTGCTGGATCGCGGTGAAGCCGGCGACAACATCGGCGCCCTGCTGCGCGGCATCGACCGTGAAGGCGTTCAGCGTGGTCAGGTTCTGGCCAAGCCGGGCTCCGTGACCCCGCACACGAAGTTCGAGGCCGAAGCCTACATCCTGACCAAGGAAGAGGGTGGCCGTCACACGCCGTTCTTCGCCAACTACCGTCCGCAGTTCTACTTCCGTACCACGGACGTGACCGGCACGGTTCAGCTGGCCGAGGGCACCGAGATGGTGATGCCGGGCGACAACGTGTCGTTTGGCGTCGAGCTGATCGCCCCGATCGCGATGGAAGAGAAGCTCCGCTTCGCCATCCGCGAAGGCGGCCGCACCGTCGGCGCCGGCGTCGTCTCGAAAATCATCGAGTGACCGACACAAAGCGCGGCCCGGAAACGGGTCGCGCGACAGTCGCGGGGTGAAGTCGTTTTGGCTTGACCCCAGCACAATGCGCGCCTATGGGCGCGCGGCGTGCTTCTAGATGAAGACGGTCCGAAGTGGGGTGGGGATGCGCCCTGTTCCACCTCTCGACCGGAACCCTGCTTTAGGGAATGACATCATGGCTGCCAGCCAGAACATTCGTATTCGCCTGAAGGCGTTCGATTACCGGGTCCTCGATGCGTCGACCCAGGAAATCGTCTCGACCGCCAAGCGCACCGGTGCGTCCGTTCGCGGACCGATCCCGATGCCGAACAAGATCGAGAAATTCACCGTCCTGCGTGGTCCCCACGTGGACAAGAAGTCCCGCGATCAGTTCGAAATCCGCACTCACAAGCGGATGCTCGACATTGTTGATCCGACCCCGCAGACCGTGGACGCGCTGATGAAGCTCGACCTGGCTGCCGGCGTGGCGGTCGACATCAAGGTGATGGGGGCCTGATATGCTGCGTTCCGGAGTGATTGCCAAGAAGGTCGGCATGACGCGGATCTTCCAGGAAGATGGCCGGCAAGTGCCCGTCACCGTCCTGCAACTCGACAAACTTCAGGTCGTTGCCCAGCGCACCGCCGAGGACCACGGTTACACCGCGGTTCAGCTCGGTGCCGGTACGGCCAAAGCCAAGAACACCTCGAAGGCCCTGCGCGGCCATTTCGCGGTCGCCAAGGTCGAGCCGAAGCGTAAGGTCGCCGAGTTCCGGGTTGCCCCCGAGAACCTGATCGCCGTGGGTGAAGAAATCACCGCAAACCACTATTTCGAAGGCCAGTACGTTGACGTGTCCGGCACCTCGATTGGTAAGGGTTTCGCCGGTGCCATGAAACGCCACAACTTCGGTGGTCTGCGCGCCTCGCACGGTGTGTCCATCAGCCACCGTTCCCATGGTTCGACCGGTCAGTGTCAGGACCCTGGCAAGGTGTTCAAGGGTAAGAAGATGGCCGGCCACATGGGTGCTGCCCGTGTGACGACCCAAAACCTGCAAGTTGTGAAGACGGACGCCGACCGTGGCCTGATCATGGTCAAGGGCGCCGTTCCCGGCTCCAAGGGCGGCTGGGTCACCATCAAGGATGCGGTGAAGAAGCCGGTCCCTGAGGGTGTGATCTACCCCGCCGCGCTGAAGTCCGCTGCCGAGGAAGCCGAGCGTCTTGCTGCTGAAGCCGCCGAGGCTGCCGAGGCCGAGCGTCTGGCTGCCGAAGCTGCCGAGGCCGAGCGTCTCGCCGCCGAGCAGGAAGCTGCGCTGAAGGAAGCCGAGGCGCAGATCGCCGAGGAATCCGGCGACGCCGAGAAGAAGGAAGGTGACGAATGAAAACCGATGTCCTGACCCTCGACGGTGGCACCAATGGGTCCGTTGATCTCAACGATGAGATCTTTGGCCTCGAGCCGCGCGCCGACATCCTGCACCGTGTGGTGCGCTGGCAGCGGAACAAAGCGCAGGCCGGCACCCATAAGGTGAAGACCCGGTCTGAGACCAGCTACTCGACCAAGAAGATTGTGCGTCAGAAAGGCTCTGGCGGCGCCCGTCACGGCGATCGCAACGCGCCGATCTTCCGCAAGGGTGGCGTCTATAAGGGCCCGACCCCGCGCAGCCACGCTCACGAACTGCCCAAGAAGTTCCGGGCGCTGGGTCTGCGTCACGCCCTGTCGGCGAAGGCGAAAGAGGGCAACCTTGTCGTCCTCGAAAACGCCGATCTGGCTGACGCCAAGACCAAGGCTCTGGCCTCCAAGGTCAAGGAACTGGGCTGGAAGCGTGCGCTGGTCATTGACGGTGCTGCCGTGAACGAGAACTTCGCTCAGGCGGCTCGTAACATCGATGGCCTGGACGTTCTTCCGTCCATGGGCGCCAATGTGTACGACATCCTCAAGCGTGACACCCTGGTGATCACCAAAGCGGGGATCGAAGCTCTGGAGGCTCGTCTGAAATGAGCGCGAAGGTTGAACATTACGACGTGATCCGTAAGCCGATCATCACGGAAAAGGCCACCATGGCCTCCGAGAACGGTGCGGTGGTCTTCGAAGTGGCGCGCGACGCGAACAAGCCCGCCATTAAGGAAGCTGTTGAAGCGCTGTTCGGCGTTAAGGTGAAGGCCGTGAACACGACCATCACCAAAGGCAAGCAAAAGCGTTTTCGCGGCATACTCGGTCGCCGTGCTTCCGTGAAAAAGGCTTATGTGACCCTCGAAGAGGGCAACACGATTGACGTGACCACAGGTCTTTGAACTGATCCGACACCAAACATTGAAAGCCCCTGCGTATACGCGGGGGCTTTTTTGCTTTGATTGATCAGTTGTTAACCGATCTTTCCACCTGAGCGATGGCGATCGGGTACATTTTGATTTGATTGAATTTTAGTCCCGAATTCGAAATGCAGAGCAGTGTATGTGTCTCCGTAACGCCTCTCGCATCTGAATCGTGAGAAACTTGTGTTCTGGTATCGGAACGAATTTTGGTGTCCTCAATGTTTCATTCCCACAGGCGACGCTCGTTTCCACGAATCTTGGTCCCTGGAGTCGCTCACGGATATCGATAGCAGGTCTCGCTGACGCCGAATGCCCGGCTGGCCATCGAGATGCTGACACCTCTCGTCGCCACGAACCGCGCTGCTTTAGCGCAGTGTTGTGCGAAGGCCAGTTCCTCGTCTTGTACTTCGTTGGGGACTAACTGCTCGTGCACAGTTTCGACCCTATTGGATTCAACTAGGGAACCCCTCACGACATTTGTGCAAAAAAAAGCGGTGGTCAGTTACCCAACGCAGTCTGGTCTTGATCAGCCCCACTTGAGTGGTCCAATTTGATTGTTAGTGCATGACTGGCCTCCGGTCCATCGTGACGACGGTTTCCGGAGCCGGTGGGCGGTAGCCCAATGCGCTGTGTTGTCGTTTCGTGTTGTAGTGTTTCCTCCATTGTTCGATCAGAACTTGGGCTTCTCGCAGGCTGTAAAAGATTTCGCCATTCAGGAACTCGTCGCGGAAACGGGCGTTGAAGCTTTCGCAGTATCCGTTCTCCCAAGGCGATCCAGGTTCGATGTAAGCCGTTTTCGCGCCGACAGCTTTGATCCAGTCCTGTACGGCTTGAGCAACGAACTCCGGGCCATTGTCAGACCGAATGAACGACGGCACACCGCGCAGGATGAACAGGTCGCTCAGCGCATCGATGACGTTGCCTGAGTTCAGGTTGCGATCCACACGGATGGTCAGGCACTCGCGGCTGTACGCGTCGATGATATTCAATGTCCGGAACGCCTTTCCGTCGGCAGTCCGGCAATGCACAAAGTCGTACGACCAAACGTGATCGCGACGCTCTGGTCGCAGTCTGACGCACGATCCATCATTCAGCCAGAGCCGTCCCTTCTCTGGTTGTTTCATTGGGACTTTCAGCCCCTCTCGTCGCCACAGCCTTTCGACGCGTTTGTCGTTCACATGCCAGCCAGCATCTCTGAGCATTGCTGCAATCCGACGATAGCCATACCGTCCATATTGCCGGGTCAGCCCGATCATGTCGGCCACCAAGCGTTCTTCGTCCGGGCGACCAATGGGTACCTTGCGCTGTGTCGATCGGTGCTGTCTGAGAACACGACAGGCACGGCGCTCCGAGACAATCAACTCCGCTCGAATACGATCAATGCAAGCACGGCGACGAGCCGGGCTCAGAAGTTTCCCTTTGCGGCCTCCGCCAGGATCAGCTTGTCCAGGGTCAGATCCGAAACGGCCTTGCGCAGGCGCTCATTCTCTTTCTGAAGACGCTTTAGTTCCTTCAATTGGTCCGTGCCCATTCCACCGTACTTTTTCTTCCAGCGGTAGAACGTCTGTTCAGTCACGCCGATCTGGCGGATCGCATCCAGACGCGGCATCCCTTGCCCCGTCAGAACCTCAACCTGCCGTAACTTCGTAACAATCTCTTCCGGCTTTGGTCGCTTGTTTGCCATCTGTTTCCTCCGTTTTCCTAAACATAGCGGAGGACCACTTCAGTGGGGGAAGACCAATCGGCCAAAACCCGGATAAGCCTAGCAACTGTATTTCTCGATCTGGCTGAGAAGCCCATTTCTGGCGAGATTTGCACAGCGCATTTGCGATTGTGACGAGCTTTCGCGCGACGGCCGTGACAATGACTTTGTGTGGCTTCCCTGCAGTTTGAAGGCGTTGTGCGAATGTTTTCAGGATTGGATTGTGGTGACTGGCTACCAGAGCGGCCTGGAACATCACATGACGAAGAGAACGTCTCCCACCTGCGATGGCGCGTTTCCCGCGCAATGCGCCGCTTTCATGTGCGATGGGCGCAAGTCCAGTCAGTGCGGCGGCTTGTTCGCCTGTAATCTGTTCAGGTTCAGGCATTTCCGCGATCAGCATTGCGACTGTAACCGGGCCTGTCGCTGAAACAGAGCGCAGGATTCCGGCGGTTTGGAACATCTCGTCATCTGAGATGATGGTTTGTTTGATCTGTGCTTCAATTTCGGCAATCTGACGATCCAACAGACCTTTTAGATTGGCATCCATGTCTGCGAATTGGTCATCCACACCCAGTTTTGCCGGTGCCTTGATCTGCATCACAAGACGCTCTCGTGTCTCGATCAGCTGCCCGCGCTTTGATGTCAACGCTCTGAGAAGGCGCAATTTCTCATGTGGTAATCTGCGTCCTGCATCTGGCCTGAACGCCATGAACCGCGCGATCAGTTCCGCATCAATCCGATCCGTCCTGGCCCGTGTGCCCCGACTGGCGGCGAAGGCCTTGATCTGGGCAGGCGGCAGCTGCCGCGTCGCGATCCCGGCAGTGTCGAGGTTGGACCACAAACGCCATTCCTGCCCGCCAGTAGCCTCAAAGCACACCAGGGCGTGACGCGCTGCCGCCAAAGATGCAATCCGGGCATGCCCATCGTCATTGTTTGGCCAACGCAACCTTGTACCATCGGGCAGGCAATGAATGTCCAGCCAATCACGTGAGACATCTGTGCCGACGATGTGATCCTGTGATAACTTGCTTATGCTCTCTCCCTTCTGATCCGTGGTCCAGAGCGGTCACATTCAACTGTTTGAGACGATGAAGAGAGGTGGTGCCGACAAGCCAGAGAACGTGGTCATGCCTCAAGGGTCAGACGTCGCGCACCACCCCGTCAGCGACCTCGGCCAAGGTTGCGGACGGGCCTGGAATAGCAAAGCGGAGATACAGAAGGGTCAGGACCCATTGATTTCCGTTTCGCGGCATGATTCACGGTTCGAAAACTGAGCGGTGATCCTGTCTGATCTTTTGTGGCTGACGGATGCGCAGATGGCGCGTCTGGAGCCTTTCTTCCCGAAGTCCCACGGAAAGCCCCGCGTTGATGACAGACGTGTTTTGAGCGGCATTATCTTCTTCAATCGCAATGGCTTACGGTGGCGCGACGCACCGAAAGAGTGCGGCCCTCACAAACCACTCTTCAGCCGCTGGAAGCGTTGGAGCGAAAAGGGCATCTTCGCGCGGATGATGGCCAGTCTGGCCGCCGACCACGGCGAGAAGACGACCGTGATGATCTATGATAAGGTCGGCGGCGCCATCGGTCCGAGCAGACGGCCGAATGATCTCAAAGCGCACCGCACGACCTCCAGCTTGCGGGCGAAAAAGGGGGAACTCTCGACAAGCGCGGGCGTGCCATCGATCGAACGAAAGGCGGGATGAACACCAAGCTGCACGCGGTCGGCGATCGTCTCGGCCGTCCTCTGGACAAGCTCATCACGGCCGGTCAGGTCAGCGGCTACGTCGGCGCGCGGGCGCGGTGCAGCAGTCTTCCAGATGTCGAATGGCTGTCGGGCGACCGGGGCTATGACGCCGACTGGTTCAGGGAAGCGTTAGAAGACAGAGGGATAAGGGCCTGCATCCCAGGTCGCAAGCAGTGCAAGAGACCCATCAGATACGACAAGCGGCGCTCCAAACGGCGTAATTGGATCGAAATTATGTTCGGCCGCCTGAAGGATTGGCGACGGGTGGCGACACGGTATGACAGATCCCCTACAGTCTTCCTCTCGGCAATCGCTCTGGCGGCTCTGGTCACTGGGGGACCGATATCCCGACAAACGGCCGGGACGAGCGCATGAACCTTTCCGATCGAGAACGCGGCCGTCGAACGATCTCATTACAACAATCAAGACTAGTTGCGCTTACAGTTTGGCGATTTCGCGACGGCCTGCAACTTCATTCGAATACGAAAGCGCTTTGCGCGCCTCATGCGCCCACGATACCTTTGCAAGATCTGGACTTCAGAAGCTGATCGATTCATTTTAATCCCCATCCATAAAATGCCGGAATTGAGCACTTTGCTCCGCAAGAGGGGCTGCCGGGAAACGAAGACAAGGCAGATGTATGATTACAACCAACTGGATCGATCGTTTCGAGGGCCTGGCGCGCTTGCCCGCAGGGATAAAGGACACCCTGACCCGTCAAAGCGCCGTCGTCTCCCTGCCAAAGGGTGCCGAAGTCTTCGGCCCCGGGGCAGTGCCTGATAACCTCCTGCTGTTGCTCGACGGAACCGTGCGGGTGTCCCAGACCTCACAATCGGGACGCGAGATCGTCCTTTACCGGGTTGAGGCTGGGCAAAGCTGCGTGTTGACCACCGCCTGCCTGTTGGCCCACGAGGCCTATGCCGCCGAAGGCCGGGCCGAAACGGATATCCGCGCCGCCGCGATCCCTCGCGCGACCTTCGACCGGCTGACCGCCGAGTCGACCCAGTTCCGGGACTTTGTTTTTGCCGCCTATGCCCGTCGGATCACCGATCTGTTCCGGGTCATCGACGAGGTCGCCTTTGGCAAGATCGACATGCGTCTGGCCCAGCGCCTGCTGGAGCTGGCTCCCAGCCGCGGCCCGCTGAAAATCACCCACCAGCAACTGGCCACTGAGCTCGGCACCGCCCGCGAGGTCGTCTCGCGCCAGCTGGCGGAATTTGCCCGGCGGGATCTGCTCAGCGTCGGGCGTGGCTCGGTAGAGATCACCGACGCGGACACCTTGCGGCGCATCGCTTCGGCCTGAGCCACGCGGCGGACATTTCATATTCGAAAGGATAGGGCCGCAGAAAAATCCCCTCTTTGTGATATGGTCACAGACGGCTGGTACACCGGTCGGTACGACGAGATCAGACAAGATGCGCGGCAGCCACATGGCCACCGCAATAAGAGGGATCAGAGCATGACTAACACCTACCCGGTCAACATGGATATCACGCCCGAGGTCGAGGCGTTCTTCGATGAGGCGACGAACACGATCAGCTATATCGTCAAGGATCCGGCCTCCGACGCCTGTGCCATCGTCGACAGCGTCATGGACATCGACTACGCCGCCGGGCGGATCACCTTTGACCACGCCGACGCCATGATCGCGCGGGTGAAGGAGCGCGGACTGACCCTCGAATGGATCATCGAGACACATGTCCATGCCGACCACCTCTCCGCCGCGCCCTATATCCAGCAGCAACTGGGCGGCAAGATCGGCATCGGCGACCAGATCACCGTGGTGCAGGAGACCTTTGGCAAGGTGTTCAACGAAGGTACTGAGTTTCAGCGTGATGGCAGCCAATTCGACGCGCTGTTCCAGGACGGCGATACTTACAAGGTCGGCGAGATGGAGTGCCTCGCGATCTACACGCCCGGCCACACCCCGGCCTGTATGGCCCACGTGATGGGCAACGCAACCTTTGTAGGTGACACGCTGTTCATGCCCGATGGCGGCTCGGCCCGGGCGGATTTCCCTGGCGGCGACGCGGCAACGCTCTACGATTCGATCCAGAAGGTGCTGGCCTTGCCGGACGAGATGCGGCTGTTCATGTGCCACGACTACGGGCCTAATGGCCGCGATATCGAGTGGGAAACCACCGTGGGCGATGAAAAGGCGCACAATATCCACGTGGGTCAGGGCAAGTCGAAGGAAGACTTCGTGAAGTTCCGCACTGAGCGGGATGCCACGCTCGACATGCCGAAATTAATCATCCCGTCCCTCCAAGTGAACATGCGCGCGGGCGAGATCCCCACGGACAAGGACGGACGGCAGATGCTGAAAGTCCCGGTAAACGGGCTCGGCTGATCAGGGTCATCACTTCTCAATTGAAAGTAGACCAATGCACAAATTATTTCTTGCTGGCTTAATCGCGCTTATCCCTGCGGTCCCGGCCCTGTCTCAGGGCGAGCGCATGCCGGGGCAGCATTTCCTTGAAAACTGGGATGCCGATGGCGACGGCGCGGTGAGCCTCGAAGAGGTCCGCGCAAAACGCAGCGACGTGTTCTTCATGTTCGATCAGAACGAAGACGGCGCACTGGACAGCGGGGAATACGACCTGTTCGATTCTACGCGTAAGGAAGACATGGCGGCCAATGCTGGTGGCCAAGGTGGCGGCATGGGGCGCGCGCAGAAGGGTTTCCTGCGGGATTTCAATGATCGCGACGGCGACGGCCGGGTTACCGAAGAAGAATTCGTCGATGCCTCTGACGCGTTTCTGGAACTCGTGGACCGCGACGGCGACGATCGCCTCACGACTTCGGATTTTGGACGGAAGTAGGAATTTTTACGATGGATATCAGACGGCTTTCTGACGGGTTGAGCGTCGCTGGTCAGATTACAACGGCCAACATCCCTGCGATCCGAGAGGCAGGGTTCAGAGCCGTTATCTGCAACCGCCCCGATGGTGAGGAACCCGGTCAGCCGACGTTTGCGGAGATCGAGGTTGTCGCAAAGGCGGCGGGACTCGCGGCCCGTTACATCCCCGTGGTGTCGGGCGCGGCGATGGACGGGGCCGTGATGACCTTTAACGAAGCGATGCGTGAGGTTCCGGGGCCGGTTCTTGCATATTGCCGGAGCGGCGCCCGCTCAGCCGCCCTCTGGTCGGCTACAGGCGCGTAAGCAGAGGCCTTAGACACAGCGCGACGACCCGCGTGATCGGGGCCCCTTTCCAAGCGCAAGTATCGTCAGAATCCAGGGTCTGATCTTAGCCGGAAGCTTGAGGCCTAGCCTGGATTTGCAGCGGAAACAAACAAACGGTCTGGGTCGGTTCTGGCCATAAAACTGACCATCAAATTCGGCCCATCTACCTGCGCACTCGAATGACGCCAATGACCGGGAGCATGGCATGGCCGATACGACTGCGCGAACGTAAAGGATCTGATTTGGTCCGATCCTGCGAGACCCTGCCCGAGGGCACAAGCACCATCGGGTGACAGAAAGAGAGCAGACAAACGCCATGATCCAACGCCTCCGCCACTATATGCCGATCCTCCAATGGGGGCGCAGCTACACAAGGGAGAGTTTCTCCAACGACATGATCGCGGCGGTGATCGTGACCATCATGCTGATCCCGCAATCACTGGCCTATGCCATGCTGGCGGGGCTGCCACCTGAGGCAGGGATTTATGCTTCCATCGCGCCGATCCTCCTCTATGCGGTCTTTGGCACCAGCCGCGCACTGGCAGTAGGGCCGGTGGCTGTTGTCTCACTGCTTACCGCGTCCGCCGTGGGGCAGGTCGCCGAGCAGGGCACTGCAGGTTACGCCGTCGCCGCTCTGACGCTGGCCTTTCTGTCGGGGGGCTTTCTGGTGATCCTCGGCATCCTCCGCCTCGGATTTCTGGCGAATTTCCTCAGCCACCCGGTCATCGCCGGTTTCATCACCGCTTCGGGCATTCTGATCGCTACCAGCCAGCTCAAGCACATTCTCGGCGTCTCCGCCCATGGCCATACCTTGCCGGAGATGCTGGGGTCGCTCCTCTCGCATCTGGGCCAGATCAACATCTGGACCCTGCTGATCGGCGTCGCAGCCACCGCGTTTCTGTTCTGGGTGCGCAAGGGGATGAAGCCGTTCCTTTTGTCCAAGGGTCTGACGCCCAAGCTTGCGGATGTCCTGACCAAGGCCGGGCCGGTCGCGGCGGTCTTTGTCACCACGGTCCTCGTCTGGATGACCGGGCTCAGCGACCACGGGGTCAAGATTGTCGGCGCTGTCCCGCAGAGCCTGCCGCCCCTGACCATGCCCGGTCTCGATCCGTCTCTGGTCAAAAGCCTGCTGTTGCCCGCGATCCTCCTGTCGATCATCGGTTTCGTGGAATCCATCTCCGTGGCCCAGACCCTTGCTGCGAAGAAACGCCAGCGCATCGACCCGGATCAGGAGCTGATAGGCCTCGGCGCAGCCAATCTCGGCGCGGCCTTTACAGGCGGCTATCCGGTGACCGGGGGCTTTGCCCGCTCGGTGGTAAATTTCGACGCAGGCGCCGAAACCCCGGCTGCGGGTGCTTTCACGGCCATCGGTCTTGCCATCGCCGCCGTCGCCCTGACACCGCTAATCTATTACCTGCCCGCCGCAACCCTCGCGGCCACGATTATCGTCGCGGTCCTGAGCCTCGTGGATTTTTCCATGCTTGGCAAAACCTGGCGCTACTCCAAGGCCGATTTCATCGCCGTCATGGCCACGATCCTCTTGACCCTGACGATGGGGGTCGAGGTCGGCGTGGCCTCGGGGGTCATCGTTTCGGTGATGCTGCACCTCTACAAGACCTCCCGCCCCCATGTGGCCGAGGTGGGGCAGGTCCCCGGCACCCAGCATTTCCGCAACATCAACCGCCACGATGTGGAGACTCATCCCAGCGTCCTGAGCCTGCGGGTCGATGAAAGCCTGTATTTCGTCAATGCCCGCGTGCTGGAGGATCTGATCCTGTCTCGGGTCACAGACGGCTGCGCCATTCGCCACGTGATCCTCATGTTCTCCGCCGTGAACGCCGTGGACTTTTCCGCGCTGGAAGCGCTGGAGGATCTGAACGACCGGCTGCGCGACATGGGGGTGAAGCTGCATCTCTCGGAGGTAAAGGGGCCGGTGATGGACAAGCTCCGCGCCACCCACCTGATCAGCCATCTCACGGGACAGATATTCTTGTCGCAATATGACGCCTGGGAGACCGTGCGCCCGAAGCCCACGATCGCCGTCTGACATCGGCAAAGCCCCGCTCTCGGCAACCCCGCTCTTGTCACCGGGGGCAAAGGACGCCACTTCTGATGCGAAGCAACTGGGAGTATAGCGAATGTCTCTGAAGAACATGGCGATGAAAATGGCACTGGCGGTCGCGGCGGCCAAGGGCATGCAGGCCCTCAATAAGGCCGGCGGGATCGACGGCCTGAAGCGTAAGTTGACCCAAGGGGGCGGCGGTAGCAGTGGTGGCTTTGGCGGGATGCTGGAAAAGCTCGGGGTCGATGATCGCTCCGGCGGCATGGCGCGCGGTGGCGGGCTTGGCGGAATGCTGGGCGGTCTGGCGGGGCTGGCCGGTGGTACCGCGGCAGCGGGTCAGA
Source organism: Palleronia caenipelagi (assembly GCF_007004065.1). Lineage (GTDB taxonomy): Bacteria > Pseudomonadota > Alphaproteobacteria > Rhodobacterales > Rhodobacteraceae > Palleronia > Palleronia caenipelagi. The sequence goes on along the minus strand of NZ_VFSV01000054.1, from coordinate 4,537 downwards.
TGAAGGGGCTTTTGGACAGCACCCGCGACACGCCCGAAGATACTCCCGAAGAAGAGCAGGTCTCCGGCCTGATGATCCGCGCCATGGTGCAGGCTGCCCGTGCCGATGGCGAGATCGACGAGGCCGAGCGCGCTGGGCTGATGGAAGTCCTGAACGACGCAGATCCGCAGGAAATCGCCTTCCTGCAGGAGCAGATGACCGCCCCCGTGGATCCCGAAGCACTGGCGCGCGATACGCCGGACGGCCACGAGATCGAAGTCTACACTACCGCAGTTCTGGCCATCGAGCCCGACAATCGCGCCGAGGCCGAGTTCCTTGACCGGCTGGCCCGCGCCATGGGCATCGAGCAGCAGGTGGTAAACCAGATCCACGAAGCGCAGGGCAAGCCGCCGCTCTACACGATTTGATCCCCACCGCGCCCTCCCTTGGTGGGGGGGCGCAAGCGAGAGGCCAGATCCATGCCGGAATTCCTCGTCTACGACGTCTTTACCGCCGACCGTTACGCAGGAAACCCGCTTGGGGTTCTGCCCGATGCCATAGCTGTCCCCGAAGACCGGATGCTGCCCATCGCGCGAGAGTTTGGATTCTCCGAGACGGTGTTCGTATATCCGCCCGAGACGCGCGACGGCACCCACAGGCTCAGGATCTTTACGCCCACGCAGGAGATTCCGTTTGCCGGACATCCGGTGATCGGGACCGCAATCGCGCTTGCGCAGGGGACAGACTGCGAACTGAGGTTCGAGCTGGGGATCGGGACTGTGCCGGTGACGGTCCGGGACGGCGAGGCCACGGTAACGCGGGAGACTCAGATCGAGCTTTTCGGCCACCCGGAGACCACGCTGATCGCCGAGTGTCTGGGGCTTCGCCGGATGGCGATCAACATGCGCAGTCATGGCCCGATCATCGCCTCCGCCGGCCTGCCCTTTGCTTTGGTCGAGCTGCAGGACCGCGAACGGCTGGCACAGGCCGCACCGCAGATTTACGCGTTTCGCAAGGCGCAAGCGACCCACGAACTGCCGCTGGATTTCGCCGTCTACGCCTACGTGCGGGACGGCAACAGCGTTCAGGCACGCATGTTCGCTCCGCTGGACGACATTCCCGAAGATCCGGCGACAGGCAGCGCGGCAGCGGCGCTCGGACTCTATCTGGCGCAGATCGAGAACGGACCGGTCAGCCTCGATATCACCCAAGGCGTCGAGATGGGCCGCCCGTCGCGGATCCGTGTCGAAGCCCGGCCTGGCGAAGTCCGGATCTCGGGCGGCGCCGTGCGCGTACTGACTGGTCAGATCACCGTCTGACGCATCCATCTGGCACAGCGGATCGGCTTGGGATAGGCCAGAGCCATGGCAAATGGCATTCTTGACAGATGCAGACAGGCGGGCCTGCGCCTGACCGCTCCCCGGCGCGAGATTGCGGCTGTGCTCGAAGCCTCAACGGACCATCCCGACGCCGAAACCATCCGCCAGCGCGCCGCAGTCCGCGGCTTCACGCTGTCACTGGCGACCATCTACCGGACGTTGAAAGCCTTTGAGGAGGAAGGCATCCTCGAAAAGCGGGATTTTGACGGGGGACGCGCCCGCTACGAAGACGCCGAGCGGGGGCACCATGACCATCTTATTGATCTGGAGACAGGCCGGGTGATCGAGTTTGTTGACCCGGACATCGAAGCGCTGCAGGAGCGCATTGCCGCACGGCTGGGCTATGAGCTGCACGGGCACAAGCTGGAGCTCTACGGGCGCCGCAAGACACGCCGTTAGATGAGCCATTGCGCGCCGGTGCGACTTGGCCCATGGACAGTAGCACCCAACGGATTGGACTTCGCCCATGCGTGACGCTACACAGCGCGCCATTCTCCTGATGGTTCTGGGCATGGCTGGTTTTGCCCTCGAAGATTACTTTATCAAAACCGCGGCTGAGAGCTTCTCGGCCAGCCAGATACTTGTGATCCTTGGCACCGGCGGCACACTGGTCTTTACGATCCTGTGCCGCATGAAGGGCCAGCGCATGTGGTCCCGTGATGCGCTCGACCGCTACGTGATGATCCGCAGCGCATCGGAAGGGATCGCAGCCCTTTTCTTTGTCACCGGGCTCACCCTGATTCCCTTGTCGCTCAGCTCCGCCCTGCTGCAATCCGCGCCGCTTGTGGTCACGGCAGGGGCGGCGCTCTGGCTCGGAGAACCCGTGGGGCCAAGACGCTGGACGGCGGTGCTGATCGGCCTGATCGGGGTGCTGATCATTCTGCGGCCCGGTCTCGAAGGATTTCGTCCGGCGGCCCTTCTGACCGTGATCGGCGTGCTGGGTCTGTCGGTGCGCGATCTGGTCTCGCGCCGCATCCCCGTGCATATCGGCTCGACGGCAGTCTCAGGCTGGGCCTATGCCACGACGGCGGTCTTTGCTGTGCCGGTGATGCTATTGAATTCCGGGATGCCTGCGGGCGACCTGCAGGCGTGGAGCGCGATGGCTGCGGCTATCGCCATCGGTGTCGGCGCGTATGTGGCGGTGACCACATCCACGCGCCTGACGGAGGTCTCTGCGGTGATCCCCTTCCGCTACGCGCGGCTGATTTTTGCTTTGATCCTCGGCGTTCTCCTCTTGGGTGAACGGCCAGATGCGCTGACACTGGTCGGCGCCACAATCCTTGTGGGCAGTGGCCTTTATGCCCTCGCCCGAGAACGGGCTCTTTCCAGACGCCGCCGTGCGTCGTAGAGACTGCGCAACCTGTTAGCGAAACCATCTGGAGACTCGCATGAGCATCATCATTGACGTGACTGGCCGGGAAATCCTCGACAGCCGGGGCAATCCTACCGTCGAGGTCGACATTATTCTGGAAGACGGCTCCATGGGCCGCGCGGCCGTGCCATCGGGTGCCTCGACCGGCGCCCACGAAGCCCATGAGCGCCGCGACGGTGACAAATCCCGCTATCTGGGCAAAGGCGTCACCGAGGCCGTGGCCGCCGTCAATGGCGAAATCGCCGACCTGCTGATCGGCATGGACGCCACTGAGCAGGAGGCCATCGATGCGGCGATGATTGAGCTGGACGGAACCGGCAACAAGGCGCGCCTTGGCGCCAATGCCATCCTCGGCGTGTCGCTGGCCGTGGCCAAGGCCGCTGCCGAATTCACCGCTCAGCCGCTGTTCCGCTATGTGGGCGGAACCGCCGCGCGCACTTTGCCCGTGCCGATGATGAACATCATCAATGGCGGAGAGCACGCGGACAACCCGATCGACATTCAGGAATTCATGATCATGCCGGTCTCGGCGGAGAATATCCGCGACGCTGTGCGCATGGGCGCCGAGGTGTTCCACACCCTGAAAAAGGAGCTCTCCGCTGCTGGTCTGGCAACGGGGATCGGCGACGAGGGCGGCTTTGCGCCCAATATCGGCTCCACCCGTGAAGCGCTCGATTTCATCATGAAGTCCATCGAGAAAGCGGGCTACAAACCCGGCGACGACATCATGCTGGCTCTCGATTGCGCCTCCACCGAATACTACGTGGACGGCAAGTACGAGATGAAGGGTGAAGGTGCCTCCCTCACCTCCGAAGAGAATGTCGACTACCTCGAAAAGCTGGTGGCCGATTACCCGATCCTGTCCATCGAAGACGGTTGCGCCGAGGATGATTGGGAGGGCTGGAAGCTCCTGACCGAGCGCCTGGGTGACAAGGTCCAGCTCGTGGGCGACGATCTCTTCGTCACCAATCCCGAGCGTCTGGCCGACGGCATCGCCAAAGGCTGCGCCAACTCGATGCTGGTCAAGGTCAACCAGATCGGCACCCTGTCCGAGACCCTGAAAGCGGTCGATATGGCCCACCGCGCCCGATACACTAACGTGATGTCGCACCGCTCGGGCGAGACCGAAGATGCGACCATCGCCGACCTCGCCGTGGCGACGAATTGCGGCCAGATCAAAACGGGCTCCCTCTCGCGCTCGGACCGTCTGGCGAAGTACAACCAGCTGATCCGCATCGAGGAAATGCTGGGCGAGACCGCCGTCTATGCAGGCAAATCAATCCTGCGCTGAACAACGGATTGTGCCAAAGCAGAAGAACCACCGCTCCGGCGGTGGTTTTTATTAGGCGATTGTATATTTGCGAAACTCGAAACCGAGGATGAGGCTGGAACTCTCCCATAGAGAGCTTTGAGCATGATCGATGTTGCATTCAATATCACTTACGACGACGATTATTAAAATCGCTAAAAAGGCTCCACGAAGCATTTGCAAAATTCGGGATTGCAGAAGATCATACTATATTCTGCCGTGCTCCGGACGCAGACGATGGTCGGGCTGCAGGCCTCGGCCTATGCGGGGCTTTGTTGCCCAAATCGGGGTTTGAGCGAGCTTCCCCTTTCCCCGGACGGGTTTATACGACGGGCTCTGTGACGGGTATGCGAAGAGCGGTGTAGCGGTTGAGCCCCGCGATCCGGACCCGTCGCTCGGCGACCTGCCGATCAAAGTCCCTCGGCATGAGGCCCTTGCCGAGTCGTTTGACGCAGTGCATCCTCTCCTCTCCTCTCCTCTCCTCTCCTCTCCTCTCCT
>NZ_VFSV01000053.1 GCF_007004065.1 Palleronia caenipelagi | reverse complement strand
GGCACCTCGATGAAGTCGCCGTTCCGATCAACGGTATCAAGATGTGGTTATGGCGGGCCGTGGATGGTGAGGAGGACAAGAAATTGATCCGGGGGATCAATTTCCCGACGAACGCGATGTGCTCGACATTCTGGTGCAACCAAGGCGAGACGCCAAGGCTGCCAGGCGGTTTCTGAAACAGTTGATCGCCCGGTTTGGCCAGCCCCGTGTTATCGTCACGGACAAATTGCGCAGCTACATCACACCGATCCGCCAGCTGGCTCCGGACGCAGATCACCGGGCTCATAAGGGCCTGAATAATCGTATTGAAGGCTCGCACCGACCAACGCGGAAACGAGAAAAGCTCATGGGACGGTTCAAGTCGGTCAGGCAAGCGCAGCGCTTCCTCTCCGCCCATGACCAGATCAATGTGATATTCAGACCCCGCCGCTACCGACTTTCAGCCATCTCTTACCGCCACGCCAGATCAGATGCCTTCGATCTGTGGCGCAGCTACGCCCTCGAAATGACCGCGTGATCGGATCCGCGCAGGACTTTTACAATCGGTGCAGAACAAGTTGGCAATCCCGTCCAAAGACTTCTCGGGCAATGTAGCGTTTCACGCACCGAATGGCCTCGCGTTTTGAGAGGCCGTCTGCGATGCGCCGTGCGACATATTTCTGCGTTCCCTCGTCGCATCGCAGACGGCCAATCGCAATGATGTGCAACGCGCTGTTGGCGGCCCGGTCGCCGCCGCGGTTCAGGCGACGGCGGTCCGTTTTTCCGCTGGACACCGGGATTGGGCTGACGCCGCAAAGGGCTGCAAAGCTTGCCTCGGACTTCAGGCGCTCGGGGTTGGCGCCCGCTGTGATCAACAATTGAGCCGCAGAATGGGTGCCGATCGCCTCCTGTGGCACGAGTTCCGGCGCCAGATCATCAACGATGCGTGTAATCATCGCATCAATATCGGAGATTTCATCATGAAGTTCGAGGTAACGTCGCGCCAGAGATTTCAGGGCGATCCGGTAAGCGGTCTCCATCTCCCGGTATGCGGTCACGTCCGGTCCCCAAGCCGCAAGGGTCCGGATCTGTTTCATTAGGGTCAGGTGCCGCACGCTGTCGCGCAGGGCGTCGGGTGCTGAGATGATGGTATTTCCGATCATCTGCAGCGCTATCCGGCGGGCCTGAACCGCCGTCTTCCGAACCGCCTTAAGCACCCGTAATGCCTCGATCATTCCATCGCGCGTCTTGGGGGTCACGGTTCGTCTTCGCGCGAAGGCGGCGTGCGCGGCAGCCTCTGCATCAAGCGTATCAGATTTGCCCCGGACCCGGCGATCGTGTTTATCCGGCCCTGTAACCTCGAGCACCTGCACGCCGGCCTTTTGGAAATACCGCAAGACGCCAGCTCCGTAGGTTCCGGTTGCTTCAACACCCACGCGCTGAAGGTCTCCGAAAGAGCGCATCCATTCCAACATCAGCCGGTACCCCCGCAGTGTTGTTGCGAAACTCTCGCTTGCCAGAACGTGATCCTGATCATCGACAACAGCCGCGACCTGCAGATCCTTGTGGGTATCTACACCGCCAACGATTTGCCGGGTTTGATATGTCTTATCCATCATGTGTCCTGCTTCCTGCTGAATCCGGGCCTCCGGCAGCAAGCACCAGGACAAGACAGCAACGTGACAAGCGTCAGGCCCTTCTCGGGTCACAGGAGCAGCATGAGGAAACCCTCCCTGCAAGACAATCCGGGCGGCCGACAGGTACGGGGAAAGACACGTTTGCGTCGATCAGAATGTGGGTCAAACCACACCGGATGCCTTGCAGTACCACTGACGATAACGATCCATCGCTGTGAGGGTCAGGCCGCCCGCGCCAGACTGGCACAAACACACTTGCTGTCCGAATGCAGGATTAGGCCCGGGACCGGGCCGCGCCGATCCAGAGCCATTCGGAGCGCGTCGCAGCACAGTTCAGCGCGCTGGTGATTGGCCATGGCCCAGCCGGCGATTTCGGGCGTGGCCGTATCCTTAACGGCCGCGAGGTAGAGCCAACCCTCATCGGTACTTACGTAAGTGATATTGGCCAGCCAAACGGTGTTCGGGATGGTGCAATGAAAGGACCGCCCAAGCAGGTTCGGTGATGGTGTCAGCTTATGATTGTTGTTCGTGGTCATCGGCTTGCGCGGCTTTCTCAGGCAGGCTGTGATCTCGTTTTCCCGCATTATTATGGCCACGCGCCGCTCCGGGACGCACTCCCCGTCAGCGCACAGATCCCGGTGGATACGCCTGGACCCGTGGCGGTGTTTGCTGGCTTTGAAGACCCGCATAATTTTTGCCAGAAGCACGTCGTCCCATGCAGATCGCCGCTCGCGGCGGTCATCGCTCGCCGCCTGGCCGGCGTGATATCCATAGAGCCAGCTGCGCGACAGGCGGACCAGCCGGCAAAGTGTCGAAACCGCGTTCTCCCGCTTACGCGGCCCCACTGGGGCCACGGTCAGTCGAACTGAGCGTTGCGGTCCGTGATGAAAGCGCGCTTGTTCATCGTTCGGGCAGTCGCTCGGACCAGTGGCGCTCATGCCCTCACTTCACCGCCCGAGAGGCGAAAACAGCGTTCGCAGGCGCACCCGGACCGGTGGCGTTCGCCTGCTCACCCTTCTGAAGAATTTCGTTCTGCTCTGCCAGCCGCTTGCTCTCTTTTCGCAGCCGCTCCAACTCGGCGGCGTCCGCCTTCTGGCGACGTTTGGCCTCCATCGAGCCGAACGCCTCGATCTCCAGCCGCCAGGTCTTCAGCTGCGTGCCGGTGATCCCCAACTCTTTCGCCACTCTGCCCTGCGTAGCACCCGGCTCGTAAAATTGCTCTACCGCGTTCGATGAGGTGCTCGCACCAACGGCGCACAGCGCATCTCACCCTTGAACTCATCCGTGTATTTCCGTCGATGTCGTCCCATCTCGTGCTCCTCTCATGGACAGGGGTAAAGTACCCCACTGTCCAGAGACAGGGACGAAGATCAAACAGCTGGCCCGGCCAGAATTGCGCAGCGGGTCACCCTTCCAGGCGATAAAAGACTGGCGAAAACTTAAATCGGAGTTGTTCGGGAGACAGCTGTATTACCCTTCGGGATTTGACGGCAACGCCGTCCAGGGCGGTTGCGCGCTCCCCAATGCTTATATGCAGATGATCGCCGACCACAGTCGCATCGCCAGGCACAAGGTGAGCGTTTACGGTCAGAGATCGCGTGTTGCAGCACAGATCGATCGCTACAGGCAGATGATTGGGCCAAAGCCACGTGACAGAAACATGGAAAGCCACGCAACCAAATTTCTGATCGTCGTCAAAACCCTCAATCGCATGATCGACCTCGGCCACGTGGACAATGCGATAGTCATCTGATCAGACTGGGAAAAGGAACAAACACCCCGAGTTTGATCTATGCGACACGCTCGATATGACCACTATCCTATGTGGATCGTTGCGGACCCACCTTGGCACATTGATACCGGTGGGGGGCGGTCACATCATCAAAGCCATTTGTTTCGGTGTTCTCTGTGAGAATTTTGGAAAGTTCTGGAAAGTTCGAACGGGATATTAAGATGCCCGAAAATAAACTCATTAAGTCAATTAGACCTTGAGCACCGTTTATTTTGGAGTGAATAGGAGATCTAGAAAATGATTCGTCAGTTATTGTGATCAGGAATTCGCCCGAAACTTCCAAATCTTCTCGGATTATGACAAATGGTAATCCGTTTATTTCGACATGATAAATTTTTACCATTAACCCACCAAACGGATCTTTCTTGCGCCATCTCAAAGAAAATATGACTGAAAACCGTTTAGATGAAATTAATACCCACCCAAAAATTTCAGGCTTTGCTTCACAGGGTTGACATTGTCGAGCTGTCGGTCTCAGGGGTGTTGATTTCCGCTGAGAAGTAACCCGGTAGGCTCTCCCAAATGGCCTTGTTGCACAAATCTGGGGCTGAATGCAGTTCCTCTTTCCCCGGACGGACTGATCCTACGAGCACAGTGACGGGTCTGCCAAGAGCGGTGGAGCGATTGAGCACGGCGACGCGGATCTGGATTTCGGCGACCTGCCGATCAAAGTCTCTTGCCATCAGGGATTGGCCAAGACACGTGATGCAATTCATCTTGGCCCCGACACGGCTTCGGCGGTGGTATTTACTCCAGCGTTGCCAAATGGTTCGCCCGAGATAGCGCGAGGCGTTGAGCGCATCGTTGCGGGCGATAGACCTTGCGCTCGTGGGTTTCCACGGCTTGGCATTTTTTCACGGCGGTATGACGGCAAGAGCACCGCGCGCGGCAAAGGCATCGTGGCATTTGCGGGTGTCACAGGCACCATCGGCAGTGCCTGATCCGATGTCCTGGTCGAGTGGAATTTGGTCAAGCAATTCCGGCAGCATTGGTGCGTCACCGACATTGCTGGTCGTGAGCTTGACGGCCCGAACCTCAAGCGGTTGTTCATCAAGACCGATGTGTATCTTGCGCCAAACCCGGCCCTTCGGGCCGCCATGCTATCGGGGTGAGGCGCATTCGGGAAACGATCCGGGGGATCGTTTCCGCCCCGAACGGGCGGAGCCCCAATTCGCCTTCGCCCTCAGATTTAATGCCTGTGCGATTGATTAGAAGGTTCAGCGGATCCGTTCCGCCGCGAAAGGGCAGCTTCACGTTCAGCGTCTTCTCGCGGCGGCACAGGGTGCTGTAACCGGGCGCCGCCCAATTCAGCCCGGCCAGCCGCAAAAGGCTTTCGACAAAGGCCGTCGTCTGGCGCAGAGGCAAGCCAAACAGAACCTTCAGGGTCAAGCGCGCCTGAATCGCAGCATCGCTGTAACTCTGTTGCCGACCGCGCTTGCAACTCGGCGGCGGGACCCAGACCATGTCGGGATCAAACCATATCGACGGCGATCCGCGCCACGTCAACGCGTCGGCCATTGTGCTCGAACCAATGGCGCATCAATGGCCAATTATACGAAGGCCAGTTCTTGGTCTTATATTTCGTCGGGGCCCAACCAATCATGACCTTCAGCTATCATCCCGGAGTCAGACAGTGAATCCCTCGGATGTTTTGTGCAACAAATCCCCACTGAGACATAAACAAGGGTGGATCAGTTTTCGACGAAATTACCGGGTCACTTCTCAGCGGAAGTTAACCTCCACCGGCTGGACCCGGTAGCATCGCGTTTGGAGTGCAACTCCAGATACTGAAGTATGATATGGTCGGTCACTTTTCCGGACGTTGTCGAGAAGTATCCTCGGGCCCAAAATCGCCTGCCCCAGTACCGTTTGAGCACCTCCGGAAACTCCATTTGGATGCGGCGCGACGAGCGGCCCTTGATCCGCTGCATGACCTGCGACAGCGACAGCTTTGGCGGGATCGACAGGAACATGTGGACGTGGTCGCGCGCCAGGGCGCCCCGGACGATATGGACCCCCATCTCATCACAGCTCTGACGGATGATGTCCCAGACGCGCTCGCGCATCGGACCTTGTAAGACCTTGTAACGATATTTCGTGCACCACACGACGTGGAACCTGTGGTAAAATCGCGTGTGCGCGGAAGACGAGTAGCGCATGACCTTCTCTCCCGAATTTTGAAGCCTATGCCCTCCGGGGGGCTTCAAAATTCGGGAGAGAAGGTCATCAGCAAAAGCCACTGAAGCGGACCGGCTGAAGCCAATGGTTCGTGTCCATTAGGTGAAAGATCAAAGGACCAAGAAAGCCGATGTAAAAACCTTGAGTACCACAGCCATAGTCAGTTGCGAACGCACCTTACGGAGTACATAGCAGTATACAATTTCGCGCGTCGGCTCAACATACCCAACAAGCTCACATCGTACGAATACGTCTGCAAGATCTGAAGATCATAGCCGGACATATTGATCTTGAACCCGGTCCGCCAGATGTCCGAACTGACTGCCTAAAGAAAGAGCAGTGTAACGTCATCGATATTCAAAAGCATATCATGAAAAAAAATGCTATCGCCATCTTCCACAGTTAGATAGGTTCCATCATTAGCAGTTTCCATTCTCACACCGTCTTCATCGACGTCCTCCCTGAAAACAATGCGATCTGACACTGGATCGAAGCCCTTAATCGTGTCAAATCCATCGCCGACACCAAAATAAACGTAATGGGCTCGGCCGCCAAAGAATAGAAATTCATCATCTCCCGGACCTCCAAAGAGGCCGTTGGAAGATCCATTAAAAGCAATGAAGCGATCATTGCCGGACCCACCAACAAGCTTGTTCTGCGTACCAGATAATATCGTGAAAGTATCATTTCCATCGTTGCCATAGAAATCCTGAAGCACCCCCGAAATCAAAAAATGATCAGGATATGCACTGCCAAAAAAATCGAGAATATCATCGAACACTACTTTGTTCAGACCAATTTCCACTGAACGCTCTTCTGTTGAAATGGCGACGCCTCTACCCACCTTTTCAAAGGAAAGTGTATCTACGCCATCTCCTCCGTCGATAATATCGAGGTCTTTTCCCAGTTCGTTAAAATTCCCCTTAGTATCGAAAAGAATCAGGTCATTGCCGCTACCGCCATGTATTCTGTCGTCTCCTTCACCTCCAGATAAAGTATCCCTACCATCTCCCCCAAAAATATTATCCCGTCCCTCTCCGCCCGAAATATCATCATCCCCAGTTCCACCCTCCAAGGTATCATGGCCTTCGCCGCCAAGTATGGTATCTCGCCCAACTCCACCGATGATGCTATCTTCACCCTCTCCACCTCCTAAGTAATCGTTCCCAGCTTTACCAGAGATCCAATCACCACCGAGGTTTCCTAGAATTGTATCCGAGGAAGCTCCACCGTATAATGTGTCGCTAATGCTATTCTGCCAATCACCGTCAAGGACAACACCACCATCATAGACCACACCAATTACGGCAGTTTCGTAACCGTGAAGGTAAAGATTAATAGTGCCGTCACGACCAATTATGTCAGACAACTCGTCTGCAGTAATGAACCGAAAAGATGCATTTGCATTATACTCGACGCCGGTCGTGCCGGGCGCTGCACCCAAAATCTTAATATAAACGCTCGCAGCATCTTCCAAAAAATAGGAGGCATCAATATGTAAGTTCAAAGCTGATGGTGTCCCGGATGAGAAAAATAAACTGGATCTCGCTGTTCCATGAAAATTAAAATTATAACCGACTGGGTCTCCATTGGCATCATGAATTTTAAAACTGTTATCGCTGTCTATTAGATTTAGGCCCATTGTCTCATTTAACAACATATCAAATAAATATCCGGTAGGTGAAATATCTCCTGCACGACCTTCTTTGTCACTTAAGCCGGCCGGGCTGTTGGTTTGGAGTGTCCAGAGATGTACTAAGTCCGCGCCCGATTCAATCATTTCGCAAAACATTCGCAGTAGAGGTGCCGAACGCATTATTCCATTTATTGAAGTATTCTCCTCACCATCTTCACCTACATTCCATTCAGTGATGGCTGTAAGGACATTTTTCCCGAGAGTATTTTTCCATATGGATTCCATATGCTCGATTCGCTTGTTGACTTGACCTCCTATTTCAAGAGGGTTTCCCGTCTCATTTGCCCCGTAGATATGCGTTACGACGCCATCAAGATATCGACTCTTGTCGCCTTTAAAGAATTGAGATAAAATTGAGTTTTGATATTCGCTCCTTCCTCCTTGCGCGAATATTTTTACACTTTCTCTGATTGACGTTTGATCTGCAGCGCTGCTTATGATTTCGGCTATCGCCGATTGGATGAGACCAAACTGATCGACGCTCCAATTAAATCTATCTTGATGCCACTCATTGCCAATTTCGATGTTTAACGTTTCGAACTCTCCGTACTCGCCGGAAAACAACTTTTCGAAAAAGCTACTTATTTCGGCCTTAGCAGTGGCGTTAAGCCCATTATTGGAACCGTCATAGTATCTGTAAGTTGGAAATACCAACGTTGGGTAACCACCTATTGAATTTATATATGCGAGATATTCTGATAATGGCGTAATTTTGGTCGTCTTTATCGGGTTTTGTCCGTCTTTTATGTCCATTGAATTTTGCGCGCGGTCATTGTCAGGATCGCTCGGATCGAAATACTGCTCGGTGATTGTTCCCCCCGGATATCGTATGCTCTTTATTCCAAGCGCTTCGATTTTCCTAGGATAGGTTGAATTTTCACCTAACCGATCGGTATGGAATAGCATATTTGTGCCGAAAATCTGGTGGGAGAGTATTTCGCTCTCAGACCACATTTCGTTTGCGGGCAATCGTACCTTGATGCGGCGGGTCACTTTGAGGTCCAATCTTAGTTTTGTGCTCAGCACTTCTGTCTAGGATCGGTGAAGTATTTTGGACTGTATTGTGGCGGTTAGATGATGAACAGTTATATTGCAGGATAGGTTGGAGATCCCATTAAATTCTCTGAAACTATTATCGACGAAGAAAGTGGTGGCGGCCAAATCCGTCCACTATACTTATCAAAGAAAAACTAGTCAATGCAGGTGGCACGTCGCAGTATGTAGAAGAGTTACATTTTGTTGACTAAGACTACCGACCAAATGGTCGCACCCTGTCAATTCCATACGATGTGCTGATAGAGTGCGATCATCACCCAAACCTCCGCGACTACAATTTTGACCTTCTTCAGGGTTCCGTCTGGTTTGTTCGGTGATTTCAGGCGGGCATGCGCGAGGACGTGTCAAAGTTAGCTGTGACCGCGCCTCTAAGATAGAAGTCAGATGGGGATTGCCAACTTGTTCTGCACCGATTGTAAAAGTCCTGCGCGGATCCGATGACGCGGTCATTTCGAGGGCGTAGCTGCGCCACAGATCGAAGGCATCTGATCTGGCGTGGCGGTAAGAGATGGCTGAAAGTCGGTAGCGGCGGGGTCTGAATATCACATTGATCTGGTCATGGGCGGAGAGGAAGCGCTGCGCTTGCCTGACCGACTTGAACCGTCCCATGAGCTTTTCTCGTTTCCGCGTTGGTCGGTGCGAGCCTTCAATACGATTATTCAGGCCCTTATGAGCCCGGTGATCTGCGTCTGGAGCCAGCTGGCGGATCGGTTTGATATAGCTGCGCAATTTGTCCGTGACGATCACGCGAGGCTGGCCAAACCGGGCGATCAACTGTTTCAGAAACCGCCTGGCTGCCTTGGCGTTTCGCCTTGGCTGCACCAGAATGTCGAGCACATCGCGTTCGTCGGGAAATTGATCCCCCGGATCAATTTCTTGTCCTCCTCACCATCCACGGCCCGCCATAACCACATCTTGATGCCGTTGATCGGGACGGCGACCTCATCGAGGTGCCACTTATCTGACCCTGCGGGCCGGTCGCGCTTGATGCAATGCGCGAAATGCAGACCAAACCGGTTCACCCATTTCCGAACGGCTTCCCGGCTGACGATGACGCCTCGCTCGGCGAGCAGATCCTCTATATCCGCCGTGCTCAGCGCGAACCGATGATAGGCCCAAACGGCGTAGGCGACGACTTCACGGGGAAAACGGTAGCCCTTCAGGCGCGGCATCTCAGCTGGTACATTCATGGCGACCGGCTAAACACCCTCGGGCGCGTCTGCAAGTTGGCAATCCCCTTTGGACTGATCCGCGCCCGCTATCGGGAAATCAATCAGGCCCAAATCGCCGCTTGACAAACAGAAGGGCGTCCACGGCATGCAATATCACAATGGAGACTATCGCAAGATCATCCACCGCGCCAGGCTGATCCAGTCTATGAGCCGCAAGGGGGGCTTCCTCGAGTTCAAGTGTGTCCGCGCGAGCGGATCAAACGACCCGGGGGATCGTTTGAAGGCGCAGAACGCACCAATGGAGAGCTTCTTTGCCTCACTGAAGACGGAGTTGGTCCATTGCCAGCATGTCACATCCCTGTCCCGAACCTCTCACAGGATCGATCGTGCCATGAAAAGCGCAGATCGGCGAGGGTCTATATGATCATGCGCAATGGAACACCTAGCCGATGATCCCAATCATGCGAGCTACTCATGCTGCGCGCCCTTTTTGTTGCGCCTTCTTTTTTCATGACTTAATATCTTTCCATAAGCTCAAGCGGTAGGTATCCATCATAATGAGTCAGAGAATTCATATTCATATTGGTCCGCATGAAACTGATTCTGACACAGTTCTGAAATCACTCTTACAAAAGTCTGATTGGCTGTTAAATAAATATGGATTGAGGATATCTAGCGAAGACATATCAAATCTTATCCTGAAGGTTGTCGAATCCCAAGACGGAAGTGTAATAGTCGACCGCTCTCAACAATTAGCCGACATCGTTCGTCAACATAAAGGCGATTGGGTTATTTCTTGTGTAGATTTAGCAGGAGTGCGGCCAGGTGAAGAAAATAGGCGACGTGTTTACCCTGCTCTCTGGGCCAGAATTAATATCATTAGAAAATTACTTAATCCATTTGACTTATCGTTTTATTTTTTTGAGCGCAACCCCGAAATCTGGCTAAAAGAAATTTACCTCTTCAACTCTGAGCGACTTGAGCGATTCGCAAGCTATGAACAATTTAGAAAGTTTTTGAAACCAGAAAATCTCTGGGATGAAATTCTAGAGAAATCGGAGACGAAGTTGCCTTCGAAATTTTTTCGTCTGCCGCACCTGACATCAGACGGCATATCCGCAGCATTAACCTTAATTCAAGGAATTACTGGCGACGAAGATATTGATCGATCGAAATTCCCAGTCCACAGAACTGAGAATAATGAATTAATAGGTGGAATCCGATCTATCGAATCCATTAATGGCTCCTCTGCAACCGATCAAGCAAAGAGAAGAGCAAAGAACTTTATCATCAATGAAATTGTTCGACCGGTTCTAAGTCCCGCGGAAATAACAAAATCGAGTTGGGGGTCAAGGCCACAGAAACCTGATTGGCTGCCTGAGGATCTAGAAAGTCTTTGGCAACGCGTTAACCGTCGAGTGCATTGGCAAGATCAGCAACTACTATTACCGGAACCACTTTCTGACTTAAGAAATTTGAGGACGCAAATTATTGCCGCTCCCTCTGCTTTTCCATCGGGGGGGCGTGCTGACATGAAAAATCAGAAATCAATTCTATCCTACCGACTCAGTGGTTTTCCAGAAACGTGCCTATTGCTAGGCCTTACAATAAGTTATCTGCGGCGCAGCACGGCTTATACTGAACATGCATCATTTCTTTTTCAGCGACTTTGGGAAGAAGAGTATGATATTTTGTTGGGAACTCTGCCGACTCGATGGTTGATATCGACTTTTCAAACCTTTTTGGACCACGGCATTAACGAATCGCAAAAAGTTATTGGGGGTAGCGCGTACTTTTATGCGAATATGATAAAGGCATATGAGGCCGAACGTGCTTTGGAGGGTAGGGAGAGCGATGAGATTTATCCAAATACCCAACCCAATACGAAGCTAGGATTTCCCGGTATGGATCGGTTTGAGTTAGGTGGCACAGATTTAATGCTCAACACTAACGCTTTGTTACTTGAGCTAAGTGTTGCGGATGAGAGATCTGGGCGAGTTGTTCAAGAGTTTCTAGGTCGCCTGAAATCCGCGCAATCGATATTCTCAAGAATGGATAGGAGTCGTATGTACCATCAAACTCATAAGCCACCATTTGACAACTGTTGGAGCTTCTTTGAAGAGCCTGAGTGAAAAATTGCTTCATTGTACAAGAAAGCAATGCTTGAACTGGTATTGCCAACTTGTCGAGATCGATCCGCAATTGGCCTGACTGGCCAGTGTTGTCACATTAAGTGTGGCGAGTCGCATGAAGGCGATTGTGTTCGCCATTCAAGCGATGCTCGCAGCGACCTTCCACGCGTCGAAGGCTTCCAGGCGGTGGTATCTGATCTGAACTGCGGAACGGCGGCGGGCGGGAACGGAGAAGTGGTTGCGTACGGATGAGTGGCAGGACACATATCGTTGCAAGCCTCCCGGAGATCGGAATCCCTGCATGCATCGCTCTCGCTTGCGGAACGGCAAATGGCTGTTTTCGGCACGATTGTTTTGACCTTTGTGGGACCGGTGCTTGAGACCGGGGGCCACCTCGCGTTTCGCCGCGCCGTACGATCTCAATTTGTCCGTCACGATCCGCCGGGGAATTCCGTAGCGCTTGATCAGCGACTTCAGAAGCCGTTTCGCAGCCCGTTTGTCACGTCTGGATTGCAAGATCTCGTCTAGAACCATCCCATCCTGATCCACAGCGCGCCAGAGCCAGAACACACGACCCGAGATCTCCACACGGACTTCGTCCAGATGCCAAATGTCGCTCGGGTGCGCCTGGCAGCGGCGTAAATTTCGGGCGATCCCGGGACCAAACTTCACAATCCAGCGTCGGACGGTCTCGTATGAGACGTCGATCCCGCGCTCGAGCAGCATCTCCTCGACTTCGCGCAGGCTCAGATTGAAACGGACTTAGAGCCAGACCGCGTGGGCGATGATTTCGGGCGGAAAGCGGTGGCGTTTGTAGCTGATAGGCGATGTCGACATCTGGGCCGGCTATGCCGATTTTAGCAAGTTCGCAAACCTGCAACTGTTAACGTGACAACACCGTTCGTGGTCTTGTACTTCGTAGGGGCCCAACTGCTCATACCTTCCAGCTATCACGCTGGATTCACGCAGTGAATCCCTCACTCAATTTGTGCAACAAGGCCAGGAAGCCCTGTAACTCACGCTATTTGGCAGCAATCGAAAAGAGCGTTTTTAGAACAGAAATACCTTCATCCGTTTCCTCAGGTCCCACAGCTGCAAATCCGAAAATCAGCCCAGTCGGTCCGTTGAATTGTCGGCGAAGCGGCGAAATCGGCATAACATGAACTCCTTTTTCGCGGGCGATCTTGGCGATCTCCACATCAGAGAATTCCTTTTTGAAAACGCCAACAACCTGCATACCTCCTTCGGCTGGAAAAAACTGCATCCATGGTGAAAGCTGGGTGGCCGCCTGCTCTAGAAAGTAGCTATGCCGCTTTGAATACAGGATTCGCATGCGTTTGAGATGTGCGGCAAAGTAACCGGCGCGAATGAAATCTGCGAGGGCCGCTTGCAGCAACAAGGGCGGATATTGTCCCGTTGCATTGATGGCACGCTCAAATCCGTCAATCAACGGCTCTGGCACAACTATGAAGCCGATCCTCAGGGCAGGGAACATCGTCTTTGAGAAAGTTCCAAGATAGATAACACGGCCATCGTCATCCAGCCCCTGAAGTGCTGGCCCCGGCGTTTTGTTGAACCGGAATTCACTGTCATAATCATCTTCGATGATCCATGCATTGTGTCGCTTAGCAAGTTCCAGAAGATCCATACGTTCCCTCAGTCGCATGACCCGACCAAAAGGCCACTGGCAGGAAGGCGTCAAAAAAATCGTTCTGGGCGGTGGAGCGGCCACCATCGAGCCAAAATCCCAGCCTGCTTCGCCTGCCGGAATTGAACATGCTACGCCGCCAGCATTGATCAGCGCGCTGTAAGCGCCTTTGTAGACGGGCTCCTCGATCCAGAAATGGTCACCGGGGTCCAAAACGAGCCTTGAAACCAGATCGAGTGCCGCTTGCGTTCCGGCGGTGACAATAACCTGTTCGGGGGTGCAAGTGACCCCGCGTGAGATCGTTGCAAAATGTGCAATGGCTTCCTTAAGCGCTGGCAGACCACCTGCGGAATGGTATCCATAAAGGTCATTGACGGGATGTCTGGCGTTGCGCCGAATCATATGGGCCCATGTTGCGATTGGGAAACCGTCGCGATCAGGATACCCAGGATAGAATGCGACCTGGGCTGGCACACCCTGATCAATCGGTTGCAACGCAAGACATTGACCTCGCGCTGAAAGAGCGGCTTTTAGGGCCTTGTTGTTGGTCGCAGGATCAGATTTCAATCGACGGCCATCCAAGAGCACGACTTTGGTTCCCGATCCACGTTCCGATGAAAGATACCCATCCGAAATCAATGCCTCATAGGCGTAGATCACAGTATTGCGCGATATTCCTAGGGTCTGAGCCGCATGGCGTGTAGATGGCAGGTGCGTGTTTGCTTCAAGCACGCCGCTTAAAACCAACTGGCGCAATTGTTCATAAACCTGTCGGTAGAGAGGTTCTGAACTAGCCCGATCCAATGAAATCAGATCAAGCAAAAGATCGTTTTTCTTCAAAGTGGCCCCCCTCATTTTTCTATTTTTGGACCTTACTAAGGTGCCAGTCAGAATGTAGCAAGAGGGCAGAATCTTGAACCAATAAGATATTTTCTGAAAGGTCCACCGTGGAACACATTTCTATTTCCGAGCAGAACTCAGATCAACAAGTGCCCGCATTAAACACTTGGCCGCGTCTTAATGATGACGCCATTGAACGTGTCATTTCTTGTCTTAAGTCGCGTCAGCTTTCTGGATCGGGTCTCGATATTATCAATGAGTTTGAGGCCAGCGTGGAGCGGTGGCTAGGTGGCGGTCATGTGGTCTCCACAAACAGCGGGACGTCCGCGTTGATGGTCGCGCTTCTGGCTCTTGGCATCAAGCCAGGTGATACAGTGATCTGCCCAGCATACACGTGGTGCGCGACTCCTCACGCCGCTTTGCTGATCGGAGCAAAACCGAAATTCGTTGCTATCGATCCAGCCACTTATAACATCTGCCCGAACGCCCTGCGTCAAGCCATGAGCTCGGACGTGAAGGCCATTATGGTTGTGCATATGCATGGCATGTGCTGCGATATGGATGCGATTTCTGAGGTCGTGCGGGAGTTTTCTGTTCCGGTTGTGGGTGATTGCGCTCAGGCGCATGGTGCCCGCTACAAAGGCAGGGAGGTCGGGCTTCTTTCCGACGTGGATTGCTTTAGCATGCAAAAAAGCAAACATCTGTCTGCGGGTGATGGTGGTTACTGTGTGACCAAAGATCCGAAGCTGGCACAGAAAATTCGTGACATCTGTAATTTTGGCGTTGAGACTCCGAAAACCAATTACCGGTTCGACGACGTACTTCGCGATGGATACGAGGTCTTTCGCGAGTGCGACCAGATTGGCGGGATGTTCCGCCTGAATCCGTTGTGTGCCGCACTGGCGATTGATCAGCTCCAGGAGCTAGATAGCCATATCGCTGGTGTTCAATCGGTCATGAATGATCTGTTAACGATGGCGGATGATTTGCCCTTTTTTAAGATCAGCCGCCCTATCTCGGGTTCGACCCATGTTTGGCACAAAATCAGAGTTGGGATTTCAGAAGATGCTGTTGCCTTCACAGGGCTGCCAATGGCAGAAATTCGTCGACAACTCAGAGCTGCTCTGGCAGAAAGCGGCATCCCCACAACACTTTGGACAGCACCAATACTGCCGCTACAAACTGGGCTTGCAGAATGGTCTGGTCAGACGGATTGGACCGTGACGCCGACACATTTTGCTATCGAGTCGTCGTTTATGGTGTTTGATGAAAACTTTCCATTGATTGCGCAGGATAAGGACATCGCGCGTCAGCAGGTCGCAATGCTGGTTTCCGTCTGGAAGCAGTATTTCAGCGAAACCGCCTGATGCAGAGTTAGAAACTCTGCAAAATTGCTTCATGTTTAATACCTCGGTTCGCCAATAGGACATTTTCCCGTGACCCAGTTTACCCGCCATTTGCCTCTACAGCCGACTACCTTCGCGATTGGCTTTCTGTTCTTTGTCAACGGTATCGTTTTCGCGGCCTGGGCAACCAACATACCGTTCATTCAAGAGCGCTATGATCTTTCAGAAGCACAGATTGGAACGGTTTTGCTTGTCATAGCTGCTGGCGCAGTCGTCTTCATGTCCATGACCAGCTTGTTTGTCAGGCAGTTTGGAAGTCGGCTAGTTTCAATGGTTGCAACGCAATTATTCGCAGCGGCATTGGCCGTGGCATTTTACGTGGAGAGCCTGACAGGATTGTTCTTATCGGTCATCCTATTGGGCGCAGCAAACGGCTCAATGGATGTCGCGATGAACCAGCAGGCGGCGCTTTACGAAGCAAAGCAGCGGCGGCCGATCATGTCGCGGCTGCATGGATGCTTCAGTATCGGCGCATTAATTGGGGCTCTCACAACTTACTTTGCCGCAAGTGTTGGAGTGGAACCCTTTCAGCAAGCGGCGGCAATCAGCCTAATTGTTCTGGGTATTGGCGCTTTACTTTACTCGTCCTTATTGGCTGATCCAACCTCTGTCCAAAACCCGAAAAATGGGTTTTCCATCGAGCTGGCAAAGCACCGCAAGCTTGTTCTTCTCGGCTCGCTATCTTGCCTGGCGATGATGAGTGAAGGTGCGATAGCCGATTGGAGCACTTTATTCCTTATTGAATATTCCGGCTTGGAGGCTGGGACCGCTGCATTGGGTTTTGGGACTTATGCGCTCTTGATGATCGTCGGCAGATTTTCAGGAGATAACCTAACCAGCAAGATCGGTTATCGGGTTCTGGGCCGGTTGAGCGGTGTATTGACATGTATTGGCATCCTGCTGCTCCTGTTTGGGGGAACAATTCCATTGCAGTTTTTTGGTTTTGCGCTTCTTGGATTTGGTATCGCCAACCTAGTGCCGGTGGTCTTCAGCAATGCGGCAAGACTTAAAAGCATTAACCCCGGCGCTGGCATCGCATTTGTGTCTGTCGCTGGTTATTCGGGCTTTCTGATCGGACCCGCGGTAATTGGATGGCTTGCTGAACATGTTGGGCTGGACAAATCGCTGTTGGTCGTTCTGGCAGCCGGTTTGGTCTTTGTCCTTAGCAGCAGGATTCTGCCTGCAAAACCATAGTCAAAAATTACATTTGGAGCGCTGAGGCCTTCGGAAATTCCGTATTCGAGGCAATGAAGCAGCATTGGAGCGTGTTGCATGAATTCGACCCACGGCTTAGCACGCAGTCGGTCTGACGACAGGACGCCCAAGGGTTCCGTCGCAAATTTTGGGTGTGATCTTCCGTCTCGCAGGTGACGTCGATATGTCGACGGCTTCAACGCCACCGCTGACGGAATGACAGGATGATCGACTTCAAGGGCGCCCACTATCCCAAAGAAGCCATCCTTTACGCGGTGTTCTTCTACGTTCGCTACGCCGTATCGTATCGTGACCTGGAAGAGATCATGGCCGAGCGTGGCGTCCTTGTTGATCACGCGAGGCTGAACCGCTGGGTGGTGAAATACGCGCCGCTGATTGCAGACGTGGCGCAGCAGCGCAAAGCGGCAACCGCCAGATCATGGCGCGTCGATGAAACATACATAAAGGTAAAGGGCGAGTGGACCTATCTCTACAGGGCGGTGGATCGGGACGGTCAACCCCTTGATTTTATGCTGTCTGAACGGCGCGATGAAGATGCAGCCACCCGGTTCTTCGAGCGGAAGATCGACCGGAACGGCTGGCCGGACAAGGTGGTCATTGATAATGAGCGGAGCCAATCTGGCCGGTCTCGACAACATG
>NZ_VFSV01000052.1 GCF_007004065.1 Palleronia caenipelagi | reverse complement strand
TGGGACTTGCGCTTGATCTGCCATCACGTCCGGTGCGCGGAGAGATGATGAACGATCTCAGAGAGCTACATGTGGCCAGGTTGGCGCTTGTCAAAGAACGGACAGCTGCGAGCAACCGAGCCTCCGCAGCTCAGAACAATGTCCTCAAACGCCAGTCAAAGGCCCGGTTGGCGTTTATCGAAAGGCAACTTTCCGAGTTGGAGGAGGCGATCACAGGCCTCATTGCCGCGGATCCAAACTTGTCCGCACGCCGTGATATTCTGACAAGTATTCCYGGTATTGGTCTGGTCACGGCGCACATGCTGCTCATCGAGATGCCTGAGCAGGCCGCCAGCCTCGCCGGGCTTGCACCGTTCA
Source organism: Palleronia caenipelagi (assembly GCF_007004065.1). Lineage (GTDB taxonomy): Bacteria > Pseudomonadota > Alphaproteobacteria > Rhodobacterales > Rhodobacteraceae > Palleronia > Palleronia caenipelagi. The sequence goes on along the minus strand of NZ_VFSV01000052.1, from coordinate 17,585 downwards.
CGCGCCGGTCGGGGAAATGGACTGCGATCTGCAATCTTCATGCCCGCATTGGTCGCAGTCAGGTTCAACGCCGATCTCAAGCGCAAGTACCAAGCCTTGCTGGACAAGGGAAAACCACCAAAACTCGCCATCACGGCAGTCATGCGCAAACTCATCCTGCTCGCCAACGCCCTGTTGCGTGACGGCCGAAAATGGGATGAACGCTCCGCTTGACCAAGACGGATACTACCGCCCACCGGCTCCGGAAACCGTCGTCACGATGGACCGGAGGCCCGTCATGCACTCACAATCAAATTGGACCACTCAAGTGGGGCTGATCACCATTAGCGTCCACTGTCTAACGAAATGAATTCACGAAGTGAATCCTCTATTGCTAGGATTATACAACAATGCCTCAGCCGTATTCCGATCAGGACGCGGCGGATGTGCCCCGCGTTGTTAGCTCATGAACCACTCTAACCAGTTCATGAGCCTCGACGGGCTTCAGTCGGACGTCGTCAAATCCATCATAAGAGGCGATCTGCCCCGATGTTTCCATATTGCCGCTCAGAAGCAGCTTTGGCACGCTTCTGAGTTCGTCAAACCTCTCACCTACCAGATCCCGTCCTGTTCCGTCTGGTAAGTTCAGATCAGTAATGACCATATCCGGAACGGTACCGCCGGAGGCGAAATGGGCGCTGACGTCATCAAGTGATCCACAGGTGATGCACCGGTAGCCCGACAACCCAAGGATCTTTGACATCACGACCAGCAACACATCTTCATCCTCAACAATCATGACGGCTTTGCCGGAAGAGGCCATAGGAAGCGCAGATACGGTGCCTGCGACTGGAACAAGGCTGGATTCCCGCCGCAAAGTACAGGGCAGGAGCATGGTGAAGGTCATACCAACAGTGTCGTTCCGGCGATAAGTTAATCGACCTCCGGCACCCACGGCAAAACTCTTGACCATAGACAACCCGAGCCCTGTGCCGTTTTCTTTTGTTGTGAAAAACGTGCGCATGATTTGATCTGAGATATCGCTGGCCACACCAACCCCCTGATCCACAATAGAAACGGCGACATAGAGACGATTTCTGGGCACACCGCTCGCCTGCAGTTCCTCCGTGGTCGCCTGCCGCACCTCCAGACCGATGGCCCCTCCGTTGGGCATGGCATCCCGCGCATTGACGATAAGGTTGATAATGCTCGACTCCATACTTGCAATGTCGAGAGTGACCTCCGCCGCAACCGAGCAGTGTGTCGTTAAAATGAAATTAGACCCCAACGCGGTACGCGCGATCACGGCAACTTCCTCAAGGATCGCTGCAACCGGCATGGAACACAGTCGCTCAGGCTTTCTTTTTGAAAAAGAGAGTAAAGATGTCACCACCGCCGTCGCCCTGCGCGCCGCATTGATCCCTTGCCGCGCGAGGTTCGAGACCTCCTGTGGATTGCCGCTCTGTCGCTCGATCAGCTCAAGATTGCCAACAATGATTGCAAGAACATTATTAAAATCATGGGCGATCCCGCTCGTCAGAGTAGCAACGATCTCCATTTTTTGCGCGTGCTGCAGAGACAGTTCCATGTCCTTATGCGAGGTGATGTCGGTAATCAGCAAAGCGGACCAACCCTGTGCGAGAGAAATCGATTTGACATTCACCCAGACGCATCCGGGCGAGCAAAGATCAAGATCGAAATAGAGGGCTTTGTTGGTTGTTTCCATATGACTGCTGGGAAAGACATCATAGCCGCCAGCCTCAGAGGTCTGGTCAAGATGCACCTTAAAGGCGTCCACACTCGTTACTGGAGCCTTGGGTAAGTCAAAACCAATCTCCACATCTCCGAGATCCATGTGACCGGAGGGCCCAAAAAGCCGGACTGATTGGCGGACACTGCGGAGTACTTCGCGCATCAGCGCGCTGCTTGCCTCCAAGTCTTCTGTTTTGGTCCGCAACTCTTTTTGAGACAACAGAAGACTCGCCTGCATCCGATTAAACTGGCGCTGCAGGTTACCCACAAACCCGATGCCAACATGCTCAGCCTTCACCGGTTGGCCGAGAGTAAGCGTCTGCTCGATAGCCCCTTGCAACTTACCCAACGGTGTGGCGATGGCCCTTTGAGCATAGATAAGTGTCGTCAGCCCGCCAATAACGGCCGTGATGACAAAGACCAGCGCGGCTGATTGCGCCGCGTCGACGTAGAGCGACACCATCTGCACACGCTCAAGCCGAACCTCCAAAGTTCCGACGGCGCGATGTTTGCCATCAGGCTCTGCAAGCAGAATCGGCGTTACGTACTCAACAAAGCGGTCATCAGATTGATATAGTTCCTCACCGTACATCACGTAATCGACCTTGCCGCGGATGGTCACACCGTGAATAAAGCTGCTTGTCGCAAGGCTTTGCCCGATCGCGCGAACCGACTTCAGATCAAAACTATCGACCGTCGGCGCGAGAATGGCGGCGACCTGATTGATTTCGGACAGGTTCCGGTCAAATTTCGCCTCGCTGACGCCGACATTTCTCTGAAAAAATGTGATGCCGGTGATCGCAGCGGTCACCACCGAGATCAGCAACACCTGCATATATATTTGATGCCAGTCCCTGATATGACGGGTGATGTTGCGCATGAGACTCCCGATCATAGCGCCGTGCCTTCAGGTTTCCTGTTCAGGAGTGAACCAACCGCTGCGCAAAGGATTAAAAAGCAGACGCCGCGGCGAGTGTCATCGCACTGCCGGACATCCGGATATCAGTGAGTTACAGACTGGCGATTATTCATTAACAAGTCATTAAGCCTTTGGGTTTTATGATCTTTGATGACCGCTCCGGATCTACGACCCGGTACGTAGCCTTCGGTGAAATCTGATACAAAAAAATTTCAGGGGGGTATTATGGTATATCTGATCTGTGCTCTCTCGGCCTTACTCTTTTGCGCTGAAGCAAGCGTGGCGCAAGATTACTCATTGTTATCCAAGACTTTTGTCGAAGAGGTCGAAGATGCCCCGCAGCTCACGATTGCTTTTGACCCATCGGCCATGAACGGGCTCTACCACTGGCAAAATATCTTTGAGGACCTGTTCGAGCCGCCGCTCAGCCTGAACGACGAAGGGCAATTTGCGCCCGCTGCTGCGCAAAGCTGGAGGTATTCGGCCGATGGTATGGTGCTGACGCTCGATTTAGATCCCAGCCGGGTCTGGTCTGACGGAACCCCTGTGACCGCCAAGGATTTTGTCTTCGCTCTAAACCGCCAACGCGATCCCAATTTCGCTCACTCGCCAGCCCGGTTTATCACCTCCAGCATCGCCGGTTTTGATCTCAATTCGGATCGCCCCTTCGGTGTCACCGCCCCGTCAACCTTCGAACTGCAAATCGAGGTGACAAAACCTTTTGTCATCGACGAAGGCATGCTATCAGAAAGCGCGTTTGCACCGCTTCCAAGGCATATGGCGCCGTTGAACGATCCTGTGATGTGGTCACAATGGCCCGGCGGCGTTACAAACGGGGCCTATACGCTTGAGGGGATCACAAAACGAACGATCCGCCTGCTGCGCAATCCTCTCGCTCCACCGGAGCGGAGCAGTCATTTCGAGCGGGTCGAGACGACGATGCGCCCTTGGTCCGAGGCTGTCGAAGCCTTCCTCACGGGACAGGTCGACTTTCTCTACAACATTCCCGAACGACAGACCGGCTGGTTTGTCGAGGAGGGTATCAATACTCTGACTGTCAGCAGCAAGATCTACTACTACGCGCTGAATAAAGCCCTGCCAGAGCTCGCGGACCGCCGGGTCAGACGGGCGTTACGGCTGGCTGTGGACCGGGAAGGCCTGATCAAGAGCATTTTCCCAGGCGGCGCGACCCCGGCTTTCAGTCTCATTCCCAAAGGGGTGCAGGGTTATGAAGTGGACCCGAATCTCATCATCACAGACACCGAGGCCGCCTTTGCGGAGGCGCGGTCTTTGATGGAGGCTGCAGGATATGGCCCGGATAATCACCTCGCGCTGACCATTTCCAGCAATGCCGGCCCGGAACATGAGCGGATCGCAGAATTTGTGCGCTTTGGATGGTCGCAGATCTATGTGGACGTCGCACTTGATCTTGAAGAAAAGGACTTCGTGAAGTGGTTCAAAAGGTTCACGCGGGGCGATTACGTTGTCGGTCGCAGATCCTGGCACGCCTCCAAGCCGCTTATGTCCGCTCATATCGAGGTCTGCAAACCTATGGCTGACCCCAGATGTGGGCATTACGACGATGAAACGTTTTCGAACACTCTGGCTGCGGGCTATGCGACCGAAACCTTGGCGGAAAAACGCGCTCTGTATCAAAAGGCTGACCGGATGATCTCCGAGGCCGACGTACTGATTCCCCTGTTCCATGGAGTGATCCCCGTAGCTCTGAGCGACCGGATCGACACCTCCGATCTTCAAGGGGCGATACGCCGCATTCGCTCCTTTGAGCTGAAGCTGAAACCGCCCGAATAACTCACGGGCTGTCCTCGGATCACGAAAATCACCCAAGAGCTCTGCAAACATGCCAAAATGAAATTGACCCCGGCTCGTGAGCCGTCGCGGTCTTCGTGTCTGATATGGAGCGCAGTGGATGAAGTTCTCGGCCAATCTCGGCTTACTTTGGACGGACCGTCCATTGCCCGATGCGGTGAGGGCAGCACAGCGGGCGGGATTTGACGCCGTCGAGTGTCATTGGCCCTATGAGACCCCCGCCGCAACCCTGCGCGAGGCTCTGGAGGAGACTGGCTTGCCCATGCTGTCGATCAACACCCGGCGAGGCGATGTGTCCGCAGGTGAAAACGGGCTGACGGCGCTGCCCGGTCGCGAGTGTGACGCCCGTGCCGCCATCGACGAGGCAATCGCCTATGCCCATGAGATCGGAGCGGCGCATATTCACGTGATGGCTGGAACTGCAGAGGGCTCGGAAGCACACCTGAGCTTTGTCAACAATCTGTGCTATGCGTGCGATGCAGCCGCGACGTATGCACTGACAATTCTTATCGAACCCCTGAACCGCCATGACGCGCCTGGTTATTTTCTCGGCACGACCACTCAGGCGGACGCGATCATCCGAGAGATTAAGGCCAACAACCTTCGACTGATGTTCGACTGCTACCACGTGCAACGCACAGAAGGCGACATCACCACGCGGCTCCGCGCGCTTCTGCCGGTCATTGGCCATATTCAGTTCGCTTCGGCCCCGGACCGCGGCACACCGGATCAGGGAGAGCTGAATTTCAAGCATGTTTTCCGCGTCATCCGCGAACTCGGATGGCAGAGTCCTCTCGGGGCCGAATACAAGTGCGACCGACCGACCGACGAGACGCTCGGCTGGCTTGCTGCGATCAGGTCGCAGATAGACTAGGGTGGGCGTTCGGACAATCTCGTCCTGGTCACGCGCGAGGGTCTTACTCGAAGACCTCCGGCACCAGCGCGCCCGGAGCCTGAATGACCGCAGCCGCAAGGTCTATAGCACGGACAGCGGCCTCCTTGAGAGACTGTCCGGTGGCAAGCCTGCTCATCAGCGCAGCGGCAAAGCTGTCACCGGCCGCCGTGGTGTCAATGACCCGCTCCACCCGGCGCGGCGCCATCTCAAACGCACCTTCAGCACGAGAAAATGCACAGAGCGGCGCGGCACCGTTCTTGACCACCACAGTACCGGCTCCGGCGTCGAGATAGCGCACGATGGTCTGCTGCGGTGCGGTCTCCCCAAACAGCGGACCGTCCTCGTCAAAGCTCGGCAGAACCACGTCGGCCACAGAAGCCCCCAGCATCAGCCCGGCCTTCATGGACTCCGTGTCTTGCCAGAGGCGGGGGCGCAGATTGGTGTCGAAAGACACCAGAGTGCCCGCCGCGCGAACCGCGCCAATGGCACGGCAGAGGCGCTGACGATCAGCAGCAGGCAGGATCGCCAGCGTGATACCGGAGAAATGCACGACACCTGCTCCGCTGAGGTGCTCGGTCAGAAATGCCTCGTCCTCAGCCAGCAGTCGCGCCGCTGACTGACCCCGCCAATAGGAGAAGTCGCGTTCCCCGGCTTTGGTTGAGATCATGTAGAGGCCGACAGTCCGGTCCGGGACCACCCGCAGCGCTTTGGTTTCAATTCCGGCCTCGCGAAAAAAGCCGCGCATTTCCTCCGAAACCGCATCTGCGCCCGTCGCTGAGAGATATCCGACAGCCCAGTCCGCAGGCAAAAGTCGGCGCGCATACCAAGCGGTGTTGAACGTATCACCCGCGAAACCGCGCCGGTAGGTGCCCGGGCCGATCTGCGCCAGTTCGACCATACACTCACCGACCGCCAAAAAGCGCCGTTTCTTCCCCGTGATCACAAACCTATCTCCTGCCGAGAGTGCTGACTTCGCGCGACCGACCGGACAAACCCTCGGCGCCGGACGAAACCGGAGCAGATGTTTTGCAATTCGGCGGTCAGGTCAGACAACATGCAGCGAGTGCCTTTGTCATAGACGGACCTGCTGCGCCGACCAGAGCGCCAGCGCCACAACACCCAGCATCGAGGCCGCCATCAGGATATTCAGCGCGCGTTGGGACCGGGCAGGCAGGTTCAGACGATGCAGCGACACACCCGCCCATAGCCACGCGAGATGAATGGGCACCCAGATCGCGTTCAGGATCAGAGCTTTCGTCACCATTTCAAACAGAAAGCTCTCGGGCGCGTAATTAAATCCGAGGATCAGCGAGCTGTTCACCGCGTAGGCTTTGGGATTGATAACCTGAAGGAAGATCCCACCCGGCACGCCGGGGGCAGTCTTCGCCTCCATGAACGCAATGCGCGCGCCCGCAAAGGCGATCTTTGCCGCCAGATAAAGCAGGTAGGCCACCGAGCCCGTCATCAGCGCCAGCCTCAGACCCGGGACGGACAGCAAGACAGCGGCAAGGCCGGTCATCACGGACAGCATGACAAGGTTTGTGCCGATAAACAGCCCCAGAACGTAGGGGAGTGAGGTCCGAAATCCGTAGGCCGCTCCGAACCCCGCCGTGGTCATCACGCCCGGACCCGGGGTGATAATCAGAAAAAATACCGCAGCGGCGAAAGTCAGCATCATATTTTTCCCACGGATGACAGGCAGCCGTTCTCCGAGCACCGTTCCGGACGCCGACAAACCTACTGCTCTTGACCTCCGACACACACTTGCAAAGCCCGATCAGCCGGCTACGCTCCCAGCACAGCCGGGATTGATGCGCTATGTCAATGGCGTGACACGACGCCGATACTCCAACGACCTTGGGCAGAACCGGCAAAGGTTAAAAGGGGAAGAGTCATGAGCGAGAGACCGACTGTGGGCTTTATCGGCGTCGGCCTGATGGGCCATGGCATGGCGATGAATATCCTGAAGGGGGGCTATCCCCTGATTATCAAAGGCAACCGGAACCGGGTTCCGGTCGATGATCTGGTGAGCCGCGGCGCTACCGAAGCACCCACAGCCCGCGAGATGGCCGAGCGTTGCGACATCATTCATCTGTGCCTGTCGAATTCTCCGCAGGTGGAAGCCATCATTCGCGGGCACGATGGGATATTGGCAGGGGCACGGGCCGGTCTGATCGTAGTCGACACGACCACAGCCGATCCAACCTCGACCGTCAGGCTGGCCGAAGAGATGGCCGCGCAGGGCGTTCATATGGCCGACGCACCTCTGGGCCGGACGCCCAAAGAGGCCGAAGCCGGGACGCTTGATGCGATGGTCGGTGCGTCCGACGAGGTCTTTGGGCGCATCAAACCCGTGCTCGATTGCTGGAGCGGCTCCGTCACGCATCTGGGCCCGGTCGGTGCCGGTCATAAGATGAAGCTGATCATGAACTTCATGGCCATGTCATACGCCTCGGTCTACGCGGAGTCCCTGAGCCTTGCCGTCAAATCCGGCCTCAGCCCACAATCCGTGCGGCAGGTGATGGGTCCGTCACGCATGGGATGCGGCTTCTTTGAGACATTCTTTGCCGCGGCGCTCGGTGACGACCCCAACGCGCATCGTTTCGCCATCTCAAACGCCGCCAAAGATGTACGTTACGTCGCCAATATGGCGATGGCCGCAGGAGTGATGAACCCTGTGGGCGCCGCAGTCCGCAATTATTTCGAACAGGCTGAAGCGACGGGCAAGGGGGCCGAATTCGTGCCCACGCTCGCCAGCCATGTCGCGGCCCTGAACGGCATTGATTTCGCGGATGCAGTGCAGAACGGCACGCAGAATAGCGCTGTGCAAAGGGTCAGCGCGGCACCTGACGCCGAATCCACTTCGAAAACGCGGTAGCGAGGTTATTGTCCTGTCCCAACGGAGTTGCGAGAAAATAGCCCTCATCATCGGCGGGATCGAGACGCCCGACACAGACGAGTGCTTCGGAGGCCAGCTCTTCTTCGATCAGATACGTGGGCAGGATCGCCGCGCCAAGCCCCGCAAGCGCACCCGCGATCACCATGGAAAACTGATCCAGCCGCGGCCCCGGCAAAGCTCCCAGAGCAGGCAGACCCTTCTGCATCCGGTAGCGGGCCCAAAGTCCGGGCCGCGAGGAGAGATGGAGCAGCGGCAGGGCGAAGATCGCACTTGCAGACCCCGCCCGTTCAGACAGATCGCGCGAGCATACGACCACCAGATCTTCGGGGCAGAGCGGAACGAGACGGGTTCCCGGCCAATCGCCCCGCCCAAAATGGATCGCGAGATCCATCCGGTGGGCTGTCAGATCGAACGGCTTGGTGTGGCTCCTGAGCTCTAACTCCACATCCGGGTATTGCGCCTTGAAATCGGGCAGCCGGGGAATGAGCCACCGTGCCGCAAAGGTCGGCAGAACCGCGATGCTGAGAACCGACGCTCCTTCGCCGCCCGATACGGCGCGGGCAACCGAGGTCTGGAGACTGTCAAGATCGCGGGTGACGGTTTCATAAAAACCGCGTCCTGCATCTGTGAGCCGCACCGCGCGCCCCACCCGCCGGAACAACCTCAGGCCCAGCACGGATTCTAACTCGCGGACCTGACGACTGATCGCGCCCTGAGTGACCCCGAGTTCCTCGGCGGCCATAGTAAAACTTTCATACCGACCGGCAGCTTCAAAGCTGCGCAGAAGCGAAAGCGACGGGAGCCGGGCGTATCTTGCCATTCTATGATTACCTCAGATCATGAATTGCTGAGTTTAAACTGCATTTTTTTCATATGAAAGACACGCTATCAGATGCGGAAATGGGGAAACGGGAGGAAAGCCGTTGAGACACATCGCTGTTCTCGGATTGGGTCAGGTGGGTCGACTGGCCGCCGAATTGCTGCATAACAGCGGATTTGTGGTGACCGGGTACGACTTGCATCCCGTCGCGGGAGAGACGTCCTTCGACACCGCTTCGATTGACGTATCTGACCTTGAAGCGCTGAAATCCGTTTTGACCGCAGCGGACGGAGTGCTCTCCTGCCTGCCCTATGCCTTCAATGCGGATGTCGCCCGGATCGCCCACGCTGCCGGCATCCACTACTTCGATCTGACCGAAGACGTACCGACCACCAAGACGATTATCGAACTGTCGAAGACGTCCAAAGGCCTGATGGCGCCGCAATGCGGGCTTGCGCCGGGCTTTGTGGGGATCGTTGGCGCCAACCTGATTTCTCAATTTGACACCTGCCGATCGTGCAAGATGCGTGTCGGCGCTTTGCCACAGCATCCGACAGGGCTGATGGGCTATTCCTTCAACTGGTCGCCCGAAGGTGTTGTGAATGAATATCTCAACGACTGCGAGGTCATCGAAGAAGGCGAGGTGAAATGGGTCTCGGCCATGGAATGGGTGGAAAAGCTGTTTATCGGCGGGACCGAACTGGAAGCCTTTACCACGTCGGGCGGGCTCGGCACCATGTGCGAGACCTATCGGGATCGGGTGCCGAATATGGACTACAAGACCATGCGCTACCCGGGCCACGTCAAGCTGATGAACTTCTATTTCCATGAACTCTTGATGCGGGAACGCCGTGATCTGGCGGGGGCTATTCTGGTCAACGCCAAGCCGCCGGTCAGCGATGACGTCGTCTATATCCACGTCTCGGCAGAGGGTGAGACGGGCGGCCGCATGCTCCGGAAAGAATTCGTTCGCTCGTATTACCCGATGGACATCGCAGGCCGTGACCGGACCGCAATCGCGTGGACCACAGCAAGCTCCGTCGTGGCGGTGATCGAAATGGTGCGCAACGGCGCACTGCCGCAACAGGGTTTCCTCAAGCAAGAAGACATCCCGCTGGATGCGTTCCTCGCAACCCGGACGGGGTCCTTCTACGAAGGTGGACGTGTATGAGGCCCGGCCACCCACAGCCGTTGCGTTTCGCCTCATCTCCCTCTTTCGTGAGTGCGATCTGTCGTTTCGGATGGTATCCCACTCGGGCTTCCGGTTTCGAAAGGATACACCAATGACCACTGGCCACGGCCCTGCTCTGGGCGATTTCGTCTGGGACGATCCGATGCTGCTGGAAGGGCAGCTCACCGAAGATGAACGGATGCTTCGGGATGCGGCGCGGGTGTTTGCGGGGGATGTGCTGGCGCCCCGGGTGACCACGGCGTATCGCGAGGAGACCACCGATCCGGAGCTGTTTCCCCTGATGGGTGAGGCGGGGCTGTTGGGCGTGACGATCCCGGAGGAGCTCGGCGGGCTCGGGGCGGGCTATGTGACCTATGGCCTGATCGCCCGAGAGATCGAGCGAGTAGATAGCGGCTATCGCTCGATGATGAGCGTACAGAGCTCGCTGGTCATGTATCCAATCCACGCCTATGGCTCTGAGGAGCAACGGCAAAAATACCTTCCCGGCCTCGCGGCGGGGACGCTGATCGGCTGTTTTGGCCTGACCGAGCCCGATGCGGGCAGCGATCCGGCGGGGATGAAGACCACCGCGCGCAAGACGGCGGATGGCTACGTGCTGAACGGCTCGAAGATGTGGATCTCAAACGCGCCCTTTGCCGATGTGTTCGTCGTCTGGGCTAAATCCGAGGCCCATGGGGGTAAGATCCGCGGCTTTGTGCTGGACAAGGGCACCAAAGGTCTGAGCGCGCCGAAGATCACGGGCAAGCTGAGCTTGCGTGCCTCCACCACCGGCGAGATCGTCATGGACGGGGTCGAGGTGGGCGAGGACGCGCTCTTGCCGGGTGTCGAGGGGCTCAAGGGGCCGTTCGGCTGCCTCAACCGCGCCCGCTACGGCATCAGCTGGGGCGTGATGGGGGCGGCGGAGGCCTGCTGGCATGGCGCGCGGCAATATGGGCTCGACCGGCGGCAATTTGGGCGGCCTCTGGCGCAGACGCAGCTCTTCCAGAAGAAGCTCGCCGACATGCAGACAGAGATCGCGCTGGGCTTGCAGGGCAGCCTGCGGCTGGGGCGGATGATGGAGGAGGGAACGGCCTCGCCAGAGCTGATCTCCCTGATGAAGCGCAACAATTGCGGCAAGGCACTCGATATCGCCCGGGCGGCGCGGGACATGCATGGGGGCAACGGGATCAGCGAAGATTTCGGTGTGATCCGCCACATGATCAACCTTGAGACGGTGAACACCTATGAGGGCACTCACGATGTCCACGCCCTGATCCTCGGGCGTGCCCAGACCGGGTTGCAGGCGTTCTTCTGAAGACCATGGATCGTTCCCAGATCGTCCACGAGAATTTCCTGTCGCGGGTGGCGGCGGGGGATCTGCCGCCGGGCCGGCCCGCCTCCGGCGAATTGGCCGCGACCGAAGCCGTGGCGCTCTACCGCGTCCAGTGCCTCAGCCGGGCGCTCGACCGCCAGAGTCGGGCGATGCAGAAGGCCGGTCAGGGATTTTATACCATCGGCTCCTCGGGGCATGAGGGGATGGCCGCTGTGGCCCATGCCCTGCGCCCGACTGATCCGGCCTTTCTCCATTACCGTGATGCGGCATTCCAAATTGCGCGCGCGGGTCAGGTGCCGGGGCAGACGCCGCTCTGGGACATGCTGCTGAGCTTTGCCTCCTCGTCCGAGGACCCGATCTCGGGTGGGCGGCACAAGGTGCTGGGCTCGAAGGCGCTCAACATCCCGCCCCAGACCTCGACCATTGCCAGCCACCTGCCCAAGGCGGTGGGTGCGGCCTATGCCATCGGCGCCGCGCGCCGCCATCGCCCCGAGCACGCCACCTGTCCCGATGACGCGCTGGCCCTGTGCTCCTTTGGCGACGCCTCGGCCAACCATTCCACCGCGCAAGGCGCAATCAATGCAGCGGGCTGGGCGGCGTATCAGTCAGTGCCCCTGCCGCTGTTGTTCGTATGCGAAGATAACGGCATCGGCATCTCCACCCGAACCCCCTCTGGCTGGATCGCCGCATCCTATCAGAACCGCCCCGGCCTGCGCTATTTTGCAGCCAGTGGCCTGGATCTCTACGAGACCGCCCGCGTCGCCGCCGAGGCCGCCCGGTGGGTGCGCACCCAGCGCAAGCCCGCTTTCCTCCATCTGGGGACCGTGCGCCTCTATGGCCATGCAGGCGCGGATGTGCCCACGACCTACCTGCCCAAAGAGCTGGTGGAGGCCGAGGAAGCCAACGATCCGCTCCTGCATTCGGTCCGGCTCCTCAGCGAGGCCGGGGCGCTGAGCCGCGATGCAGCACTCGCCATTTATCAGGAAACTTGCGACCGGGTCGCTCGAGTCGCCGAAGAAGCGGTCACCCGCCCCCGGCTGAAAACCGCGCGCGACGTGATGGCCAGCCTCATCCCGCCCGCGCGCCCCTGCCAGCCCACCAATGGCGTCGATCCGGAGACCCGCGCCGCCGCTTTTGGCAGCGACCTGCGGGCCATGGGGGAGCCGCAGATCATGTCGCGCCTGATCAACTGGGCGCTTACCGATCTGATGCTGGAGCATGGCGAGATCGTGATGATGGGCGAGGATGTGGGGCGCAAGGGCGGCGTCTACGGGGTGACGCAAAAGCTCCACGCCCGTTTTGGCCCCGACCGTATGATCGACACTCTGCTGGATGAACAGTCGATCCTCGGCCTCGCAATTGGCATGGCGCAGAATGGCTATGTCCCCATCCCCGAGATCCAGTTCCTCGCCTATCTGCACAATGCCGAGGACCAACTGCGCGGTGAGGCGGCGACGCTGCCGTTTTTCTCCAATGGCCAGTATACCAACCCGATGGTGCTGCGGATTGCCGGGCTGGGCTACCAAAAGGGTTTCGGCGGCCATTTCCACAACGACAATTCGCTGGCCGTTCTGCGCGATATCCCCGGGCTGATCCTTGCCGTGCCCTCAAACGGGGCGGATGCGGCGAAGATGCTCCGGGAATGCGTGCGGCTGGCGCGGGAAGAGCAGCGGGTGGTGGTGTTCGTCGAGCCCATCGCCCTCTACCCGATGCGCGACCTTCACGCGGAGAAAGACGGCCTCTGGATGCAGAGCTACCCGGACCCCTCCGAGCGCATCGCTCTGGGCGAGTTGGGTGTGCACGGCAACGGCACGGATCTGGCCATCGTGACCTTCGGCAACGGTGTCTATCTCAGCCGGCAGGCTGAGCGGGAGCTGGCCGCCACCGGGATCGCCTCCCGGATCATAGACCTGCGCTGGCTCTCGCCTTTGCCGAAGGACGCGCTGACCGAGGCGGTCGCGGGCGCGCGTCATATCCTGATCGTGGATGAGACCCGCCATTCAGGCGGCGTGGCCGAGGGGCTGATGGCTCATCTTCATGAGGTGACGGATGTGCCACAGGCGCGTCTGACCGCCGAGGACAGCTTTATCGCCACCGGCCCGGCCTATGCCGCCACCATGCCGTCGAAGGACAGCATCGTCGCCGCCGCCCGCGCGCTCGTGGAGGGTCGCGCATGACCCGCAAGACCGCCGTTCTGATCTGCCCCGGACGTGGCACCTATAATGCGCCCGAGCTTGGCTATCTCGGGCGTCATCACGCGTCGCGGACGGAGCTCCTGGCACGGTTCGACGCCCTGCGCTCAGAGACGGGACAAGAGCCCGTCACCGCCCTCGACGCAGCGCCCAAATTCCAACCTGCGCTCCACACGCGTGGCGATGCGGCCTCGCCGCTCATCTATGCCTGCTCTTATCTCGATGCCCTCGCCATCGATCGTGAGCGGATCGACATTGTCGCTGTCACCGGCAATTCCATGGGCTGGTATATCGCGCTGGCCTGCGCGGGTGCGGTCTCGCCCGAGGCAGGCTTTCGGATCGTCAACACCATGGGCACACTGATGCAGGAGCGTCTCATCGGCGGTCAGTTGGTCTATCCCTTTGTCGATGCGGACTGGCAGGAGATCCCCGGCCGGCGGGCCGGGATCCTCGACAAAATGTCAGAGATCGCCGCCCGAGAGGGCCACGATCTGGCGGTGTCCATCGCGCTCGGAGGGATGCTGGTGCTGGCGGGCAATGACGCAGGCCTGCGAGCCTTCGAGGCGGAGATGCCGCGCATCGACGACCGCTTCCCCATGCGGCTGAAGAACCACGCGGCCTTCCACACAGCGTTGCAAGCCCCCGTCGCCACCGAGGGACAAGCCTGCCTCGGCCCCGATCTCTTCGGCGCACCGGATGTGCCGCTCATCGACGGGCGTGGGCAGATCTGGTGGCCCGGCGCCACCGACTCCGCCGCCCTCCGCGACTATACGCTGGGCCATCAGGTGACCGAAGCCTATGACTTCAGCCGGGCCATCCAAACCGCCGCCCGCGAATTCGCCCCTGACCTCTTTATCATCACCGGACCCGGAACAACCTTGGGCGGCGCAACGGCGCAGGCGTTGATCCAGGCCGACTGGCGCGGGATGGCAGGCAAGACCGATTTTCAAACCAAACAAAAAGCAACGCCGCTGCTGGTCTCCATGGGACTGGATGATCAGCGCTTCGCAGTGACCAAGGGAGAGTAAAATGACCCACGCCGAGATCCTCTCGACCAATGGCTTTACAGAGGTTGACCTGACAGGCGGTAGCCTCGCCGTGCGCTCGCCCATCGATGGCGCGACCGTGGCCCATGTGCATGAGACAACGGCCGGAGATATGGGCACCGTGATCGCCCGGTCGCAGGAGGCATTCAGGGCATGGCGCACCGTGCCCGCGCCACGGCGAGGCGAGCTGGTGCGTCTGCTGGGCGAAGAATTGCGGGCGGCCAAGGACGACCTCGGCGCACTGGTGACGCTGGAGGCGGGCAAGATCACGTCCGAAGGTCTCGGCGAAGTGCAGGAGATGATCGACATCTGCGATTTTGCCGTCGGCCTGTCGCGGCAGCTTTACGGGCTGAACATCGCCTCCGAGCGGCCCGGTCACCGGATGATGGAAAGCTGGCATCCCATGGGGCCGGTCGGTGTAATCTCTGCGTTCAATTTTCCGGTCGCCGTGTGGTCCTGGAATACCGCGCTGGCGCTGGTCTGCGGCAACCCTGTGATCTGGAAGCCGTCGGAGAAGACGCCTTTGACGGCCATGGCCTGCCAGAAAATCCTCGCCCGTGCGCTGGCACGGTTCGGGAACGCACCGGAGGGCCTGCATCAACTGGTGATCGGCGGCCCGGATGTGGGCGAGGCTCTGGTCAGCTCCAAAGATGTGCCGATCATCTCCGCCACCGGCTCCACCCGGATGGGCAGCGTGGTCGGGCCAAAGGTCGCGGCGCGCTGGGGACGTCCAATCCTTGAACTGGGCGGCAACAACGCGATGATCGTGGCGCCGTCAGCGGACCTGGATATGGCCGTGCGCGCCATCGTCTTCTCCGCCGTGGGCACTGCCGGTCAGCGCTGCACCAGCCTGCGCCGTCTCATCGTGCACGACTCGATCCGCGAGACGCTGGTCGAGCAGCTCAAGGCCGCCTACGCCAGCCTGCCCATCGGCGATCCCCGGCAGGAGGGCACGCTGATCGGTCCGCTGGTGGACGAAGCCGCCCGCGACCGGATGCAGGCCCAACTGAACAAGGCGCGCACTGAGGGCGGCACGGTCCATGGCGGCGAGAGCGTCACCGACGGCGTTCCCGGTGGCGCCTATGTGCGCCCGGCACTGGTGGAGATGCCCGAGCAGACGGAGACTGTGCGCGAAGAGACATTCGCCCCCATTCTCTACGTACTCGGATATGAGACGCTTGATGATGCGATCGCGTTGCAAAACGACGTGCCGCAGGGGCTGTCCTCCTGCATCTTCACGCTGAATCTGCTTGAAGCCGAGACGTTCCTCTCGGCCGCTGGATCGGATTGCGGCATTGCAAACGTCAATATCGGGCCCTCGGGCGCCGAGATCGGCGGAGCGTTTGGCGGAGAAAAGGAGACCGGCGGCGGGCGTGAGAGCGGCTCTGACGCGTGGAAAGGCTACATGCGGCGCCAGACCAACACGATCAATTACTCCGCCGAGCTGCCGCTGGCCCAAGGGGTGAAGTTCGACATCTGAAGGACACCGGGGGCTTGCCAAGCTGCCCGCGCCTGCCGAAAGATCGGAGGTAATCCGGCAGGCACCCGGGACAGCCAGAGGAGCGGCCATGGACAAGACCATCATCATCACCGGCGCGGGTCGGGGGATCGGAAAGGCCACGGCCGAAGCTTTTCTCAACGCAGGCTGGCAGGTGGGTCTCGTGGGCCGGCAGGCGGGAACTCTTGAGGAGATTGCCGCCCGCTATGAGACCGCCATCGCGCTGCCATGTGATGTCACCAGCGAAACCGCCGTGGCAGACGCCTTCACGCGGGCGCACAGGAGTTGGGGGCGACTGGACGCGCTGTTCAACAATGCGGGCGTGTCGCTCTTTTCCACCACGGTCGATGAGATTGACGTGGATGCGTGGCGCAGTCTGATCGACATCAATCTGACCGGCAGCTTCATCTGTGCGAAAACCGCCTTTGGCCTGATGCGCTCCCAGACTCCGCAAGGGGGCCGCATCATCAATAACGGCTCGATTTCTGCCCATGTGCCACGTTGGGGTTCGGCGGCCTATACCGCATCGAAACACGCGATCACGGGCCTGACCCGATCCATCAGCCTCGACGGGCGGCCCTATTCCATCGCGTGCGGCCAGATCGATATCGGCAACGCCCTGACCGAGATGGCCGCCAGTATGACAACGGGTATGCCGCAGGCGGATGGCGAGATCAAAGCCGAGCCAGTGATGGACGTGGCCCATGTGGCCCGCTCAGTGCTTCATATGGCGGACTTGCCGCTCGACGCGAATGTGCAATTCATGACGGTCATGGCAACAAATATGCCCTTCATCGGGAGAGGCTAAAGGCGCAGCCAACGACTAAACCGCTGAGGCCGTCAGCTGGTGCCAGACATAGCTGAAAGCACCGGCAACAGATGCGACCCTGTTAAGCTCAGGATGCATTGATTTCTATGTAGCGGCATGATCGACGGTTCGAAAACTGAGCAGAGAGGTGGTCGCGGGATTTCGGACCGGGTGCTAATCTGTAGTGTCTGAGGAAGAACGCACAGAAATGACGAAACGGAAACGCTATTCGGCAGAGTTCAAGGCGAAGGTGGCTTTGGAAGCCATCCGCGAGGAGCTGACGACGGCCGAGCTGGCCAAGAAGTATGACATCCACCCTACCATGATCAGCGGCTGGAAACGGACCGCGATTGAGAACATGGCACAGGCCTTCACCGGCCAGGCGACCGCGGAGCTGACGATATCGGCGGCAGAGGTCGGAAAGCTGCACGCCAAAATCGGGC
>NZ_VFSV01000051.1 GCF_007004065.1 Palleronia caenipelagi | reverse complement strand
CCGATCTCAGCGTCCGGCGGCAATGCAGCCTGCTGTCACTGGCACGCTCAACCCTCTACTACCAGCCGCGTGGGGAAAGCCCCGAGAACCTGAAGTTCATGGAAATCATCGATCGTCAGTTCCTCGAGACGCCATGGTATGGCTCACGCCAGATGGTCCGGCACTTGGCTCGCGAGGGACATAAATGCGGCCGACATCGTGTGCGGCGGCTGATGCAGCTCATGCGGTTGGTGCCTATCTACCAGGAACCGAAGACCAGCAAGAAGCACCCGGAGCACAAGATATATCCATATCTTCTGCAGGACTTACCCATCACCCGACCTAACCAGGTCTGGTGTGCTGACATCAGCTACATCCCGATGCGCCGGGGGTTTCTCTATCTCGTGGCCATCATGGATTGGCACAGCCGGAAGGTGCGGAGCTGGCGGCTCTCGAACAGCATGGACGCGGGGTTCTGCGTCGAGGCTTTGAAAGAAGCGCTGGCTCGATACAGCACCCCCGAGATTTTCAACACCGATCAAGGATCCCAATTCACTAGCACCGACTTCACCGACGTGCTGCGCGACGCAAAGATCAAAATCTCGATGGATGGCCAGGGCCGCTGGATCGACAACCGGATGATCGAGCGGCTCTGGCGATCCCTCAAATACGAATGCGTCTACTTGAACGCCTTCGAAACAGGTTCCGAAGCCCGGGACGGGATCAGCTACTACAACAAAAGACGCCCGCACTCATCACATGGGATCATGACGCCGGACGAGGCCTATGATAGGCAATCTCCGGACCTGAAGGTTGCCGCCTGAAATGAAACCAATGCTATAGCTTAGCACAGCGGCAAACTGGTCGAATTTCAAGGACCACCTCTCCTCTTTCACATACGGGCTATTCACTAACTGTGACTTTTCACGATAAGTGGCGCTGAATATTTCGCGCTAATTGGCACTCTTTGTGCGCTGGAGAGTGCGGTAGATGGTAGGTCGTGAGACAGCGAATACGTCCGCCAGGTCGCTGATGGAGTAGTCTCCAGTGTCGTACATGCGGCGCAGTTCGCGATGCTGTTTTTCGGAAAGCTTGGGCTTTTTGCCGCGCAGTTTACCCTTGGCACGGGCGATTTTCATACCTTCGCGGGTGCGCATGCGGATCAGGTCGGATTCAAACTCGGCGAAGGTGGCGAGGATGTTGAAGAACATCTTTCCCATTGGATCAGTAGGGTTATAAACCGTCGCACCCAGCGCGAGGCTAACGCCGCGTTCGGCTAGGCTATCGGCGATTTGGCGAGCGTCGGGAGCTGAGCGTGCGAGCCGGTCGAGCTTGGTGACGACGAGGGTGTCGCCCTCTCGAACAGCAGCGAGGGCCTGATCGAGGCCGGGCCGAGCGCGGGTTCGGCCTGTGAGGCCGTGGTCGGTGTAGATGCGGTCCGAGTCCACGCCGAGGGCGATCAGTGCCTCCCGCTGTGCGGTCAGGTCCTGTTTGTCAGTGGAACAGCGGGCGTAGCCGATCTGGGTCGATGTCATGCTTTGATTGTACGTTGAAGCCACCTCTATTGCAAATCAATGCGTACCATTCTTATGGTACATCGTGACTTCAAAGAAACCGAACCCCGCCATCTCTACGACAACCCGTCCGCTGATCGATCCTCTTACGGACAGCCTGACTGCGTTCTCAGATGAGGATCGCGCGGCGGCGATGAAGCGGTTCCGGGTTTTGCAGCCGCATCTTGAGATTGGTGTCCCGCTGCTGACAGCAGTGGCCGAGGCATCTGGCCATCCTCTCCGCACATTGCGCCGGTGGTTGGCGCGATACCGTGATGGCGGCCTTGCGGGGTTGGTACGGCGCGGGCGCTTGGACGCCGGGAACGGCGCTGTTGCACAAATCGGGGTCTGAGCGCGGTTCCCCTTTCCCCGGACGGACCTATCCTACGGCCACAGTCTTATTTTATGCGGTTTGCAAGAGTGGTGCATAACTTATGAGTTGCGCACCATCAGACGGTAGGCAGTCCTTCTGCTAGGCGAGAAGCGCAAGACCCCCGTCGATCTGCAGTTCACTTGACCGGATGCCGATAGCTTCCGCGGGCCGTAGACCCAGATCGCGTCTGACGCGACCCGTGTCAGACGCCACGCGGCGGCAAGAAACTAATGGAACTTGACTTCTAGACGATAAGAACAAATATAGAACAATCCGAACGCTACGCTTGTCAGCTTCGTTTACAACGTGGGTTTATCTCGAACAAGGCCCGGTCTACAAAGGGCGAAAAAGGCGATGCAGATGGGGTTTCTCTGGGGTGCGATAAAGCTCGTATTCGCGGCATTCGCAGGCGCTGCGGCGCTTTATGTCCTGCTATCCTATGACGCTGTAAGCCTGCCAGATGCGGCATCTAGTGTTCCCCTCGCCGAGCTGAACATCAGCTATACTGACTTTCTGACGCTGATGCTGACATGCGTGACCGTTGTTCTGGCGGCGGTTGGTATCGGCGTCGGTGTGGTCGCGGCCTACACGCTGACAGGCTTAAAGGACGAAGCGAAAGCTGAGGTCAACGCCGCTGTAACTGAGCGCATGAAAAAGGTGGATGCGAAACTAGACGAAGTCGAAGCGAACCTTTCCGACAAGGTCGCTGCAATCGCATACGGCGTGGGCCGCAGTCTCGACGACGACGCGGACCCGGATTTGGAGGATAGATAATGGCAGAGTCAAGGGAATGGCAGCGAATCAAACCTGCGCACCGCGAGATTATAGAGCGCCTGCAAGCGGCTGGATCGGTACCTGTCGGGGCACTCGCCAACGAGCTGGGCATCCACATCAAGGTCGCCAATCTTGGCCCCGGCAACTCCGGGCAAATCTCTCGCGATCCTGACGGCGAGGGCTACATCATCAAGGTGAACCGCTTCGAAGCGAAAGAGCGCCAACGTTTTACCATTGCCCACGAGATAGCGCACTTCCTTCTCCACAAGGATATCATAGACAGTAGCCCTGACGGCATCCAGGACACCGTGCTGTACCGCTCTGGCGCACCCGAAAAAGTCGAATATGAAGCGAACCGTTTGGCAGCGGATATTCTTATGCCGCAAGTGCCGGTTTCGAATAGACTGCGTGAACTCGGCGGACGCGTTACCGAGAAGGCAATCGAAGTATTGGCCGAAGACTTCAAGGTCTCGAAGGGCGCGATGGAAATTCGCCTGCAGAACGTCGCAGCCTAAGGACCCGCTATGCCGATTGAGCAGACATCCTACGTCCCAACGCTCGCCATTCGACCAAGCGAAATGCGCGGGCTAGAATATCTGCCATCGGCAACGCAGAGCCGCATGACGCCGTGCGTTTTGCTTGCTCCGTGGTCAAGCGCGCGGTCCATTGCCAGCGCCGTTGAGCGGTTCGAAAGGGCGTATCCGCATGGTGTCTACTTTCTCGATATCGACCGGGACTACACGTACTCGAATCCTGACGCTCCGGCACAGCTAGAGTTGGCTCAGCTCAACAACCCGGCAAACAATTTTCAGGCGTGGTGCGATTTCATTGCAGGCTTCGGTCGTATCATGCCATGCCTGCAACTGCGGGACCAATCAGAGACGGCAATTCGTGATCAGATCACCCGCTATCGGGATATGGGCCGCAACTTCGCGCTGCGGATTTTTCGAGATCGGGAGCAGCTCAACCTTAATGAGGCTGTCGCCGCGTTAGCGGCTGAGGGTGCCGCAGACTTCGTGGTCATCATGGAAGGCGGTTGGTCTCGCGATGCGCTGCAGCTTCCGGCTTGGTTCAGTGGGATCATGAACAACGCACTTGCCCCTATCAACGCACAAGTGCCGTACGTCGCATCGTGTACGACCATGCCAAAGGCATTCAGTCAGTACGTCGGACGGTCGGAAGTCGCCTTCGCAAACCGCTTACTGGTTCAACAGGTGCAGGCCTTTCAAAACGCACGCCGGGTTATCTACGGCGATTGGGCCAGCACCCGCCCGCGTGACGGGCGAACTGGCGGCGGTGGTATCGATATTCCGCCACGGATCGACTACCCAGGCGATGACGCTTGGTGGATTTTTCGAAATCCCGACGTATGGAGCTTCCAGAGAGCTGCCGCTGAACTCGTTGAGGACGCAGCGGTCTGGGACGGTAGTACCGGACAGTGGGGCGAACAGATGATCGCTGAAACCGCAGTCAGCGAACACCTCGGGATCGACACGCTGCAGAAGAACGTGTCCGTGCGAGTCAACCTCCACCTTCATCGCCAAGCTTTCTACGGTACGGACCTTCCGCCAATGGAGGACTTGGAAGACGATTGGGAGGACTAGACTGCCAGCTGATCGACCCAGATTGAGAGTGATCACCAAAGGCAGGTTTGGGTACAAACAACCGGCCGCGCAAAAACTGGACCTGGTTCTCGACCTGTCCCTTCTCCCAGCCCGCAGCCGGGGTGCAGGCCACCGGCTCCATCACGTAATGGTTCATCAAGGCCAGGAACCGGGGATGGAATATCCGGTCCTTCGAGCGCGAGACGTAGGTCACCATGGTCTTGGGGTTGTCGATTATCACCCGGCGTGGAACCCCGCCATAGAAAGACAGCGCCTTCGCAAATCCCGTCGCCCGCGCAACAGACCGGATGCTGCGTCCCTCAACCAATACCCATCGTCGGATCTTCGACACGCTTTCCATCAGTAACACCTGCTCTTTCCTCCGCACTTTCAGTGAGGATGTTAACGAAAACAGGTGGGTCAATTTTACTCGCTCATAACCCACCAAAGTGGGTCAATTTTGCACGCCGATTCACAGCCCGCCGGCGCCCAACAGGTCTTCAGGCCTCTCACAGCCCTTCAGTAGCTCGTCCAAAACGTCGCCGTTGATCTTCTTTCCCATGGTCCACGCTGTCCTTTCTTCTCAGCATGGACCGGCGCTCCGTTACACAAAAGATCGGACACTCTCGCGATGCCTGCCTATCTCAGACGCGATCTTGCTCACCGGCACTTTCGCATTCAACATGTCTTCGATTGCGCGTCTTTCACGCAGATCCAGCTCTGTGTGGGCCATGTCCGTTCTCCCTGCTTTCCAGCAAGATAGGAGATTTGTCGCAACCCAGTTTAGAATGTGCCGAGCTAGTCCCTGAAAATCGCATAAGCCCTTGTATGTAAAATTATGTCCTACGCCAGCGTCACCTTCGACGATCCGCTTAGTTTCACGCCGCGGATCGTCTAATTCTCACTTCTCACCCGAGGTATCGAGAACGATCCGATAAATGGCATTATGTGGGGCATTGGCAGCGATCACCCGCTAGGGGTCCGAGCGACTGTCAGACACCGACCTTACCCCTCAACGCCAACCGCCCGCGCTGTGGGGGCGCGGGCGGGGCGTTTGCTTGATCCGTCAGGGAGGGGTTTGGATCAGGCGTAGGTCTTGAAGGGCTCGAGGCTCTCCTGGAGGCGGGCGTTGGCGAGGTCGAGGACTTCCTTTGTGTCCGACACATTGCGGTCGAGGGCCGACTGGGTGGAAATGGCGGTCATGGCGATGGCGGTCTTCACGTCGCGGGCCTTGAGGATCTGCTGGCCCTGCTGAACGGTCTCGGAAGCGGTGTTGCTGAGCTTCGACAGGATCAGCTTGTCGACCTCAATCACGCCCTCGGCAAAGCTGCGGAGCGCGGTCGTGTAGAGCGAGGCGAAGGTGCGGGCTTCGTTGGTCGCAGCGTTCAGGTTGGCGCTGGCGCGGTCGGCGAGCTTCTCGACCTTGTTCTCCACCTTCTCGGCGGCGTTTTCGACTTTGGTTTCGACTTTTTTAGCAGTGGCAGCCATCGTGGCCTCCTATCGGTTGGATCTGTATGTTTGCGTCCTTGTGAAGCACAAGATAGGGACGAAATGCTGCGCTGCAATAGCGATATGCTGCATTGCAGCATATGACGCTACGGTACATGGCTTGGGAGGTCTCGTCCCCCTGCCCGGCCCGCCTGAGTCAGGGGACCCACCATCTTTGAAACACGCCTTCGGCAACGCCACTTCTGATCGCCCCTGCCGATCCGGAGAGCGATAGTGACCTCACGGAGTTGATCGAGTGGACAAGCCAGAACGTCGAACAGATGCGCATGTATTCCGAGCATGAGAAGAGAAAAGCACAGCTCGAACTGGATCTCGAAGAGGACCGGGAAGTCATGGCCAGGCTAGAGCGCGAGCGCGGGCCCGACGGAGATCGCGACCACGAGCAGGAGGACGAACATGAGCGGTGATCATATAGCCATTAGGAGCATTTCTGATGCGCCCCACATGGGACCCAACTGCGCCCCAAGTGCGCCCCAGATGGGACCCAACTGCGCCCCAGGTGGGACCCAAGTGCACCCCAGCTGCGCCCCAAGTGCGCCCCGCTCCTTCCAACACTCTGAAAACGTGCGACAAATTTTTTACGGGCATCACTCGTTACCGATTTTCGCCGTTTTTTCGTTCCAGAACAGATGTTTGGGGCAAATGCAGCTTGCTGCGTTATGTGTGGAACTCCCATGAGGCCCACCGGGCCGATGGACCCCATCTGGCCTCACTCTAACGGTTTGACCTGACGAAGTTCCCGCCAGATCAACGGGAGCCGCAGCGGCGATTGAACGGGCCTTGTCGTCCTTTCCCAGGTTTTCCTGGGGCGCTCCCGGGTGTTTGCGAGGTTTTTTCCTCGCGGGAAAGGAGACGAGACGATGACGAAAACCCCGCATCAAGCGCGTAGGGGGCCACCATGGCTTTGAGGAAAGCAGGGCGCTCTTTGCGGCATCTGGAGAACAACCCGGAGCGTTAATCCCAACGCCCACCCTGCCCCGGATCGGTCCGAGTTGCTCTGACTGGTCGTCACTACGACTGTAGATTGCCCGGATCTTTCCTGGCGTATCGGAACACGAAAACCCGTCTTAAGCCCGGACACTTTGCTGCGCTGCAGCATCGACATTTTATCCGCCAGCACCGCTCCGCCGTAGCGGTTGTCGCCGATCAGGCCAGAGAGCAGCATCCTGAATGCATCGACGTGCCGAGCTATGACAACAGGCGCAGGGGCGGTTGTGCTGGAGACCTTCCCCGCCACCCCGGACGGCTGCGGCTGAGTCACCGACCGCAGCACCCTCTGGGACGCCGCAGAGGCCGCAGAGACGCGCAAGAACAGCGTTGTCGCCCAGGAGTGGCTGGTGGCCCTTCCCGACGCACTCAGCGCCGTATAGAGAGCTGATCTGACTTGGGCGCTCGCTGCATGGCTCGTCACCCGCTGCCGACGTCCATTCTGCCGCCCCCTCCTTTCTCAACCGCCCGCCCGCCGTTTGTGGCGGCAGCAAAGCAATCAGAGAAAGATCTTCACGAAGGCGGCTGTTGCGCCAATGACGCCGACTGCTGCGAGGAAGGGCGCAAGGAATGTGCTGACGCTGATCTGTTTGGTTTCCGCCAGCAGCTTGGCGGTCTCTGCGCGCATCTTCTCATCGGCAAGTCTGACTTCGGCTTCGGTCATGTCCGTATCGCTCGTCTTGCTGTTCTCTTTCAATCTAGTCGGTTTCGGTTGAAAACTCGAGGTGACATCTCACGCTCTTGATCCCCTTTGGAATCGCCTTGGAGTATCCTCAGGATACTGACCTCCAAATAAGACAATGCTCCGAAAAGTGCGTTGGCCCAGGCCGCGATCTCGTTCACTCACCGCTGACAAGCACCGCATGGCCCCGGTTTGGGAACAGCAAGCCAAAGAGGAACAGGCCCACAGAGACGCCAGAAGGCGCGCTGAGCGCCAGATGAAACTCGAGCGCCTGGGGCCGTCATCCCAAAAGCGGTCAAAGCCTGTGAGGCAGCTCTCAGAGCCGCTGAGGTGGAAAGCGCGCGGGACCGGCTGCGCACCGAATACGCCGAACGCACCCTGCCCCTCGTACAACGGGCGCGCCGAAATCCATAAATCGCCAGCCGGATCAGACGCTGGGGCATCAACTTGGACCGCCCGGATCCTGAAGTCGCACAGGACGATCTTTGGCGCAGGCCGGGCAAAGGCTATGATGGCCACCCGATCCGGGCCATTGTCACAGACGACGCGGAAGACGCTGACAGAGCTGAAAAGTACGCGGCGGAAGAACGCCGAACCTTTCAGGATGCACAACGCAAGGTAGATGAAGACGCCCGGCGAAAAAAGCAGGTCAGACACTTCATCGAACTGCAGCTGGAACGGGTCGAACGCTTCCCGACGCAGGCCCAGCCGTCATGGCCCTACCCTGCGTTCCGGGAACTGGACCCCGACCATGTTCAGCGGGATTTCGAAAGCCGATACTTTCAGCGCCTCACGGCAGACGAGATCACTGCGACGATCCGCCAGATGCTCGATCGCTGGGTGGTACGTATCGTCGGGACCCTGCCCCGCCTCAAACCCCTCGAGATGATCTGGCTGCCCTTGACCGGTGGCCATCTCGAAGCTGCGCAGCAACTGAAAGACGCCCCGAAGGATCACCCAGACCTGAAGGCCCCGTTTCAGAACACCATCGATAAGTATGAGCCAGAACAGTCACCACCAAAGCCCAAACCGACCCCGTCATCCCCTGGCTTCAGCGGTCCTTCAATGTAAGAACAGCCCAACCGGCTCTGATCATTCTCAGCTGGAAACCTCTCCACGAGAGATACGCCCGAACACCGAAATGCCGACTTATCCACAGCCCCGCCTGTGTTAAATATGTGTTAAATATAGTGTTACGGTCAAAAAAAGCCGGAATCGATATTTTAGATCAATAGCTTACAAACTTGGGCGTGTGTAGAATGACGAAAAACTGTGTGTGAAATGACGAAAAGGCGTGTGTAGAATGACGAAACTTCGTAGGCTGTGTGTGAAATGACGAATCGTTAGTGAGTGTGTGTGAAATGACGAAGAAAGATGGGCGTCAGCCGTTGCTTCCGGATCGGTATCCTACCCCGGATTTCTTTGTCTGCGATATCTTCGACGCAGTTCCTAAAGGCGATATGGCGTCGATGGAGCATCCAATTTTTTCGATTTCTACCAAGCCTGACTTAACCCCTCGCGAATACGAGAAAAATGGGGTTTTCGTGCAAGTGAAACCCTCATCGGATGGACTGGCGACCATTCACGATCGGGATGTGCTGATCTATTGCATCAGCCAGCTTATGGCCGGGATGAACCAGGGTGAGGAACCGTCTCAATTGGTTCGGTTTAGGGCCCATGATTTCCTCAAAGCGACCAATCGCGTCACGAGTGGTATGGGCTATGCGGGCCTAAAGGCTTCTTTGGAGCGTCTGAGCGGGACACGGATCAGTACAAATATCACAACTGGCGGGCAGGAGATTTTTGAAACATTCGGCATCATCGAACGGGCGCGCGTTGTTCGCGAAACCCGCGACGGACGGATGCAGGAAATTGAGATCAAGCTCTCCGACTGGGTCTTCAACGCTATACGGTCCAAAGAGGTTTTGACTCTCCACCGCGACTACTTTCGTTTGCGCAAGCCACTTGAGAGACGTATCTACGAGATCGCTCGTAAGCATTGCGGATCCAAGTCTGATTGGAAAATTCGTCTCGACACGCTGCATGAGAAGACCGGGTCTAAGTCGTCGATCCGGGAATTTCGCAGACTGGTCACGGCAATCGCAGATCAGGATGCAAATCACCAGCATATCCCCGACTACGCTGTCATCTATGATGACAACGAAGACATGGTCAAATTCATCAATCGTGGTGGGCTATGTCGGACGAATGATGTGATCGCTGTCCCCCTGCCCGCTTTGGATGGCGACGTATACGAGCTGGCTCGGGCTCTTGCGCCGGGTTGGGATGTTTACGTTTTGGAGCAGGAGTGGCGTAACTGGAGCGCCCGGATTGTAAATGATGGCGGCAGCTTGCCCCAGAATGCTGAAAAGGCATTTCTGGGTTTTTGCCGCAAGCGATTTGCAGAAAAAGGCAGCTGCTGAGATCGGCAAGTCATTTGTGGAGAGGTGACATATGATCAGGCGTGCATTACATGTATACCAAATTTGGAGAGAGTGTCATGAGCAAGCAAGCCGCCGTTCGACTACCCGACGACACCTATGATCGGCTGCACGCGCTTGCGGCGCGGACAGGTCGGACAGCAACCTTCTACATTCGGCAGGCCATTGAAGAACACCTCGAGGATCTCGAGGACCTGTATCTCGCTGAAAAGTCCCTGACATCTCATCGCGCGTCTGGTGTAAAGCCTCTGTCTCTGGGTGATCTGGACCGCGAGCTTGGCCTGGACAATTGAGATCACAGCTGAAGCTGCGAAGCAGATCAAGAAGCTTGGAGGTGCAGATGCAAAGCGCATCCGTGATTACCTCCGCGATCGCATCGCATCTCTGGAAGATCCCCGCCAGCTCGGAAAGCCCTTGAAAGGATCAGAGCTGGGCCATCTTTGGCGTTATCGTGTTGGAGATTGGCGGGTGCTGTGTTCACTCGAAGATGATCGGCTTGTTGTCCTTGTCGTGGCGCTTGGACACCGGCGGAACGTGTACCGATAACCGCGCCAATTTCTCGGACAATACCTACGGCATATTAAATATCACGATTTAAAAAATATAGTGACTTATTTTATGACGTGATATAGAAAGTACTGCAGAATATAATACGGCATAAAATATGATAGTAAGCATCCTCTCCCCCAAAGGCGGCTGCGGGAAGTCCACAACAGCACTAACCCTTGCAACGGTATTTGCGCGCAATCCGGAGCTTTCCGTTGCGATCGTCGATGGTGACCCGCGCCAAAGTCTGGCGCGGGTCTGGCTGAGTAAGAGAGAGCTGTCACAACTCGATGCGCCACCGTTTCATGTCATCTCCGATCCCTCTGACGCGACGATCCTGGACACACTGGATGCAGCGCGCGAGAAGTACGATCTGACTTTTGTCGATCTGGAAGGTGTTGCAGGCTTGATGGCGTCCTATGCCGCGGCAGCTTCGGATGCCTGTATTGTTCCCATGCGGCCGAGCGCCCTCGATGGCGACGCGGCCGGAGCGGCGCTCAAGATGATCCGTGATGCTGGGCGAACGTCACGCCGGAATATACCAGTGAGGATACTGATTACCCAGACAGACGCAGCTATCATGACCACGTCTTACCGCGAAATCATCGAAGAGCTTGATGGGGCAGGGGTCCCGCGTTTTCAAACCGAGCTTATGCGGCGTGCAGCCTTCGAGAGGATGATGGCAGAGGGAAAAACCCTCTTTGAGCTCAACACGAGCAAGGCCGTCGCCGGAGCGATCAGCAATGCAGCGGTACTGGGTCAGGAAATCGCGGACGTATTGGAGGCGGAATGATGGTCGGAAAGTTTCTCAATCTCGATGATGACACGCCACCGATCGGGCAGGGGCTCAAGAAAAAGCCTAAACGTCCCGTTCAGACCGTAGATCGCGCGGCTATCGCCGAGACTGGCAAGGCACATGGTTTTGATCGCACCACAACCACACCTCCTCCAGCCCAGGACATTACTCCTCAGGCCCGGCGCGGTCGCCCGCCTTTGAACGAAGAGATGACCTATTGGCGCATCTACGTCTCGCCGGCACTCCGTAACGACCTCAACAAACTTAGAGACCAAGAAGGCCGTCGCCTAAACGACCTGCT
Source organism: Palleronia caenipelagi (assembly GCF_007004065.1). Classification (GTDB taxonomy): domain Bacteria; phylum Pseudomonadota; class Alphaproteobacteria; order Rhodobacterales; family Rhodobacteraceae; genus Palleronia; species Palleronia caenipelagi. The sequence continues at coordinate 7,335 of NZ_VFSV01000051.1, read as the reverse complement.
TGAAGATATGCTCAAGGCCTACAGATCGCAAAGATCATAGCGGTCAAAATGGGGTAGATTCCGGTAGGGGTCAGAATAGCACTGTAAGAAAAATAAGCCTCTGAAATATAAAGGTTTTTTATAAATGCCCGCTTGGCTCAAAAGCGATTAAACTTATACCAACACAAGTATTCGATAAATAACGCGACAAATTCCTTAGACCAGATGAGCGTTTTACAGCGGGCGTTGTGCCCGTGATTTTCTCGGCGAACATTAGATTGTTCGACGGAGGAAATACGAATGAACAAAACGCTTTATGTGGGCCTGGATGTTCATAAGGATACGATTGCCGTGGCTGTTGCCGAGGACGGGCGTCGCGGCGAGATCCGGTTTCATGGCACCATTGTCAATTCAGCGGATGCCGTATTGCGGCTGACAAAAGCGCTGACGAAGACCGGGCACTCACCGTGCTTTTGCTATGAAGCCGGGCCTTGCGGCTATGGCATTCACCGGCACCTGACCAAGCTCGGGTTCGAATGCGCGGTTGAAGGTGATCTTATCCTCGCCTGCACCCCGATCACGCACGCGCGGCACTTTCACGGGCACCGGCCCAATGCCGGTCATCACCTCGCGTTCCGGTAAGTGACCATGGCGCACCAGGCGAGCCCGCCCATCTTCGAGCCGCTCCCCGGAAAAGGCGTTCATGAGCGCCGCCAGTTCCGCGTGGATCGCCTGTTCGATCAGTTCGCGCGCACCATCGCGGAGGACGTCAGTGAACGGGTCGGATGAAAAACCCGATGGATCGGGAAGCTGGGTGATAGTAGGATTACAAATACAGAACTTCACGGCGATGTCCGCGGCTCCAACTGCGGACATCAACTTGGCAGATTAGTGCGTGAAACGGGGCACTTCCAACTAGACGGCTGCCGTGTGACCTGTTTAGTTTTACGGCTAATTCGGGAGGCCCCCTATGCACGTTGCACCCGCAAATCTCGACGAGATACTTACTTGGTTTGAAGACAGAAGGAATAACTACAACTGCCTAATATTTTACTTGTCAGATGGCGCGCCTGAAAACGTTGATATCGAGAGCTTGATAGAAAACCGCCACAGGATAGATCACGCCACGCGCAAGAAGACTGCGTTTCTAGTAATCGATCACTCCGCAGAGTCCGCCGTGGAGCTTGTCGACAACCCACATCGCATATTTATACCAGGCGCCGCACTTTTTGGTGATAGCTTCGCAGAACGATCAAAAGGTATCGGCCTGTTCGATAGCCCCCATAGCCAGTTCAAAATCAAGCCATACACTCGGATTTCTGACCTAAAGATCGATGCTGACGCAGTCTCTCGAATGAGAGATGCCACTACAGGGTTCTGTGGACAGGTCATTGAAAAATATCAGATTGATATTCAATTGCTTCCAGCATTGGTACTCCTGACAAAGGGCGATGCTGAGCCCGTAGTCATTGGGCTAAAGCGCGGTATGGAAGCGGACAAGGTCCTCACGCTTTTGGACGATATTTCGTCTCTCGAAGAGGAATATTCTGATTCCTGGAACTCATTGAGAAAGGTCAAAGACGAAGATAGCTCTTCTATTTTAGAAAAGTCGATTGAAGAAGATAAAAAGACGCTTGACCGATACGCGAAGCGGTTCTCAGATCTTACTTCTAGCGCAGAATTCTCACCGGCCGCTCAAGCTATTGTTGAACGTGTCAACAGTGACGCTTTATGGGATGCGGAATTTTCAGTAGTTGACCTAGTAAAGAAAGTGCGCGTTCAGTCATTGGTCGACCGACACGAGATGGATTCGCTACTGGGTGAAGAACATTTCTCGAGGCTGTGCAAGCAATTCGATATCGTCCTGCACAGGTATCAGGGATATGCTAAGCAGATACAATTACGCATAAATGGCTACGAAAATACTGTAAAAGACCTAATTTCTCAAAAGGAGCATCTTTTGAGGCTTCGTGCAATCGCAGAAGAGTTTGAGACTGCGGCGGACAAGAGCTACAGAGTTGCAAGGTGGAAAAATATTCCGATCAAGATCAATGATCTCATCGAAAAAAGCGAGAAGGCAGAGAAGAGACTTAAATGGTTAGCGGGACGCCTTGCTTCTGTTTTGAAGTTGTTGTCGCTTGGATAGCATCAAAGCTCTCAAGCCTGTAGCACTTTGAGGTGCTGTCACTGGCTGGTGTGTTCGCGCCATGGGTGATCCGGTGGTAGCGGTCACAAATGACCGTTTTTGGCGAGTAGGTTTTGGCAAGGGGTATTTGTCACGGTTTGCAGAATATGACGCTAGCCACCACATACTGATTATGTGGAAGGCTATTTGGACAATCGCTGGAAAGATGGGGCTCTTGGCAGGCGCCCTGTCGATCACTTTGCTTGTTCAGCACTCTCTGAATGTTGGACTTGCTCCAGCCTTGCAGCTTGTTCTCGACTACTATGAGTGGTTCAGATCAGCTTTGCTATCTCCGTTGGACCCCATTGCCGAGCTTTTGGCCGCAAAGATCGCTCAGTTTCTCAATCTACATATCGAGCTTTCTGAACACTGGGGCGATGTTTTTGTTCTCATGGTTCTGTACTTGGGGGCACGAGCGAAGGCGTACTGGGATACAGGCGCTCGCAGTCATGCCACGATCCGCCTCGGTCTTGGTGTTGTAATCTCATTCATCACCTCAATCCTCGCAGGTATTTGGAACGATGTCGGTGTTCTACCGAGCCTAATGATCGTCCTGACAGTTATCTTCGGCCTCTTTGTCTTCGATGCATTGGATGCGAGTTGGGCAGCTCTAGCCTACCGAAGGTCGGATCAAACCTGGGTCGATGAATTCAGAAGGTATCTTGGATTCAGCTTGCCAACGATAGCCGTTGCGGCGACAGCCCTGATCCTGAGCATGTTCCTGTACCTTGTGGGCATCATTCCAAGCTCTGCACGCCTAGGTTCGACAAGCCTGCTAATCTTTGCCTTCGCTCTCGCGCTGTACTGGGCATGGCGTGGATGGGCATTGTCGGGACAGACAGAGTATCGCGAGGAAAGCGAGACACGATGGAAGCGCTTTCGTCGCAGCAGCACAACGCGCATCGCAGTACTTATGTTGATGGCCATGGCTGGGTCAGCGTGCTTCTTTGCCATGAACGCGGGACATGCATTGTTTGTCGCAGGGTAGACAAAACTCATACGTTTTTGTCACAGACGTAAACCACCGTTTTAGGCCGTGACCTGCCCCCCGAAACTTTCCTCGTTCTGATCACGAGTTGATGGAAGCGCGAGATGAACGCCAACTCGTACGGCTTCAGAAGCAACTGGTGAAACAGAAACTCCTGATCATCGACGAACTGGGCCTCGTACCTCTTAGCAAAACCGGTGCCGAACTGCTGTTCGAACTGATCTCCCAGAGATACGAGCGCGGCTCGATCGTGATCACCTCGCACCTGCCGTTCGATGAATGGACAGAAACCTTCGGATCAGAGCGCCTGACAGGCGCCTTGCTCGACCGTTTGACCCACCATGTCAGCATCCTGGAGATGAACGGCAACAGCTATCACCTCGCTCAAAGCAAGGCCCGGCAGAACTCCTGAACCAAGACCGAGTTTGGTCCTCGCGGACCAAGGCGCCAGTCACGCCCAGACTGGCAGACTTTTGCTCCGCCCCGTGGCCGGATTTTGCGCCGCCGTTGACAACAGAAAGTTCACAATTGCGGTGCCGCTATCTCCAAAATATCCACAGGAGGCCTTTCCAGTTGATCTATTTTGAGCTTCCCTGTGTCATCATTCCACTTCCCATCCCAAGGCAAGTCAACTTCCAAATCCGCAGTAAGAACACCTTTTTTTTCTGAAGAAATCCGCTCTGAATACTCATTCGGAGCATCCTTTTCTAGTATTATACCCCCTTGATCAATGATCACTGGCGTGGAGTCCTTGAGAAGCGCAACCTGCTCAAACTTAAAATCATAATTATAATAGTCATAAAACCACATTGGCGGTTTATTCTGAAACGCCGCACGCATCAGAGCATGGATACATTGCTCTCCAGCTTTACGATTAATTTTTCCCAGTATAATCTCACTATTGAGGCTGCGATGAAAAGGAACAAAGTTAATCCTGCCGCCTAAAAATTGAACCTCCTTCCACACTGGACTAATAAAAGGAGCTTCAAGAACCACCTTGGTATTAGCGCGGCCTTCAACTTCTGGGGCGCGAAACCGAATTGCTTGGCTTTCAGAATACCTTACGACAATTGCATTATCTCCACATCCAACGTATTGAAAATTACTTAACCCAGCTTCTTTTTTCAAGTAGCTCGACAAAGAGGATATTCTGTTATCACATTTGAAGAACTCATAAGCTCTATTCCTCATCATCATTTGACTTCTAGTATAAACCTCTGAATTGGCCATATCGAAACATTCCTCAAGGGAGTTTGAGTATGAGCCTCTCGACAGAAGATGGTTTTTATCATGTAGCTTTTTATTTATCCATTCACCTATCAAGGTACATTCTCCATATCACAAGGTTGGTAGGTCATAAGTTCACTCTAATCAAAGGATTCCCAGCAATATATATTGCTAGGGAACCTCTATTAGACTTACACCAATTTCTGACAATTCATTTGCCAAATCTATTCTTCTTTGCCCGGAGTAGCAAGGATCCCCACTCACTAAAAGCAATTCCTCATACTCAGAATAATAATCCCTCATTTGCCCAACAGTTCTGTGAATATCACAGTCTTTCATGCCAAACTTAACTTCAATTCCAATTCGTTCATTGTGTGGCCTCTGCCCAATTAACAAATCAATCCTTGTAGCTCCTGTGGTCACTTCTATATCTATAAGAGATGGGTCATATTGACCCTGAAGGTATCCCAGCAAAACCAACTGGAACTCACGCTCATTTTTGATGTTTTTAAGCCTTGTGAATCTACTTAAAAAATACTTCAGCCGCCTCGCGGAAATCTGAGATGTGGGAACTTTAAGCTTAGGGCACTTCCTCCAATGTGAATCGAATAATCTTTCACTCTTCCTAAATTCCTCTTCGAGCTCGCCGCAGACAAAATTCTTTCCAGGCGCAGCAGTATTTAAAATAAGGTCCAACTCTTCGTTAAAATATTCTTCCTGAATGTTCGATCCAATATATTCACTCCCATCAACAATTGCGAACTGGACTGGATCGCAATTTCTTGGCAGCTCTCTGAAAATTATTCTGTCATTAATACCAGGTGTTTGAAAAAAACGTTTCTGCAAATCCAACAACCTCTCAGCAGCATAAATATCTATTGGGTTGTCGCGATCAACTTTTACAAGAACTCTTACATCGAGATAGTGATTTCGAGGCCGCTTCGATAAAGCTCGCCTTATGGACTTATAGATGTTTTCAAAATTATTCATGCCATGCGTGTAAAACCCGAAACAGCACGAAACTGAGTACAACAGCACGGATTTCTCAGCCTGGGAAATCAGATCTATCAGATTGGGATAAAACTGGACCTGTTCAACTTTGCGCATCATGACCTTGAGGTTACTGGACTGTCTGTATCGTTGATAGTCTATCTATAATCATGTTTCCATCCTTAGGTCAGCGCGAGCTTGCGGTGTACCGGGAAAACTTTGAACGGCACTGGATCGTTACATTAGAAATGCAACTTCCTTTGTCATTCTACAGCGGTCATCGTAACACGACATCAAGCTCTTCATACTATAACGCTCCTTGACCTGCCTGTTGCATCACAGCTCCCAGTCCCACCCATCATCCCGCTCGCACGCCTGCGCCCGCTCGCGCTCAAGTTCACGCTGACGTTCCAGCTCACGCGCGTCCCGGATCTCATTGGCCCGCGCATTGATCAGCCCGGCGAGGTCGTCGAATTCCATACCGTAGCGCTCTACGGCCCGATCCACCTCCCGTATTAGCCCGTCTTGGCACTGCTTGGCCGCGTCCCGATCCCTGATCTCCCGACTGTCCTCTCACGCCCGCGCGGTTGCTTCGATGAACAGAACCCGCTCGGCCTTGAGCAAGCGCTGGCGCTGCTGTCCACGCTCCCGCGCCTGTTCTTCCGCCAAAAGCCCGCTGCCGGGCCGTCTCTCGCTCTTGCATGATTTTTTCGAAGCCGTGGGTAAAAGCCTGATTGGCCTCAGTTGGCGCGAACAGGACCCGCGCCGCTTCCACCGCCGCACGTGTCCGGCTGGCCTCCTGCGCCCGCGCCTCCGCATAAGCGTCCCGCGCCCGCTCAGCGTGCTGGCGCAGATCGGACAGAAGATCCCGCTGCGCGCGGATCTCATGGTTCGGCGCACCCCGTTCTGTGACAGGGACGAAGTTCAGTTTTACGACATCGCCTTTCGCAAGAAGCTCTACCGGTCGATCGAGGATTTGCAGGCCGATCTGGACATGTGGCTCGCCAAATACAACGAGCAGCGGCCACATTCGGGAAGATACTGCTACGGCAAAACGCCTATGCAGACCTTCCGTGAAACTTTACACATAGCCGTGGAGAGGACCATCAAAACACCTGGCCAATCGGACGCCCGAGGCAACATGATCTGGCGTTGACCCTGCGGGAGATCGGCCGGGTCGAACGCACATTGTTCATCATCGAATGGTTGCTCGACACCGACATGCAGCGCCGCGCTAATATCGGCTTGAACAAGGGAGAAGCACATCACGCCCTGAAAAGTGCCCTCCGGATCGGGCGTCAGGGAGAAATCCGTGACCGCACCACGGAAGGGCAGCATTTCCGCATCGCGGGCCTCAATCTGCTGACCGCCATCATCATTTATTGGAATTCCAAACAGCTCGGAAACGCTGTGGCAAAGCGACAGCGGGCAGGATTGGATTGCCCACCCGAACTCCTCGCCCACATATCACCGCTTGGGTGGGCACACATCATCCTAACAGGCGAATACCGTTGGCGGAAAATACCGGCTCAAAATCCTTAACGGGGTTTTCTGCACTCAGCCCCACTCGACCCCCTTCGGGCCAGCACCCTTGCCTGCCGTCTTGGCAGACGGCGCAATCGCCGCGTAGGGTCAACAATCACACTGTCCGGAAACAGGGACGAAGATCAATACGGGGTTTCGACACTCTGCCGGCTGGTCCGCCTGTCATGCAGCTGGTTCTATGGGCATCACGCCAGCCAGGCGGCCCGTGATGACCGTCGGGAGCGGCGATCCGCACGGGACAAGGCGTTGCTGGAACGGATCAGTCATTTTTTCAAAGCCAGCAAACACCGCTACGGGTCCAAGCGTATCCACCGGGATCTGCGCGCTGACGGGGAGCGCGTCTCGGAGCGGCGCGTGGCCAGAATAATGCGCGAAAACAGGATCTCAGCCCGCCTGAGAAAGCCGCGCAAGCCGGTGACCA
>NZ_VFSV01000050.1 GCF_007004065.1 Palleronia caenipelagi | reverse complement strand
ATCACCCATCTGGACGAGGTTGAGCTTTATGGCCCGGATGATCCGCTGTTCCCCTCCACCGCCCTCAGCGCCAAGCCCGGCACCGGGTTTTGCGCCGAAGGCTTCACCCGCCGCCCATGGCGCAGTTCCGAACCCGTCCGAAAGATCGTCAACGGTGCCTTCAAGACCGCTGGTCTGCAAGCCTTCGGCCCCCATGCCTTCCGGCACATGCACGCCCGGCACACCGCGAAAACCTGTACCACCCCGGCGGAACTGGTCGCCGTCTCTCAAAACCTCGGTCACACGGACGTTCTGACCACGCTGCGCAGCTACGGTCAGATCACCCGCGAACGCCAGCACGCAATCGTGACCGGGGAACCGGAAGCGGGACGTCTAGATGAGTGATCAGGCCAATTCGACCGTTTCAAGCGGGCACAATGTGTGGGAACACTTGGAGCTATCGACCGGATTCTGCAGCAGTATCAAACAGATAGGCCGATGATATGGCGGAGACGAAGGGATTCGAACCCTCGAGACGGTTTCCCGCCTACTCCCTTAGCAGGGGAGCGCCTTCGACCACTCGGCCACGTCTCCGACGACGCGTATAAACGGCTGTCAGTGTGGACCACAAGGCGAAATTCCGGTCGCGGTGTATTTCATAGCCATAAGCGGTCCGATCGGAGAGGCTTCGTCTCGTTGTTCCGTGAGGATATTGGGATGTGATACACGCCAGTCCCAGTGAGAGTGTAGGCGACCTGGTGAGACTGTCTATGCGATGCCCGTGCGACCTCTCACTGGAACAGTTGTCTCTGGTCCAAAAGTTGGATGTTTTGCGCAGAGCGTTGGGAGGTGTCGTTATGCGACTCAGGCAGGCGGAAAGCTCTGATTTGGCAAATGTTCAGTCCATCGTAGCTGCGGCCTACGCGCCGTATGTCCCGCTGATCGGGCGCAGGCCAATGCCGATGGATGAGGATTACCCGGCGCGGATTGCGGCGGGGTCGGTCTGGATCACCGAAGGGGAGCCGCCGGAGGGACTTGTGGTTGTGGCGGATCGCCGGGAGGGCCTTTGGCTCGACAATTTTGCCGTGACGCCTCAGGCGCAGGGCGGGGGGCTCGGGCGAATGCTTTTGGCCGAGGTAGAGCAGATCGCGCGTGCACGGGGGCATGGTCGGGTCAGTCTGCTGACCAATGCCCGGTTTGCCGGCGCCATCCGCTTTTATGTGCGGGCTGGGTATCGGGAGACATTTCGCCGCACCGAGTATGGCTTCGACCGGATCTACATGGAAAAACGGCTTTGAGAGGCGCGGCCGTCCAGCGCTACCCTTTGGGACATATTCGGTTTTTAAGATAGAACTTGTTATTTCCGCGATCTTGCGTAACGTCGGGTCGCAGCCTCCAAGAAGACTCGACAGAAGAAGTACGGCTGCCAGTGGAGGAAAATTGATGACGACCAATCACAAGATCAACCGCCGTTCGTTCTTGACCAAGACCGCGATTGGCGGCGCGGCTGCGACGGGCGGGGTGCTGGCCGCACCGGCGGTGCTGGCGCAGGCGCCCATCGTGGTAAAAATGCAGACCTCGTGGAACGACGCCAATATCTGGCAGGAATTCGCCCGCGATTACGCCGAGCGGGTTGAGGCCATGTCCGGTGGCCGACTGAAGGTCGAAGTGCTGCCCGCCGGTGCGGTTGTTGCGGCGTTCCAAGTGCTCGACGCGGTCAACGACGGCGTGATCGACGCGGCCCACTCGGTGCCCGTCTACTGGTACGGCAAGAACAAAGCGGCCTCGCTCTTCGGCACCGGTCCGGTGTTCGGCGGCTCGGCCACGACGATGTTGTCCTGGTTCTACGCGGGTGGCGGTAAAGAGCTCTATGACGAGCTGACGCAGGACATCATGGGTCTCGACGTCGAAGGCTACCTGGGCTTCCCGATGTTTGCGCAGCCCTTTGGCTGGTTCAAGAATGAGGTGAACGGTGTCGCTGACGTCGATGGCCTGAAGTACCGGACCGTGGGTCTGGCTGCTGACCTTCTGGCCAAGCTCGGCATGTCCGTGGCACAGCTGCCCGGCGGCGAAATCGTTCCCGCCATGGAGCGCGGCGTGATCGACGCGTTCGAATTCAACAACCCGTCTTCGGACAAGGATTTCGGCGCGCAGGACGTGGCCAAGAACTACTACCTGTCCTCTTACCATCAGGCTTCCGAAAGCTTCGAGTTCCTGTTCTCCAGAGCATTCATGGAAGATTTGGATCCCGATCTGCAGGCGATCCTGCGTCACTCGGTCGAGGCGGTCTCCACTGCGAACACCGCGAAGGCCATGGACCGTTACTCCGCCGACCTGCAATGGCTGCAGAATGAGGCAGGGGTCAGCGTCCACCGCACGCCGACCGAGATCCTCGACGCCCAGCTCAAGGCCTGGGACGAACTGATCCCCGAACTGGAGCAGGACGAGTTCATGAAGAAATGTCTCGACAGCCAGCGTGCTTGGGTCGAGCGCGTGTCCTACTACGAACTGATGAACGCGCCCGATTACGGGCTCGCCTACGAGCACTACTTCCCGGGTAAGGTCAAACTCTGAGCCTCCCCGCTCCGATAAGCGATCCCGGCGGTGCCGCCGCCGGGATCTTTCTTCGGTTTTGATGAGGTCTCCATGATCCGGTTCATCGAATTCGCGGACAATCTGTCCGCGTGGTTTGGCAAGGCCTTCGCCTGGCTCATCATCCTGATGTCCTTTGCCACAGGTTACGAAGTTTTCGTCCGCTATGTCCTGAACAGCCCCACCGCCTGGGCGCTGGACGTGTCTTTCATCATGTATGGGACGCTGTTCATGATGGGCGGTGCCTATACTCTGTCCCGGGGCGGCCATGTTCGGGGGGATTTTCTCTACCGCCTCTGGCAACCGCGCACGCAGGCGAAAATCGATCTGGTTCTTTACATCATCTTCTTTTTCCCGGGGGTGACCGCGCTGATCCTTGCGGGTTGGAAATACGCCTCCCGCTCCTGGGGCTACGGCGAAGTTTCGGTGAACAGCCCGGCGGGTGTGCCGATCTACCAGTTCAAAACCGTGATGGTCGCTGCGGGCATTCTCTTGTTCATTCAGGGCCTCGCGCAGGTCGCGCGCTGTATCATCGCCATCCGTACGAATGAATGGGTCGAAGCGAACGAAGACGTGTTCGAGACCGAAGATCTCCTGATGCGCAAAGCCAACGAAGCCGAGAAAGGGCACAATCCATGACCGATCCTCAGGTCGCCCTGATGATGCTGGGGCTGTTTATCGTCTTTGTGTTTCTGGGCTTTCCCATCGCCTTCACGCTCATGGCCATGGGCATCGGCTTTGGCTATTTCGCCTACTACGACGAAGGCCGCATGTGGCGGGCTTTTAACCGGCTCGACGAGACCGCCGGAGACTGGGAGAGGTTTACTCTCTGGATCGACGGTTTCTTCAATAACCGAATATTCGATCTCTTCGTGAATCAGACATTCACGGTGATGTCGAACGAGGTGCTGACCGCCGTGCCCCTGTTCCTCTTCATGGGCTACATCGTAGAGCGCTCGAACATCGTGGACCGCCTGTTCACCACACTCAACATCGCGTCCAAGAACATCCCTGGCTCCATGGGCGTCGCGGCGCTGATCACCTGCGCGCTCTTTGCCACGGCCACCGGCATCGTCGGCGCGGTGGTGACGCTGATGGGTCTCCTGGCGCTGCCCGCCATGCTCAAGGCGCGTTACGACCCCTCCTTTGCTTCCGGCATTATCTGTGCGGGTGGCACGCTGGGCATTCTGATCCCGCCCTCGATCATGCTGATCGTCTACGCGGCGGCCACGAACGTCTCGATCGTCCGTCTCTACGCGGCGGCGCTCCTGCCGGGTCTGACGCTGGTGGGGCTCTACCTCGTCTACATTCTCGGCCGCTCGATCCTGCAACCCTCTGCAGCCCCACGGCCGTCCAAGGACGAAGTCCCCGACATGCCCATGGGCCAGCTCCTGTGGCTGATCGTGACCTCCTTCGTGCCGCTGGCCTTCCTGATCCTCGCGGTTCTGGGTTCGATCCTCTTCGGCCTCGCGACCCCGACCGAAGCGGCCTCCATCGGCGCGCTGGGCGGTATGTTCCTCGCTGTGGTCTACCGGGCCATGAGCTGGCAGCGTCTGCGCGAAAGCGTCTATCTCACCGTGCGCACCACGGCGATGGTCTGCTGGCTCTTCGTGGGCTCCTACACCTTCTCGGCGGTGTTCTCCTATCTCGGCGGCGAACACCTGATTTCCGAGTTCGTCCAGAGCCTCGACCTCTCGCCGCTCATGTTCCTGATCCTCGCCCAGCTGATCATCTTCCTGCTGGGCTGGCCGCTGGAATGGTCGGAGATCATCATCATCTTCGTGCCGATCTTCCTGCCGCTCCTCGCGGTGTTCAACATCGACCCGTTGTTCTTCGGTATTCTCGTGGCGCTGAACTTGCAGACGAGCTTCCTGACACCGCCCATGGCGATGTCGGCCTATTACCTCAAGGGCATCGCTCCGCCAGAAGTCCGTCTGACGCAGATCTTTGCCGGCGTCATGCCGTTCCTGTTCTGCGTGCTGGTCGCCATGGTCCTGATGTACGTTTTCCCGCAGATCGTCTTCTACCTCCCCGAGGTGTTCTATGGGAACTGAGGCTCTCAGAGCCGAGACCGGACGGCCTGTTCGTCCGGTTGGTGTGCTGGAGCTGCGCGACCGGCTGGCCAGTGGCGCGCTCAGTGCCGAAGATCTGGTCGGGCAATACATCGCCCGGATCGAAGCGCGGGAGCCGGAGATCAGGGCCTGGGCCTGGTTCGACCCGGATTTCGTTTGGGAGCAGGCCCGCGCCCTCGACCGGCATCGTCGGTCCGGGCGCCCCATCGGCCCGTTGCATGGGCTGCCGGTGGGGTTAAAGGATGTCATCGACACCGCCCGCATTCCCACAGAGAACGGGACCATGCTCGACGCAGGTCGGGTGCCGCTGCGGGATGCGGCCATCACCGAGCGGCTCAGGGCTGCGGGCGCAATTCTCATGGGCAAGACGGTCACCACTGAACTCGCCTTCATGCACCCCGGCGCGACGCGGAACCCCCACAACCCGGCGCACACGCCCGGCGGCTCGTCCCAGGGCTCGGCGGCGGCGGTGGCGGATGGGATGGTCCCTCTGGCCGTGGGCACCCAGACTGGCGGATCGGTGATCCGCCCTGCTTCCTTCTGCGGTGTGACTGGCTACAAGCCGACCTTCGGCGCCATCTCGCGCCGGGGCGTCCTGACCCAGTCGCCCAGTCTCGATACGGTGGGTGTCTTTGCCGCCGATACCGGCGGCGCGGCTCTGCTGGCGCAGGTGCTTATGGGGTACGATGCCGATGACCCCGCGACGGGACCCGATCCGGTTCCCGACCTCGTCACGCCCGCCAGCGCGGAGCCTCGGCTGAAACCGATCTTCGCCTTCGTCAAGCCCCCGGGCTGGGACGACGCGCACCCCGATCTCCATGCCGCTTTTGGAGAGCTGACCGAGCGGCTCGGTGACCGGGTGTTTGAGGTCGAGCTGCCCGCGATTTTCGACGAAGCTGCCCCCCGGCGCCAGCTTATCAATGAGGCCGAAATGGCCTATCACTATTTTCCCTACGCCAAGCGCGGCGGAGAGCAATTGGCCGACGTCACCCGGGCGAGCATCGGCTCAGGGAATGCCGTACCTGCCCGAGACTATCTTTCGGCCCTGGCCCTCCGGGATGTTCTGTCGGCAGGCGTCGAAGAAATCCTCACCCGCGCCACTGCAATCCTCTGCCCCGCTGCGCCCGGACCGGCACCCGAAGGATTGGGCTCCACGGGCGATGCGATCTTCAACGGGCTCTGGACCTATTGTGGCGCGCCCTGCGTGACGCTGCCGCTACTGACCGCCGAAAACGGTCTGCCCATGGGGGTGCAACTCGTGGGCGCGCGTCATCAGGACGCCCGCCTCATCTCTGCCGCCCGCTGGCTGACAGATTGGGCTGACGCCGAAGCCACCACAGGAGGGACTTCATGAACCGCGTTCTGGCGCTCTTTGCCTTTGCGATTTTCACCGCATTCCTCGCCATCCTTGCGATCAAGGTGCCAAGTCCCGATCTGGTGATAGTGATCCTCATTACCATCGCGCTGGTCGCCTATGACTTTGCCACATCAAGTAAGAATGGCTGAGGCGCGGTGCCGTCGGTTCGGCGCACCTGAGCCTTGGCGCGCCTGAACCTCGATCAGCTGACCGCCTTTCTGACGGTCGTACGGCTGGGCAGCATCTCGAGGGCTGCGCAGGCCCTCAGCCTGACTCAGCCCGCCGTCACCACCCGGATCCGCAATCTCGAAGCCACCCTCGGGGCGCAACTGTTTGAGCGGCGGTCCACGGGCATTGCGTTGACAAAACGCGGCGGTCTTCTGGTGCGCTACGCGGAGCAGATTGAGCATCTCTCCGAACGGATCGCAGCAGAAGTGATGGAGCCCGACGGCATCGAGGGGCATTTGCGGCTCGGGGTTTCCGAGACCATCGCCCAGTGCTGGCTGCCGGAGTTCGTCACGGCGCTTCATAAGAGCTTTCCCGGTCTCTTGGTTGAGATCAACGTGGATATCTCCCTGAACTTGCGGGAGGACCTCCTGAATCGCGAAATCGATCTGGCGATCCTGCTGGGACCGATCTCTGATTTTTCGGTGAACAATATCGACCTGCCGGATTTTGACCTCGCGTGGTACAGGCCGAACGATCCGGATCTCTCTCGGCGCGCCGACGCTGAGGCTTTGCGGCTGCCCGTGATCACATACGCCCGCAATACAAAGCCATTCAGAGAACTGAAAACGACACTTCTGGAAAGAATCGGGCCCGATGTGGCGCTGTTTCCGTCCTCGTCGCTATCCGCTTGTTTTCGGCTGGTGGAGGCGGGGCTTGGGGTCGCAGCGTTGCCCCGGCTCATGGGGGCGCCGTTTGTTGCGGCTGGGAAGATCGTGGAGTTCAACCCCGGATGGACGCCTAACCCTCTGAAATTCACGGCATCTTACGTGGCCGAGCCCCGCAGTCATCTCGTCGAGACGGCGGCCGGACTCGCTTTAGAAATCGCCAGAGCTTTCCATTGTCATAAATAATAGTAATGGCAAACCTGTTGATTTTTTGATTTGTGTTTATGCCGGGTCCGCTCGATAGTGATTTGAGGGAGAGCATATCATGGATCAGACAGTCTTTCAGAACTTGCGGCACCAATCGGTGGGTGATCTGCGTCTGGTGATCCGCGAGGGGTCCTACACCGGGCACACCGCCGGGCTGGGCGCGGGCATGCTGCAAGCCAACCTGGTGATTCTGCCGCAAGATTATGCGCTCGACTTCATGCGGTTTTGTCAGCGCAATCCCAAGCCCTGCCCGCTGGTTGGTGTGTCGGACACTGGTGATGCGATGATGCGGACCCTGGGGCGCGATATCGATATTCGCACCGATGTGCCCGCCTATAACATCTATCGCGACGGAAAGCTGTCTGCAGAGACCATGGATATCTCCGATCTTTGGCGCGACGATCTGGTGAGCTTTGCTCTCGGCTGTTCGTTCACCTTCGAGCACGCGGCCATCGCGGCCGGAATCCAGCTCTGGCATATCGACAATAACACCACGGTGCCGATGTTCCGCACCAATATTCTCACCGTGCCTGCAGGGCCGTTTGAGGGGCCGCTGGTGGTCTCCATGCGGGCGATCCCCGAGGATCAGGTGGATCTTGCCGTCGAGATTTCCCGCAAATTTCCGCTGGCGCACGGCGCGCCCATCCATATTGGAGACCCCGCTGAGATCGGGGTCGCTGATGTGACCCGCCCGGACTGGGGCGATCCCGCCCCGGTGCCAGAGGGATCGGTGCCGGTGTTCTGGGCCTGCGGCGTGACACCGCAAGTGGCGCTGGAAGCGGCCAAAGCGCCGCTCTGCATCACCCATAAGCCCGGCCATATGCTGGTGACAGACGTTCCACAAGATGCGGAGAACCCTGTTTTGCGTCCCAGCACGTGACACAAGAATCAACGAATAGCCAACTTACCAACAAGGAGAAAACCATGAATAAGTCGGTTCTTATGATGACCGCCGCACTGATCGCCTCGCCCGCGCTGGCCGAGGATCTCTCGGTGGTCGGCAGCTGGTCGAGCCTGCCGCTGCATAACGAATATGAGGCGCCGTTCTGGACCGAGACGTTGCCCGCCGCGTCGAATGGCGAGATCAATGTCAACCTGACCACCCACAACCAGATGAATTTGGGCGTTGGTGATGTGTACCGCCTGCTGGGTGATGGGGTGTATGACGTGGGCATGACCGTGGCCGACTACGCCGTGGCCGATGCGCCGGAACTTGAAGGTCTCGATGTGCCGCTTATCGCCATGACCGCCGATGAGGCCCGCGCTATGGTTGATGCTGCCCGTCCGATGGTCACGGATATCTTCCACGACCGCTTTAACAGCCATGTGCTGGCCATCGCGCCGTACCCGCCGCAGGTTGTTTTCTGTAACCACGAGATCAGCAGCCTGGACGATCTGCAGGGCCTGAAGGTCCGCGCCTCTGGCCGGATGACCGCCAAGTTCCTCGAAGCGCTGGGCGCCGAGGGTGTGAATGTCAGCTTTGCCGAAGTGCCGGGCGCGCTGCAAAAGGGCGTCGTGGATTGTGCCGTGACCGGCGCAGGCTCCGGCTATAGCGCGGGATGGTGGGAAGTCTCCACCCATCTGCTGCCGATCCCGCTGGGTGGCTGGGACTCGGTCGTGACCGCCATGAACCTCGACAAGTGGAACAGCCTGTCCGAGGACATGCAGACGCTGATTCAGGAGCAGATCACCTCCGGCTTTGAGGACCCCGCATGGGCGTCTGCGCAGGGTGCGCTGGATAATGACATCGCTTGCCTGACCGGCACCGGCGAGTGCGCGTCCGGCGAGGCCCGCTCGATGACGCTGGTTGAGGTCAGCCAGGCGGATTTCGATAAGGCGCGCGGCATTCTTGAATCCGAAGTGCTGCCCGAATGGGCCGAGCGCGCCGGCGAAGAGTGGACCGCCCGCTGGAACGACTCCGTCGGCAAGGTGGTCGGTGTGACCGTCTCCGCCAACTGATCCGCGACGAGAGGACCTGAGTTATGGCAAATGCCTTGCTAGAACGCCTGAGATGTATGAACAGGATCGTCGCGATGATGATCGGTGTCATCCTGCTGGCCTGCGCCGCCTTTGTGCTGGCTGATATCATTCTCAGAAAGCTCGGGTCCTCTCTGGGCGGCACCGACGAGATCAGTGGCTATGTGATGGCCATTGTGACCTCTTGGGGCATGGGTTTCGCCCTGCTGGAGCTCAGCCACGTAAGGATTGACATCCTGCGCGGCAGGGCGGGCCAACTGGGGCGGAGCCTCTTCGACCTGTTTTCCATGACCGTCCTGTCGGCCACGATTACGCTCATCGCCATCCGGTGCTGGCCGGTGGTGGCACGCTCGCTGGCCAATGACAGTCGCGCCAACACGCCGCTTGAGACGCCGCTGGCGCTGGTTCAGGTGCCATGGTTCATCGGCTGGGCGTGGTTCGCCATCGTGGCGTGGCTGACCCTCGTCGCGGCAATCCTGCTGATTGCCCGCGGTGAGTTCGAACAAAGCGAAGCGGCCATCGGCGCCTTCGGCGAAGCGGAGAACCTCTGATGATCACCTACGTCTCCGTCGGTCTTCTGGGCCTGCTCGCGCTCTCCATTCCCGTCGGCATCGTCCTGTTTTTGCTGGGCTTTGGCGTCGACACCTTCTTCAGCCCGTTCCCCCTGACGAAGGGCCTCGGCAACCTCGTCTGGTCCACCTCGAACAATGCGACGCTGATCGCGATCCCGTTCTTCGTGCTGCTGGGGGAAATCCTCGTGCGCTCGGGCATCGCCACCCGGACCTATACGGCACTGGACCGCTGGGTGAGCTGGCTGCCGGGCGGCTTGGTCCACGCCAACGTCGCCACCGCCACCATGTTTTCGGCCACCTCCGGCTCCTCCGTCGCCACCGCCGCGACCGTCGCCACCGTGGCCATGCCGCAGGCGGAAAAGCTGGGCTACGATCCCAAGCTCTTTTCCGGGGCCATCGCAGCCGGGGGCACGCTGGGCATCATGATCCCGCCCTCGATCAACCTGATCGTGTATGGGTTCCTGACCCAATCCTCGATCCCGCAGCTCTTCCTCGCCGGTCTGTTGCCGGGGATCCTGCTGGCGCTGGGCTTTATGGCGATCACCGTTCTGATCTGCGCCGTCCGTCCTGAACTGGGCGGAACCCGCCGTGTATTTCCCATCGGCGAGATGCTCCGGGCGCTGATCCAGCTCATCCCCATTATCCTGCTGTTCACCGTCATCATCGGCACGATCTATAAAGGCTGGGCGACCCCCACCGAAGCTGCCGCCGTGGGCGTCGCGGGCGCTATCGTGATTGCCGCGATCTTTGGCGGGATCTCGGTCAGCATGATCGCCGAGAGCGTCGTGGGGACGGTCAAGATCACCTCGATGATCATGCTCGTGGTGATCGGCGCGTCCTTCCTGAACTTTACGCTGGCCTCGGCGGGGATCGGGCGGGAACTGTCGGAGTTCCTCGACGGGCTGGGCCTCTCTCCGCTCGCGACCATCGCGGTCGTGGTTTGCATCTACATCGTGCTGGGCTTCTTCATCGAAACCCTGTCACTGATGGTTGTCACCATCCCGATCATCGTTCCGCTGATCGTGGCGCAGGGATATGACGTGATCTGGTTCGGCATCCTGATGATCGTGCTCATCGAAATGGCGCTGATCACACCGCCTGTGGGCCTGAACCTCTACGTGGTGCAGGGCGCGCGCAAGTCGGGGACGCTCAGCGAAGTCATGCTCGGCACGATCCCCTATGTGATCGCCATGATGGTCATGGTGCTGGCGCTGATCGCCTTCCCGCAGATCGCGCTCTGGCTGCCTGCTGCGCTGCAATAGGTCGGGTCAAACCCCTGTCAGACTGCCGGGCCTTGTGCCCGGCAGTTTTCGTTCGGGATAGGGGGGCAGTCACGTCAACGGGTTCGATTTCCTTGGAACAGGGTCGGACCACAGTTAGTTAACATTGAGAACCAACAGGCGGAGCGGCCCCATGAAACTCACCGTAGACGGAACCGACCACGAGGTCGATGTGGAGGCGGATATGCCCCTCCTCTGGGTATTGCGGGATGAGCTGGGGATCACGGGTCCGAAATATGGCTGCGGGATCGCGCAATGCGGGGCCTGCACAGTGCATATGGACGGGGTCGCGGTGCGGTCGTGCCAGATCCCGGCATCGGCTGCGGACGGGGCGGAGGTCACGACCATCGAGGGTCTTGGCCAGCCCGACGCACTCCACGCGGTGCAGGCGGCGTGGATCGAGCATCAGGTGGCCCAGTGTGGCTACTGTCAGTCCGGCCAGATCATGCAGGCCGCGAGCCTTCTGGAGCTGAACCCCGATCCCAGCGACGAAGAGATCGACCGCGTCATGGCAGGCAATCTCTGCCGCTGTGGCACCTATATCCGCATCCGCGCCGCCATTCACACAGCCGCCGCCAAGATGCAGGGAGCCTGAGCCATGGGTCGCGTTGGAACCATCGCCCGCCGGACCTTCCTCGTCGGCGCCGCTGCCATTGCCGGGGGCGTCGCCTTTGGCGTCTACAAGGTGCGCAGGCCGCACGAAAATCCGCTCAAAGCGGGTGCCGGAGAGGCGGCAATGACGCCCTATGTTTTCATCGACGGGGAAGGCGTGACCCTGATCACCCCGCGTGCCGATTCGGGGCAGGGGGCCTATTCGGTTCAGGCGATGTTGTTGGCCGAAGAGCTGGACGTGGATCTGGATGCGGTGCGCATTGATCCCGGCCCTCCTGCTCCGGCCTATTGGAACACCGCCTTTGCCCCCGAGGCGGCAGAGTTCATGATCCCCGCCGCGGGCGTGATGCAAAGCGTGACCGAGACGGCGGTCGGTGTGATGCTGAAGCTGGCCGGTGTGCAGGTCACGGGCGGATCGAGTACCGTGCCTGACGGCTATGAGAAACTCCGCGCCGCCGCCGCTTCTGCCCGGGAGACGCTGAAACAGGCCGTTGCTGATGACACCGGGGTCGCACGCGCAGATCTGGGGACTGAAAGCGGCGCGGTGATTTTGCCTGACGGCACCCGCCGCCCCTATACAGAGCTTGTGGATCTGGTGGCGGGCAAGGAGCCCATCGCCGATGTGGCCCTGCGCGATCCGTCCCAGTGGCGCTATCTCGGTCAGCCGGTAGAGCGTTTGGACATGGTCGCTAAATGCACCGGCACGCAGGATTACGGCATCGACGCGGTGGTCGAGGGCATGGTCCACGCCGCGATCTTCCTTAACCCGGCGCAGGGTGGGGGGATCGACGGCTTTGACGCCACCGAGGCGAAATCCATGCGCGGCGTACGCGATGTGCTGCCGGTGACCGGCGGGGTTGCGGTGATCGCCGACAACACCTGGCGCGCCATGCAGGCCGCCCGCAAGGTGCAGGCCAACTGGACGCCCGCACCCATGCCGGACACGATGGCGGGCCATTGGCAGGTCTTGGGTGAGAGCTTTACCGAGGATCGGCAGGACAGTCGCAAGCGCGACGACGGGGACATGGAGGCAGCGCTGGCCGGGGGCGAGGTGCTGACCGCCGAATATCGCGCGCCCTATGTGGCTCATGCGCCGCTCGAGCCGATCTCGGCCATCATGCGCGTCACCGACACCGGCGCCGAGGTCTGGACCGGGACACAGATCCCGCGTTTCATCCAGAACAATGTGGCGAAGATCGTCGGGATCGAGCCCGACGATGTGGTGGTCCATGCGCTGATGACAGGCGGCTCTTTCGGCCACCGTCTGGAGGATGAGGTAGTGAAACGTGCTGCCGAAATCGCCGTCCAGATGAAGGGGACGCCGGTCAAGCTGACCTATTCGCGCGAAGAGGACATGCTCCACGACTTCCCCCGCCACATCGCCATGGCGAGGCTGCGGGGTAAGGTTGCGGGCGGGCAGGTCGAGGCGTTGGATCTCGACATTGCCGCGCCTTCGGTGACCGCGTCTCAGATGGCGCGGCAGGGGCAGAGCGTGCCGGGTCCCGACAGCCAGATCCCCGCAGGAGCGTGGAACGCGCCTCTAGCGATCCCCCATTTCCGCGTCACAGCCTATCGCGCGCCGGAGCTGGCGCCGGTGTCGTCCTGGCGTTCGGTCGGGGCGAGCTATGGCGGGTTCTTTCAGAATGCGGCGCTGGATGAGTTGATCCATGCCGCCGGGGCCGATCCGCTGGAGGAGCGTCTGCGCCTCTGCAACGACGATGTGACGCGGAAGGTGCTGGAGGCTGTGGGCGAGATGTCCTCGTGGTCCGGCGTCCTTGGCGATGGTAAGGGGCGGGGGATCGCCCAGACCACGAGCTTCGGTGTGTCTTGTGCCGAGGTGGTCGAGGTCAGCCAGACCGAGCGGGGCATCCGCATCGACAAGGTCTGGGTCGCCGCCGATGTGGGCCGTGTCCTCGATCCCGTAAATTTCGAAAATCAGGTGCAGGGCGGGGTTGTCTGGGGCCTCGGTCACGCGATGAATTGCGAGATCACCTATGAGGGCGGCGTGGCGCAGCAAAGCAATTACCACGCCCATGAGGGGATGCGCCTCCACCAGTGCCCCGAGATCGAGGTACGGGGTCTGGAGAACGGGCCGCGTGTCCTTGGTGTGGGCGAACCTCCGGTGCCCCCTGCCGCGCCCGCGCTGGCTGCTGCGATCTTTGCCGCGACGGGCACCCGCCTGCGAGAGATGCCGTTCAACAAATTCGTGGAGTTCGCATGAGACGCGCCCTGATCCTCGCCGCCCTCTTGGCGTCTCCCGCTCTGGCGCAGGAGACCGCCTCCCGCGAAGCCGGCCTCGCGGCGTGGGAGAGCATCGCCGCCGCGGCCTCCCATCCCCGATGCGCCAATTGCCATGTGGAGGGCGATCAACCAATGTGGAGCGGTCCGAGCTACGGCACCACTCGTCCCCACGGGATGAACGTCTACGCGGGTGAGAGCCGGATTGGCGCGGAATACCTGTCCTGCGGGACTTGCCACGCCTACCGCGAAGAGGGCGCCAATGATGCCCCGCATATGGCGCCGCAAGTGGCCGATACGTGGATCTTGCCGCCGCCCGAGATGGCTTGGTTCGGGCGCAGTTCCGCCGAGATCTGCGTTCAGCTCAGCAACCCGGACCTGAACGGCGGGCGCGATGTGGAGGCGCTGGCCGAACACGTGCAGGAGAGCGCGTTCGTCAACTGGGGCTTTAATCCCGGCGGTGGACGTGAGCCCGCGCCCGGCAGCCCCGAAGAGATGGCCGAGCTTCTCCGTCAATGGGGGGCTGCCGGGATGCCTTGTCCCGGGTGACGCTCGGAGGCTGCACCCTGTCGCTTCCGGGCGGTCATTGGGTGGCGCTTCTTTCGTAAGTGCTTGCGGGCGTGGGACATTCTCCGCACCAACAAGATTTCCACGAAAGGGTCCCGCCCATGACCGAGCCAAAGCTGCATTTTTCCCGGTCCGAGTATGACGCGCGGCTGGCGCGGACCCGCGCCGAGATGGAGCGACGGGGCCTCGATCTGCTGATCGTCACCGATCCGAGCAATATGAACTGGCTCACCGGCTATGACGGCTGGTCGTTCTACGTGCATCAATGCGTGATCGTCGGTCCCGATGGCCCGCCCGTCTGGTTCGGGCGCGGTCAGGATGGCAATGGCGCGCGACGGACTTGCTGGATGGGCGAGGCTGGGATTATCGGCTATCCCGACCACTACGTGCAGTCCACCGAACGCCATCCTATGGATTACCTCTCGGCGCAGCTCACTGACCAGGGGCTGGGTCGGGGGCGGATCGGTGTCGAGATGGACAATTACTGGTTCACCGCCGCCGCCTTTGCCTCCCTGCAACGCAATCTGCCCGACGCCCGGTTCGAGGATGCCACGGCGCTGGTGAACTGGCAGCGCGCGGTGAAATCCGAGGCCGAGCTGACCTATATGCGGCAGGCGGGGCGGATCGTGGAGCGCATGCAGCAGCGCATCTTCGACAAAGTCGAACCGGGGATCCGCAAATGCGATCTGGTCGCCGAGATCTACGACGCATCACTGCGCTACGATGCCGATCTGGGCTACGGCGGCGATTACGCGGCCATCGTGCCCTTGCTGCCGTCGGGGCCTGACGCGGGTGCGCCACATCTCACATGGGACGATCAGCCGATGAAATCGGGCGAGGGGACGTTCTTTGAGGTGGCGGGCGTCGTCCATCACTACCACTGCCCGCTCTCGCGCACGGTGTTTCTGGGCAAGCCAACGCAGACCTTCCTCGATGCCGAGACGGCGGTGCTGGAGGGGATGGAGGCCGGGCTGGAGGTGGCGAAGGCCGGGAACACCTGCGAGGACATTGCTCATGCCTTCTTCCGCGTGCTGAAGCGCCACGGCATCGAAAAGGACAACCGCACGGGCTATCCGATCGGCCTCAGCTATCCGCCCGACTGGGGCGAGCGCACCATGTCCCTGCGCCCCGGTGATAAAACGGTGCTGGAGGAGAATATGACCTTCCACTTCATGACCGGTCTGTGGATGGATGACTGGGGGTTTGAAATCACCGAGAGCATCCGCATCGGAGCGAACGGGCCCGAATGCCTGTCCAACGTCCCGCGCAAGCTGGTGGTCAAGGACGGATGACCCGGAACCCGATCACACCGACCATTCCGCTCGACCGCGACGGGGTCCATCACGGGCACCTGCGGCTGCCCTATAGCCGGGATGACAGCGCGTGGGGGTCGGTGATGATCCCGCTGACGGTGATCAAAAACGGCGACGGCCCCACGGCTCTCCTGACCGGCGCCAATCACGGGGACGAGTATGAGGGACCAATTGCCCTCCAAGAGCTGGCACTGACGACGCGGCCCGAGGACGTCACCGGGCGGCTTATCATTGTCCCTGCCTTCAACTACCCGGCGTTCCGGGCAGGCACACGGACCTCGCCGATTGATCGCGTAAACCTCAATCGAGCATTCCCCGGGCGGCCCGATGGCACTGTGACGGAGAAGATCGCCGATTATTTCCAGACCACGCTCCTGCCCTTGGCTGATCTTGCGGTGGATTTCCATTCGGGTGGAGGAACGCTGGATTTCGTGCCCTTCGCCGCGGCCCATATCCTCGATGACAAATCCACTCAGGACCGCTGCTTTAAGGCGACGGAGGCCTTCAACGCGCCCTACTCGGTGGAGCTGTTGGAGATCGACAATGTGGGCATGTATGACACGGCGGTCGAGGCGATGGGCAAGACGCTGGTGACGACGGAGCTGGGCGGGGGGCGAAGCTCCACCGCGTTGAGCAACGCGATTGCCAAGCGAGGTTTGCGCAACGTTCTCATCCACGCGGCGATTTTGCGCGGCAAAATCGAGACCCGGCCGACTGTTACGCTCACTATGCCGGATGATGACTGCTACCTTTTCAGCGCGGCGGAGGGCCTGCATGAGCCCATGGTGGATCTCGGAGCCGAGGTCCGCGCGGGCGATCTCGTGGCGCGGGTCTGGCCGGCCGACCGGACCGGCATCGCGCCCGGGGAATACCGTGCGCAGCGGGATGGTGTGCTCATCGGGCGGCACTTTCCCGGGCTGATCCAGATGGGCGACTGCATTGCGGTGCTGGGTGTGCCAAAAGACTGAAATGCCCGCCGGGCGCAGGAGGAGACAGCCATGCTGAGAAACGACCAGCTCGATCAGTGGGATCGGGAGAATTTCTTCCACCCCTCGACCCATCTGGCGCAGCACGCGCGCGGTGAGAGCCCGACCCGCGTGGTGCGCACCGGTAGCGGTTGCCATATCGAGGACCGGGATGGAACGCGGCTGCTGGACGCCTTTGCGGGTCTCTACTGCGTCAACGTCGGCTACGGGCGGAGCGAAATCGCCGAGGCGATTGCCGAACAGGCCCGCGAGCTGGCCTATTACCACGCCTACGTGGGCCACGGGACTGAGGCCGCGATCACC
Source organism: Palleronia caenipelagi (assembly GCF_007004065.1). Classification (GTDB taxonomy): domain Bacteria; phylum Pseudomonadota; class Alphaproteobacteria; order Rhodobacterales; family Rhodobacteraceae; genus Palleronia; species Palleronia caenipelagi. Next base: position 2,494 of record NZ_VFSV01000050.1, on the reverse strand, counting down.
CTCTCGAAAATGGTGCTCGACCGCGCGCCGGATCACATGTCGAAGGTCTATTTCGGCTTGTCCGGCTCCGATGCCAATGAGACGAACATCAAGCTCATCTGGTACTACAACAACATCAGGGGCCTGCCGGAGAAGAAGAAGATCATCTCCCGCTGGCGCGGCTATCACGGCTCGGGGTTGATGACAGGCTCCCTGACGGGGTTGGAGCTGTTCCACAAGAAGTTTGACCTGCCGCTGGCGCAGGTGATCCACACCGAGGCGCCCTATTACTTCCGGCGCGCGGATCGCGGCCAGAGCGAGGCGGCCTTCACTGCCCATTGTGTGGCTGAACTGGAGGCGTTGATCGAGCGCGAGGGCGCGGACACGATTGCGGCGTTCATCGGCGAACCGGTGCTCGGGACGGGCGGGATCGTGCCGCCGCCCGCCGGTTATTGGGCGGCGATTCAGGAGGTGCTTGCGCGGCACGACATCCTGCTGATCGCCGACGAGGTCGTCACCGGGTTTGGCCGTCTGGGCACCATGTTTGGCTCGGAGCATTACGGGCTGAAGCCGGATCTGATCACCATCGCCAAGGGCCTGACCTCCGCCTATGCGCCGCTGTCGGGGTCGATTGTCTCAGAAAAGATGTGGAAGGTGCTGGAGCAGGGGACTGATGAGAACGGCCCCATCGGCCATGGCTGGACCTATTCTGCCCATCCCATCGGCGCGGCGGCGGGCGTCGCCAATCTTCAGTTGATCGACACATTGAACCTTGTGCCGAACGCGGGCGAGACCGGCGCTTATCTCAACCGTACCATGACCGAGGCGCTGGCGGCTCACCCCCATGTGGGCGAGGTGCGGGGCGAGGGGATGCTCTGTGCCGTGGAGTTCGTCAAAGACCGCGATGACCGGGTCTTTTTCGACGCGGGCGACAAGGTCGGACCGCAAATCGCGGCAAAGCTTCTGGAGCAGGACCAGATCATCGCCCGCGCAATGCCGCAGGGCGATATCCTCGGCTTTGCGCCGCCCTTCTGCCTGTCTCGGGAGGAAGCGGACCGTATCGTCGCCGGCACCGTGCGGGCCGTGGAGGCCGTGCTGGGGTGAGCCAATAACGCGCTTCAGAACCGGTCGCGGTTATGGGGCGCGTCGTAATCCAGAACAGGTCCCACCGGGATAATACCGGTGGGGTTTATCGTTTCATGACTGCCGTAATAGTGCCGTTTGATGTGGTCCATATCCACCGTCGCGGCGATCCCAGGATGCTGGTAGAGGTCGCGCAGGTAATTGGATAGGTTCGGATAATCGGCGATCCGGCGCAGGTTGCACTTGAAGTGGCCAAAATAGACCGGGTCGAACCGCACCAGCGTGGTCCAGAGTCGCCAGTCTGCTTCGGTCAGCGTATCGCCGATGAGGTAGCGGGACTGCGAGAGACGATTTTCGTACCATTCGAAGATGTCGAATAGCGCCGTCACGGCCTCCTCATAAGCGGTTTGCGTGGTGGCAAAGCCAGCCTTGTACACTCCGTTGTTGATATTGGAATAGCTGCAGGTGTTGATCGCGTTGATTTCGGCCCGGAGCTCGGGAGGATAAAAATCGCCCGGTGTCGCGCCGACCCCGTCAAAAGCCGAATTGAACATCCGGATGATCTCGGCGGATTCGTTGGAGACGATGGTTCCCGTTTTTTTATCCCAGAGCACCGGCACTGTCACACGACCGGAATAATGGGGATCGGCTGCGGTGTAGATCTGATGCATGAACTCCGCCCCGAGGATCGGATCCGGGATCACGCCATCCCCATCGGCGAAGGTCCAGCCGTTCTCGGCCATGTGCCAGTGGACAACTGACAGACTGACAATCTCTTCGAGCCCTTTCAGGACCCGAAAGATCAGCGTCCGGTGCGCCCAGGGGCAGGCGAGCGACACGTACAGATGGTAACGTCCCGGTTCGGCCTTGAAGCCTCCTGTGCCAGTCGGTCCGGGCGCGCCATCCGCCGTCACCCAGTTGCGGAACTGAGAGGGTTTTCGCTTGAAATGCCCGCCAGTTGATTTGGTGTCATGCCAGCGATCGACCCACTTCCCATCCTGCAAAAGGCCCATGTCCGTCTCCCGAAGATGCCGCCAAGCGCGGTCATTTATGCTCCGGTGGGCCGTAGCAGGATCAGGTCATCGCTGAAAGGCGTGCAGTTCCTTTTTCATTTCGGTTTTGTCCCAAGTGCTCTAGTTGTTCAGTCCCGGCATTTGGTGGATCGGATTTAGGATGAATCGATCTGGCTCTGAAGTCCAGATCTTGCAGATGTATTCGTAAGGCGTCAGCCCGCTGAGGGTCTTGAGCCTGCGGGCGAAGTTGTAGGCTGCCATGAAGTCGGCAAGGTGTGTTCGCAACTGGTCGTGATTTTCGTAGTGGAAGCGTTTGACCGTCGCCTCCTTGATGGTGCGGTTCATTCGTTCGACCTGGCCATTGGTCCACGGATGGTTCGGCTTAGTGAGCCGATGTTCGATCTCATTTGCCTCACAGA